>CAYTJF010000085.1:0-20549 GCA_964437945.1 uncultured Granulosicoccaceae bacterium
CTGTGAATTGTGTTGCGTCGTTAACTTAGTTGCCTGGCTAACGAACAATGCCGCGCTCACTGGACACAATAAAGTCTATAAATCGCTTTACTTCAGAAAATTCATCTGCCAGCGGTTGCAAAGAGGTCATGGCCTGTGATCGATCACCGCGTTGACGAACCATTGCAAGATAGGCACGATGCAAAGCCGCTATAGTTTCTTCATTGAAATCGCGTCGGCGCAAACCATTTTTGTTTATTCCACGCGCTTCTGCGTAGTTACCCACGACCATCATAAATGGCGGAACATCGCGATTGGCAACCGAATTTAAACCGACAAAAGCGTGCTCACCAACAGTACAAAATTGATGGACAAGGGCAAAGCCTGCCAAAATAGCATGATCGCCAACGTTGACATGTCCAGCTAATGAGGAGCCATTGGCAAAAACTGTGAAATCGCCTATCTGACAATCATGCGCCACATGAATGTAGGCCATGAACAAATTGTCACTACCGATTTTGGTTAATGCACCACCGTCAGCGGTACCGCGATTTATGGTGGCATATTCACGGACAATATTGTTATCACCCATGTGTAATTCGGTTCGCTCGCCGTCGAATTTTTTATCTTGTGGGTCTTCGCCTACTGAGGCGAACTGAAATATGCGGTTGTTCTTGCCCATTTTTGTCGGGCCTTTTATCACTACGTGCGGACCAATTACTGTTCCAGAACCCAGCTCAACCTCTGCACCTATGATGCTGTAGGGCCCTATCTCTACGTCTGATGCTACATTCGCCGTTTCATCAACAATGGCAGTAGTATGGATCAAAGCTCTATCTCGTTTTTAGCGATAATAACTTCACTGGTGCAAACCGTTTTTCCAGCTACCGTACCCAGCGCATCAAATTTGGATATGCCGCGTTTGGAACGTGTCAGATTTACGCTAATTAGAAGTTGATCCCCTGGAATCACTTGTTGCTTGAAACGAGCTTTATCGATACCTGCCAACAAATACAACGTCTCTTCACTGGGGTAACCACCTAAACTTTTAAACGCATGCAGAGCACAGGCCTGGGCCATTGCCTCAAGAATAAGCACACCTGGAAAAATAGGCGATTGCGGGAAATGTCCGGTAAATATCGGTTCATTGAAACTGACGTTTTTTATCGCCTCCAAGGCTCCGTCAGGGTCGTAACTCAGTACTCGGTCGATGAGTAAAAACGGGTAACGGTGCGGCAGATATTTCAGGATTTCTCTTATATCATCTTGACCTTTAGTATCATCTTGACCTTCCAACGTTGATTCCGCCTTATTATCATTCATTGTTTTTCTCAAGTCGTCTAACGCGCTTGAGCAGTTCATGCAGCTTTGACAATACGACAAAACTGCGTTTCCATTCCCTGTTGGTTTGCAATGGCATGCCAGAGCCGTAACGACCAGATTCTTTTATCGATTGCGTCACGTACGATGTTGCATTCAATACAACGTTATCAACTATTTCCAGATGTCCAATGATGTTGCAGGCACCACCAATTTGACAATTGGCACCTATATGGGTGCTGCCTGCAATGCCAACACATCCCGCAATGGCAGTATTTTCGCCAATTCGCACGTTGTGAGCAATCTGTATTTGATTATCGAGCAAGACACCATCAGCGATCGTGGTGTCCTCTATGGCGCCTCGATCTATCGTGGTATTTGCCCCAATATGCACTTTGTTGCCGATGACCACTTTGCCGGTTTGATGAATAGCCTGCCACCCGTTTTCGTAGGCAAAACCAAAGCCTTCAGCGCCTATAACAGCACCACTTTGAATCCGACCGTACTCGCCAATAGTGCAATCGTCGTAAACCGTTACACCAGGGAATAGGCGTGTGTTGGCACCAACGCTAACATTAGTGCCGATAACGCAGTGTGCGCCGAAAACCACACCATCGGCTACAGTAGTATGCGCACCAATAACACAGTGCTCGCCAACCGAGGCGCTGTTACTGACATTCGCGGTTGGATCAATGCACGCAGTCTCTGCGATGCCTGCCGGGGGTTTGCTTTCGGGGGTCAGTATCCACGAGGCTTTTGCGTAACTGGCGTACGGATTGTCAGATACCAGATAATTACCTGAAACATGCTTGGCAAGTGCTGCAGGCACAATGACCGCACCGGCACAGCTTTTGACTAGTTGCTCTGTATAACGAGCACTAACAACAAACGTTAGTTCGTTAGCAGATGCACTGGCTATGGGCGCCAGCTTGTTGACTTCATGTGAGGCATCACCGTGCAGCTCAAGCTGCAAAGTTTTCGCAAGGTCGGCTAAATTCACCGTCAGCGGCTCACCTGGTGAAGATTGATCTAGTAGGCAAAATTACTGGTTGGCCGATTGTAAACGCTGATTTTCCCTAACCAAACTTTCCAATATACGTTCAGTGACGTCGATGCGCTTAGCTGCGAACAACACACCATCACTTACAATCAGATCATATTCATGCGTTTTTCCAAACCGTGCTATGGCTTCAAGTACTTGAATACGCACTTTCTTGAATTCGTTATTTTTCTCGATATTCAATTCTTCGCGGAAGTCTTGCTCAGAGCGTTTGATTCGGCGCTCTAATCCTCGAGATTCACGGTCAAGCCGTATTTGATCTGCTTCTGGAAGTTCAAGGCTATTGTCATTGAGCTTAGCGGTAAGCTCTGCCAACTGGTCTCTTTGCTCTTTCAGCGCGGCCTGACGCGGTGCGAATTCAGTTTCAAGACGCTGCTCTGCTTCAACCGCTTGAGGCGCTTTGTCGATAAGGTACGGAATATCAACAAATCCAATACGGGAGAGTGCCGCACCCTTGCCATCGGTTGTATCAGCCCACGCCGTCGGGATTCCGCACATTAAAGTGACAAACGATAAACCGGCTAACAAAAGACCACGCAGCAACCGGGTCAAATTCAGACGCGGTAATCGAACTGTCTTATTGGTAGCACTGTTCACAATTTTATCCTTGTACGGCATTTTACCTCTACATGGCATTTTAATCCCATCCCTAGAAAAGCGACCCTATAGTGAAGTCGAATTCCCTTAGACTATCTTCCGGTTCATTGTTATAGGGTCTCGAGAGGGCAAAAGTCAATGGTCCGACCGGAGATAACCACACAAACGCGACACCGTACGACGCTCGAAACTCATCTACGTCAAAATCATCGTAATTTCTGTAAACATTACCAAAATCTGTGAATAAGCTAAAGCGTGTCGCACCCGGTTCCTCGACGAAAGGCGGTGGGAAGATCAGCTCAAACGTACCAAGCGTACGAAAATCACCTCCTGACGCATTGCCGACAGAATCCCTGGGGCCCAAAGTGCCGGTTCTATAGCCTCTCAGCGTACGAATACCGCCGGCAAAGTAGCGCTTGAAAAACGGCACGTCGTTAAAATCACCGTACCCGGCCCCACCATCAATACGCACCGTGGACGATAGTGTGTATCGCTCTGTGATTGGGTAGAAGTACTCGAAGCTGTTACTCGCTTTAAAATAGGTGATTTCACTGCCTGGAATACTAACGTCAAAATTAAAGCGATTCACAAAACCACTGGTGGCGAACACGGTTCTATTGCGTGTATCGAAGGTAAAACCAAAGTTTAAATTCCACAGATCAAACGTATCGCCGTTGCCATTAACGGTATCGCCGTCACCAATAATCAAATCGCCGTCTTCGTCAAATATAAGGCCGTCTTCATCGATCTCCGCGTTCAGAAGGTTGTCTTCATCGATCTCTGCGTTTTCCCCGGAAATAAATCGTCTGATATACACCGGCGTGGATTCAGTTACCCCAATCTCAGTGCGCTCGTACCCTGCACCAACCCGAAAGGTTGAAAATTCGCTCAGCGGTACGCCAAAATTGACGCTGGCTCCGCGATTGTTGCTCAAATAGGTGGTGCGCGCTTCAAAGTTCGATGTATTGGTCTCAGATATAAAGGCACGTATCGTGCGGCTTATTCCATCATCGGTAAAATAAGGGTCACGAACTGACAACGAAAGCTGTGTGGTGCTATCAGATCGATCAAAGGCAAACTGCATACTCTGCCCGGTACCAAATAAATTCTCCTGTGAAAACGCAAGATTTATTGTCGCGCCATCGGTGCCCAGACCAAAACCTGCGCTGAATGATCCTGAAGGGCCTTCAGTGACATTGACTTCCAAATCGACTTGATCGTCGCTACCAGGTACGCGCGGGGTACTAATGCTAACGCTTTGCATGAACGCCAGTCGCTGCAATCGAATTCTTGAGCGATTAACCAATGCAGGAGAAAACCGGCTGCCCTCAAACTGGCGCATTTCTCGTCTTAACACTTCATCACGTGTTTTGTACTGACCGGTGAATACAATGCGGCGCACATAGACTCGCTTGCCCGGATTAACCACAAACGTCAAGCCAACATCTTTCGACTCATCGTTGATATCAGGAAGTACCTCAACTTCAGCAAAAGCGAACCCGTCCTGCCCTAGTCTGTCGGTAATCGCATTGCTACTGCGCACAATATCTTTTCGAGCAAACACGCCACCTTGCTCAACCTCGATCAGATCAAGAAGCTCTTGTTTTGGTACATCGAGCTGACCGCGTAAGTCTACGTCACGAACAGTAAAACGTTCGCCTTCATCGATATTGATAACAATGAATATGTCGCGTTTGTCTGGTGATATGGAGACTTGGGTTGAAACCACATCGAATCGGGTGTAACCACGATCAAGATAAAACGAACGCAGGGTTTCAATGTCGGCGGCCAATTTAACCTGGGAGTACTCGTCACGTGAGCTAAACGGGTTAGGCGTGTACTCCGCCGATATCAGCAGGTCAACAAGCTGTTCTTCCGAGTAAGCCGTATTACCAACAATATTGATATGCTGAATTTTGGCGATAGCACCTTCGACAATGTCGATATCTAGTGCTACGCGATTGCGGTCCAGATCTTTGACATCGATATCAATTTGGCTGCCATAGTTTCCAGCACTAAAATAGACACGGCGCAGTTCGCGCTCGACCGTTTCGAGCAACGAACGGTTATAAACCCGACCCAACGCAATATCTGCCTGCCGAAGCGAGGACTGAAGTTCATCTGTGGGAATTTTCTGATTTCCATCGATAGTAATACTGCCGATTGACGGTCTTTCCACCACTTGAACGAGTAACACATTTTCGTCCCGGCGTTTAATTACAACGTCACTGAATAGACCAGTGTCATAAAGCGCACGCAGTGCTCGCGCACCGTCACGGCTCGAATCAAAGTTATCTCTGGTGCGAACCGGCAAATAGTTGAGAATGGTACCCAAATCTATACGCTCATTGCCCTCGACTACAATGTCGGCAACAACAAATTCCGGCGATTGTTGAGCATGGAGTGGTGTGCACAAAACCAGTAGCAACAGACAAACAGATCTGGCTGCAAACTGGCCAGCAAAAAGTGGATTCAAGCTTTTTAGTTTAGCCAGACGACTCATTGAAACAACCGCCATATATCGTTGTAGAAAGCCAGAAACATCAACCCACCCAATATCACCAGACCAAACTGCTGCCCAACAATCTGAATGCGTTCTGAGACGGGCCTGCGGGTGATCGCTTCGACCGCAAAGTACACAAGATGCCCACCGTCAAGCATAGGGATAGGCAAAAGATTCAGAACCGCCAGACTGATGCTTATCATGGCGATAAAGTTAATATAGTGATCTATTCCTATGGATGCAGACTGGCCAGCAAACTGAGCAATACTGATTGGACCACTGATGTTATCCAATGATGCCTGTCCGGTAACCAGCTTTGCCAACATGCTCAGCGTCAAACGGGTCATGTCCCATGTGCGCACAAAAGCTTTAACAAAGGCTGTACCAACTGGGTATTGAACCGTTGTACGAACCTTTTCGAACAACTCAGCAGACTGATTTTCGCTGACCCCAACACGGCCAATCGTCTCACCGTTCACCTCAACCGACGCAGGTTCGATGTTCAAATCAATCGTTTCACCATCACGTTCCACTACCAATGCGAGAGACTTGTTGGCACTGGGTCGCACTGCATTGACAAAATCAAGCCAGCTATTAATGCTTTCTCCATCGATTGATAAAACTCGATCTCCGGCGAGCATTCCCGCACTGGCTGCCGCACCGTCAGCGATGACGGTTCCTATAACAGGCTCAATTTCCGGATACCAGGCACTGAAACCCATTTTGGCAACCGGGTCACCTGTCTCTTTCAATACATCCAAATTGGCAAGCTTCAGTTCGCGCGTGGTTACGGACCCTGATACCGTTTCTACCTCGATAAGGGTTGCGTGTTCCGCATTCAAACTGGCATCGAGCAACTCCAGACGCGCATCATTCCACGATGGCGTTGGTTTACCGTTGATGGACAGCAGACGATCTTCTGATTGAAAACCACCGATGTCTGCAGGTGAGTCTGGTGTTATGGAGCCGATCAATGGCGCCACGCCACTGATACCGATCATCAGAACAAGCCAGTAGGCGGCTATAGCGAGAATAAAATTAGCCAGTGGTCCGGCAATGACAACAGCGACTCGCGCCCACAGCGGCTTCTGGTTGAATGCGCGATGACTTTCCTCCGAGGATACGGTATCAACACGCTCATCCAACATCCTGACATAACCACCAAGGGGTATGGCGGCCAGCGTATATTCGGTTCCATCGACCTTACCCACACGGGTGTAAAGCGATTTACCCATACCAATAGAAAACTTCAGCACCTTGATACCGACCTTGCGGGCAACCCAAAAGTGTCCGAATTCGTGGATAGTGATGAGTATGCCCAACGCTATCAAAAAGGCGATGGCGCTGAGTGCTACGTTGCTGAACATGTAAACATTGATTCTTTAAGAGCTTAGGATGTGCAGTTTATCGAGTTTGGATTTAGCCAGGATTCGAGCTTCTTTGTCTGCTTCAATGATAGTTGTCAAATCGACTGCTGGGGAGATTTTTGCGTACTCCAATGTATCTTCCACTAAGCCTGCGAGTTGTAAAAATGAGACAGATCCGTTGAGAAACGCCTCAACAGCAACTTCGTTCGCCGCATTGAGCACCGTTGGAGCCGTGCCTCCCGTTTGCATTGCCTCATAGGCAAGTCGTAAACAGGGAAAGCGTTCAAGGTCTGGCGCTTCAAAGTGAAGACCGGCAATCTCAGTGAAATCCAGTGGTGTCACTCCCGACTCAATGCGCTCTGGCCAAGCCAGCGCATGAGCTATGGGCGTACGCATGTCAGGGCGCCCCAGTTGGGCCAGAACAGAACCATCGCGGTATTGAACCATGGAGTGAATAACGCTCTCTGGATGAATGAGCACATCGATATCATTGAGTCCAAGTGAAAATAAAGTGCAGGCTTCAATAACCTCCAAACCTTTGTTCATTAATGTCGCGGAATCGATGGAAATCTTCGGGCCCATGCTCCAATTTGGGTGCTTGAGTGCTTGTTGCGGCGTTACAACACGAAGCTCTTTAACTGAACAATTACGTAATGGACCGCCCGAGCCGGTTAACAATATTTTTTCAATACCAGCTTCTTTTTTGCTCAAAGAATGATCAGCCAGACACTGAAAAATAGCATTGTGCTCGCTATCGGTTGGCACAATCAGCGCTCCTGAGTCTGCCGCGCGCTGCATTAACAGGGAACCACTCATCACCAGTGCTTCTTTGTTAGCCAGCACCACACGCTTGCCGGAGCTCGCAGCTGCCAACGTTGAGTTTAAACCGGCAGCTCCGACTATGGCTGCGACAACAATATCGACTTCGTCAGAGCTTACACTGGCACATAAGGCGTCGCCGCCCTGCAAAACCTCGGTATCTAAATTAGCTTTACGGCATTTCTTCTGAAGATGCTCGGCGGCCTGTTCATCCTGCATGATCGCAACGACAGGACTAAACAATTCGCACTGGCGAAACATGGCCTGAACACTGAGGTTGGCACTGAGCAGATGCACCCGATAACGATTCGGATTTCTGCTAATAACATCAAGGGTGCTCTGGCCAATTGAGCCAGTCGAACCCAATATGGCTACTGATTGGATATGGCTCACATCCACACCCAGAAAAACACAAACACAGGCACCGCCGCAATGACTCCATCAAGACGATCAAGCACACCGCCATGACCTGGCAAAAGCTGCGAGCTGTCTTTCATACCAGCTGCACGCTTTAACCTGCTTTCGAAAAGATCACCAATAACGGAAAAAATCGCTGCAAACAAGGTCGCGATAAGCAGTTTGAACGCTGTACCGTCCGGCCAATTCCCGATTCCCATCACCAGTACAAATAGTACTGTCGTACAAGCCAAACCGCCGTACACACCTTCCCATGATTTTCCAGGACTGATCAGAACAGCTAATTTGCGTTTTCCAAATCGCCGCCCGGCGAAGTACGCGCCTATGTCCATCACCCAAACCACACTCAGCGCGTACAACAGCATCCAACTCGATGCAAACGGTGCATGACTGCGCAAGTATTGTATCGACAGAGCTGCAACAGGCAATACGAGCACACCAACCGCAATCCAGGTGATGTTTGTTTTATTCATTGATGGCAAAACGGGATACAAATAAAATTGCACCGTAACGCTTAGCCAGAATAGAAAACCTGCCAGCATGATCCAGCGAATGCCGGAATCAACTAACAGCGAATGCATCGCTATAAGCGAGATTATGCCAACTACAATGGCGAACGCCGTCTGAAATTTTTCGTCATCTACAGCATTTGCACCACACAGGCGGCTCCATTCCCAGCCTGCGGCGGCGACGATAAGAGCGATAACAAAAGCAAACACGGTCGGTGAGGCAAATACAAGCAACAGTGCAAACACTGCCAACAGGACAACGGCCGTTATGACTCTCTGTTTAAGCATGTTTGTCTGTTACTTGCGCGCCAGTTTTACCAAAGCGGCGTTGTCGGCCCGCGTAGAAAATCAAAGCTTGCTCCAAACCTTCATCGTTAAAATCTGGATACAGCACATCAGTAAAATAGAGTTCGGTATAGGCCAAATGCCACAGCAAATAGTTGCTGATGCGTTTTTCGCCACCGGTTCGGATAAAAAGATCAGGATCATTCAACTGGGCAAGCGTGACAAATTCAGAAAAATTTTCGATGTTGATGTCTTCCGGCTCCAGCTCACCCTCTTTGACCAACTGCGCAAGCTTTCTGGCCGCTTCGACTATATCCCAACGACCACCATAGTTGACAGCTATGTTCAGTTGAAGGCCTGTGTTGCTTGCCGTAGTTGATTCCGCAGCAAACATCTCATTTTGTAGTTTGTCAATAAACGCGGACCGCTCTCCGATGAAACTAATATGCACGTTGTTGTCGTTAAGCTTACCAACTTCACTTTTAAGTCCGCGCAAAAACAATTCCATCAACAACCCTACTTCCTGCTTGGGTCGTGCCCAGTTTTCGCTGGAGAAAGCAAACAATGTGAGTGCTTCAATTTCACGACGAGCACAAGCCTCAACAATATCTCGGGTAGCATGAAACCCTGCCTGATGACCAGCAGCGCGCGGCAAACCACGATTCTGAGCCCATCGCCCATTGCCATCCATAATAATGGCAACGTGCTTAGGCATCGTTGAGCTGGCAGTGCCCATACTATTAATAAGTAACCTGTTTGTTAGCTGCTGTATAGACTGATGAAACTATCAACAAAGGTGCGTCATACCTCCATCAAGTCAGCTTCTTTCTTACCCAGCACGGAGTCGATTTCAGCAATTGCAGCATCTGTGAGCTTTTGCACGGACTCCTCGCCTTTGCGAAGCTCATCTTTCGAAATCTCTTTTTCCTTTTCCAGCTCTTTCAAATCACCGTTAGCATCGCGGCGAACGTTACGCACAGCCACTCGACCATTCTCAGCCTCTCCACGAACAACTTTGACCATATCACGACGTCGCTCTTCGGTCATTGGCGGTACGGGTACCCGGATGACGGTTCCTGCCGTGTTTGGATTCAGACCCAAATCCGAATCGATAATCGCTTTTTCAATGGCAGCAACCATCGGTGGCTCCCACGGAGTAACTGTAAGTGTGCGCGCATCGTCCGTTTTAATATTAGCAACCTGGCTTAACGGTGTTTCCGAGCCGTAGTAGTCAACTTTTATGTGTTCCAATAAACTCGGATGAGCACGACCGGTCCGCATGCGCGACAACTCGCCTTCCAAAGATTCAACGCTTTTTGCCATGCGCTGTTTTGCATTTTTTAGTATTTCGTCGATCATAGCCTCACTCTCAACTCGTTCGTTTTCCTAACTAACTGTAGTACCAACACTTTCACCCATCACCAATCGCATCAGATCGCCGTTTTCATTCATATTGAAAACTTTAACCGGTAGATTGTTGTCTCTGCACAAAACAATAGCAGTGGTGTCCATGACGCCTAATTTTTGCTGTATAGCATCATCAAAACTGATCTGATCATAACGCATTGCATCAGTGTGCTTTATTGGATCTTTATCGTAAATGCCATCCACCTTGGTGCCTTTGATCATAACGTCAGCAGCTACTTCGATGGCACGCAGACTGGCAGCAGTGTCTGTAGTAAAAAACGGGTTACCTGTACCCGCTGCAAACAACACAATCCGCCCCTTTTCAAGGTGTCGAACCGCACGCCGACGAATGTAGTCTTCACAAACATTGTTGATCGGTAGCGCAGACATAACGCGACAATAGGCACCTGTATTCTCAATAGCATCCTGCATTGACAAACAATTAATGACAGTTGCCAGCATACCCATATGATCACCGGTAACACGGTCCATTCCGGCTTCCGCCAAACCCGCGCCCCGGAAAATATTTCCGCCACCGATGACCATGGCGACTTCAACACCAATGTCACTGACTGCTTTAACATCGAGCGCCATTTTTCTTATGTAGGCAGGATCGATTCCGTAGTCCATATCGCCCATCAAAGCCTCACCACTTAGCTTGAGCAGTATTCTCTTAAACACCGGGCGGACCACCTGGCTCATCGTCTTCTTATCTGCCTGGCTGATATAAAAAAGCCGGGCATAGCCCGGCTCTGTTTGTCATACGAAATATACATTTGAAAACACACCCTCGCTCAAGCTGCGACGATCTGTTTTTTTTAGTCTCCGCCAGTTGAATCGGAATCGTCGGTTCCGCGAACCTGAGCCATCACTTCTTCTGCAAAGTTCTCGACTTTCTTCTCGATTCCTTCACCAACCTCGAGTCGGTGAAACGACGTTACGGTAGCACCAGCCGCTTTTAATACTTTTTCAACAGATTGATCTGGATCCTTAACAAACGGCTGACCCACTAATGTGATATCCGCCAGGTACTTGCGCATGCGACCTGCTACCATCTTTTCGATAATTTCCGCAGGCTTTCCGCTCTCCGCTGCTTCAGCCATCAAGATGCCCTTTTCTTTTTCCAGCATCTCGGCCGGTACACCCGACTCATCGATACAATGTGGGTTGTTAGCCGCAACGTGCATAGCAATATCCTTAGCTACCGTCTCATCCCCACCATTAAGCTCGGTTACCACACCAATACGACCGCTGTGAGAGTACTGTGCGAGGTGTCCACCGGCGCTGCTGCCAGTTTGAAAACGACGCACCTGTATATTCTCGCCGATTTTGGCAACTAACTCTTTGCGTACCTCTTCAACAGACCGACCACCGATTTTAATGTCGGCAACACTTGCCGGCTGATCGTCAAGGACAGCTTGAGTTACCGAATCTACAAAGCCCGTAAAATCTGTCGATTTAGCCGCGAAGTCTGTCTGACTATTGATTTCAACGATAGCGAATCGCTTACCATCATCAGATAGTTTAATTTCTACAACGCCTTCAGCCGCGGTGTTACCCGATTTTTTATCGGCTTTTGCCAGTCCGGTGATACGCATTTGTTCAATCGCAGCTTCCATATCACCGCCAGCCTCTGTCAGTGCTTTCTTGCACTCCATCATGCCGGCGCCGGTGCGCTCGCGCAGCTCTTTAACCATCGGCGCGCTAATTTTCATCTTAATTATCTCCAAAAAAGTTTATTCGTTTAGCTAGGGGCGCCCGGCTAGGGGCGGCCCGGCTGCCCAGCTTGGGCGCGTAGGGGCGACCGGCTAGGACACCCGGCCAAGGGCTCCTGAGCAAGGGGCGCCCGATCAAGGGCGCCCAGTAATAAAGGGCGCTCGGCCAGAATTGCCCAGACTAGAGTGCTCTAGCTGGCGTCGCTAGCAGGTGCTGCGGGTGCCGCTGACGCCGCATCGGTCGCCGCGCTGTTCACCAATTCAGCTTGAGCTTTCGCAACCGCCTGTGCATCGGACGAAGTTTCAGCAACCACAGGTGTCGCGACAGCTTCAGGTTCTGTTTTGACAGCTTCAGGCTCAGCGGCTGCAGTAGCTGCAGTAGCTGCAGGCTCAGCAGCTGCAACCATTTCTTCCATGTTTCCAGATGCTCTTTTGCCGTCGGTAACAGCACTGCTCATTGCACTCACGTAGAGCTGAATAGCGCGAATGGCATCATCATTACCCGGCACTACATAGTCAACACCATCGGGCGTATTGTTACTGTCCACGATAGCGACAACGGGAATACCCAGCTTGTTGGCTTCAGCAACAGCGATGCGCTCATGACCGACGTCGACAACAAATAACGCGTCCGGGAGCTTTTCCATGTGTTTAATACCACCCATGGTTTTCTCAAGTTTTTCGTGTTCACGCGTTAGACCAAGCGCTTCTTTTTTGCTTAATCGATCAAACCCACCCTCATTCATCATGGATTCGAGTTCAAGCAAACGCTTGACAGATACTTTGACCGTTTTGAAGTTGGTCATCATGCCACCAGACCAACGTCGATTGACGTAGGGCATGTTGCATTCAGTTGCAGCATCTTTAATTGCATCACGAGCCGCACGCTTGGTGCCCACAAACAACACGCGGCCATTCTTGCTGGCAATTTTGCCAAGAAAATTGGCAGCATCGTTCAATGCCGGCAAGCTGCTTTCGAGGTTAAAAATGTGGATGTTATTGCGCTCACCGTAGATGTATTGAGCCATCTTGGGTGACCAGTATCGGGTTTGGTGCCCGAAATGAACGCCAGCCTCTAGCATCTGGCGCATGGTAACGTTGCCCATAATTGTGTCCTGTATTGGGTTTTGCCTCCGCAAATCGACCCTAGCAGACCATGTTTAATCGTTAACCCGTGGGCCAATGAACCCGATCAGAATCCGATCAAACAAAGCACCCGGCTGGGCCTGGTTGATTTGCGTGTGAATTGCCGGTGAGTAAAAACTACACCAGTCAGCCAACCTTTATAACACAAACGGGGCCAGCACGGTACACTAGGCAGTTTCAGACACTGTATTTTCTCTGGTTTATATATGTCTATCAAGCTTAAAAGCCCCGAAGATATCGAAAAAATGCGTATTGCCGGGCAATTGGCTAGCGAGGTACTCGATCTAATCACTGATCACGTGGTCCCCGGGGTTACCACGGATGAACTTAATACCATCTGCCATGAACATATTGTCAACGTACAGGGCGGTGTTCCGGCCACGCTTGGGTATCGCGGATTTCCGAAGTCGATCTGTACATCAATCAACCAGCAAGTGTGTCACGGCATTCCAGGCGATCGTGTGTTGAAAAAAGCCGACATAGTCAATATTGACGTAACCGTTATCAAAGACGGCTATTTTGGCGACACTAGTCGCATGTATTATGTGGGCAAACCACAGCCACACGCCCAACGCTTATGCGAAGCCGCCTATGAATCCATGGTTCGTGGCATCAACGCCGTACGGCCCGGTGCAACGCTCGGCGACATCGGTTTCGCTATTCAAAGCTACGCAGAATCTGAGCGCTATTCGGTTGTTCGCGAATACTGTGGCCATGGTATTGGCACCAGCTTTCACGAAGATCCGCAAGTGCTGCACTATGGAAAATCGGGCACAGGCCTTGAATTGAGAGCTGGCATGACATTCACCATCGAACCGATGATCAATCAGGGCAAACGCCACACCCGGTTACTGGCAGATGAATGGACAGTGGTTACCAAGGACCGCAGTCTCACCGCTCAATGGGAACATACCGTATTGGTCACAGACCATGGCTATGAACTGCTCACACTTGCGCCAGGTAAAACCTTGTAATTCGACTCCATGGGATTGCCATCAGGCACAAAAATTCGAATATTTTCTATGAAAACCAGTTGTCCATGAGCAACATCTCTTCAACCAAGGTCAGCGTCGACTTCTCCCCTATTGAGGCCCTGTTAAGGCGCGATCCGAACAACACGCTAGTGTGTAAAAAAGCCATTGAGCAAGGGCGGGACACTGTCTACGAGGCACACAAACGCGGTGCATCGGCTGCTCAATTACTGCAATGGCAAACCGATGTCACTGATCTGGTTTTAACCCATCTATGGGAGTCTCAAGGCAATAGGTTCGCCAACATGGAACTGATAGCTGTTGGTGGCTATGGTAGAGCCGAACTGCACCCTCATTCCGATATCGACATTGGCATCCTGCTAAACGCGCCTGCCACTGATGAACAGGCGTCAGACTTAAGCACCTGGGTGACCCAACTGTGGGATCTGGGATTGGACATTGGCCACAGTGTACGTACTGTGGAGGACTGTAAAGCTGCGGCAATTGACGATATCACGGTTATTACCAACTTAATGGAGTCTCGAATATTGTGTGGTCCGGGCCAGCTGTACAAGCAAATGCGGGACATAACGGCTCCAACCAACATGTGGCCGTCACCCGCTTTTTTTGATGGCAAAATGGTAGAACAACACAACCGTCACAGTAAGTTTCAAACCAATGCCTATCGCCTGGAACCCAATGTTAAAGAAAGTGTAGGAGGCTTGCGAGACATACAGACCATCTCGTGGGTGTGTCAACGCCAGTTTGGTACGCGCGATTTAAACGATCTGGTTACCTATGAACTACTAACACAAGCTGAATTTGACGGCCTGACTGAAAGTCTTGAACTGTTGTGGAAAATACGCTACCTCTTGCATCATTACAGTAGCAAGCGTGAAGACCGTTTGTTGTTCGATCATCAACGTGAAATTGCTCATGCGTTTGGTTATACACAAGATGAAAACAATCAGAACATAGAACAGCTAATGCAATCGTTTTATCGCAATGTTATGGAGCTGCAACGCCTTAACGATATTATTCTGCAAGGCATCGGTGGTGTAATCTCAGGCGTGACTGCCCGCACGCAGCCTGTTCCAATTAACAGACGCTTTCAGGTACGAAACGGTTTTCTCGAAGTCACGCGAGACGATATATTCGAAACATACCCATCAGCTCTGCTGGAAGTTTTTGTATTGTTTGGCAACACCACCATTGCTGACAACATGCGCAGCAATACCGTTCGCCTGATACGTTCGCACTTACACCTGATCGATGATGACTTTCGTGCAAATCCATTGATGCGCGAACTGTTCCTAAAAATATTTACCGACCCGAACAAACTGACACGAAAGATTCGCATGATGAACCGTTACGGTGTTATGGCGGCGTACATCCCGGCCTTTGATGCCATTGTTGGCCGCATGCAATACGACCTGTTTCATATTTATACCGTAGACGAACACACAATATCGGTAATCAGAAACCTGCGACGCTTCGCCTTGCCTGAGTACGCACACGAACTGCCCTTCTGCGGCTTCGTTGCGCAACAGCTACCGCGACCCGAACTACTCTACATTGCCGGACTCTTTCACGATATCGCCAAAGGTCGAGGTGGCGATCACAGCATATTAGGGGCGCAGGATGCAGATACATTTTGTAAACAACATCAACTGACTGCAGAGGCAACCGAGTTGGTTCGGTGGCTGGTTCGACACCACTTGTTGATGTCAACAACAGCTCAGAGAAAAGACATTTCAGACCCTGCTGTGCAAATTGAATTTGCCAGTCAGATTGGTAATCTGAATAAGCTAAACCATCTGTACTTGCTTACCGTTGCCGATATACGAGCAACCAACCCAGAGCTTTGGAACTCGTTTAAAGAG
Source organism: uncultured Granulosicoccaceae bacterium (assembly GCA_964437945.1). Taxonomy (GTDB): domain Bacteria; phylum Pseudomonadota; class Gammaproteobacteria; order Granulosicoccales; family Granulosicoccaceae; genus Granulosicoccus. The sequence continues at coordinate 15,979 of CAYTJF010000085.1, forward strand.
AGCTTGTTACAACAACTCTATCAATCGACTGCCCTGCTGCTGCAGCGCGGCCTGGACAACCCTATAGACAGTGTCGATATGATCTGGCAGCGGCAAATGCATACGCTTAACCTGCTCAACGAATCAAGCTGGGAAAAAGCACAGATGGAAGCACTATGGGAGCGACTGGGTGAAGATTATTTCAAACAATACCCGGCTACGGAAATTGCCAGACACACTGAATCTTTGCTGGCCCATAGCAGCAAGTCAGGCCCGTTAGTATCACTGCGGCAATCCGAGTCCAGAGGCTCGACTGAAATATTGATTTACGCACCCGATTCGCAATCGTTGTTTGCACTTATAACAACCGTGCTGGATAAGCTTCAACTTGACGTGCAATCGGCCACTATCAATAGTACTGCCGAAAATCGTGCACTCAACACCTTTTATGTACTCGAATCAGATGGTGAACTGATAACAGAAGAGACGCGCAAAGAGCAAATTAAAACCGCATTGCAATCCGAGCTGAACACACCACAGGATATTCCTGCTCTGGGGGAAATAAGACCATCGCGACAATTGCGGCATTTTACTATTCCAACAACCGTAGAGTTTGACGACAGTGCCGATTACACAGAAGTCTATATTGTGGCGGCAGACCGGCCAGGTATTTTGTCCAGCATCAGTCGCGTGTTTTTGCGTGCAGGCGTTGTCGTACAAGCCGCTCGCATCGGTACACTTGGTGAACGTATCGAGGATGTCTTTTTTATCACTGATCAGAACAACCGGCCACTGTCAGATGATGACGAACGTAAGGCGCTTGCTGGCATGTTAATCGAACAGTTATAAATTAATTTTGAATTCAATTGCTAAAAACAGCGACACAATTGAGCTGCTAATAGACTTGGTACAACGACCATCAGTAACACCTGCAGATCATGGTTGTCAAAAACTGATAGCCAGCCGCTTGCAGTCATTGGGTTTTAACATCGAACCCATGCGCCATGGCAACGTTGACAACCTATGGGCACGCCTTGGTACGGCTGAACCCGTATTTGTTTTCGCTGGTCACACCGACGTGGTGCCAACAGGCGATGACGCGCAATGGTCTAATCCACCGTTCTCAGCAACCATACACCAGGGGCATTTGTACGGTCGTGGTGCTGCTGATATGAAAGGCAGTGTCGCTGCCATGATTACCGCAATAGAACGATTCGTTCAATCCGGGCAAACTATAAACGGTTCTCTGGCAGTACTGCTGACCAGCGATGAAGAAGGGCCAGCAGTCGACGGTACAAAAAAGGTAGTGGAAGCGCTGCATGATCGCGATGAGGCAATTCACTATTGTGTCGTTGGAGAACCAACCAGCGTTACCGCGCTTGGAGACACTATAAAAAACGGTCGCCGCGGATCCTTAAGCGCAAAACTTATAGTACAGGGCAAACAAGGCCACGTCGCCTACCCGCACCTGGCTGACAATCCTGCGCACAAGTCATTTAAATTTCTTGATGAACTTGTATCTGTTCGGTGGGATGAGGGTGATGAGAATTTCCCCGCAACGACCTTGCAAATATCAAACATCAATGCAGGTACAGGTGCTGGTAACGTCATACCAGGAACACTAACGGTGGACTTCAATTTACGCTACAGCCCAGCTATCACCATAGGCGAAATTCAATCGCAGGTAGATGCACTAATTAAGAAGCACAAACTAAGCGCAAGCATTGATTGGCATGATAGTGCTGCACCGTTTCTTACACCAACAGGTTCCTTAACCGATGCGATGCGCGAGGCGGTAAGCAGTGTGGTTGATGTCGACGCCAGACTTGATACCGGCGGCGGTACATCCGATGGACGATTTATCGCCAAGACCTGTCCGCAGGTCATTGAATTTGGGCCACTGAACGCCACAATTCACCAAACAGACGAGCGAATCAGCTGTGATGATATAAACTCGCTTTCCTCAATCTACGAAAAGTTGCTTAGGTTAATCCTGGGCACACAGGAGCACTAGGCATGAGCATGTTAGATGGCAAACGCATTTTAATTATCGGTGTTGCGAGTAAACGCTCAATCGCCTGGGGCATAGCGCAGTCTATGCATCGTGAAGGTGCAACACTTGCATTCACCTATCAAAACGATCGACTGAAAGATCGTGTTGTTGACATGGCAGCAGAGTGCAATTCAACCATCACCCTACCCTGTGATGTTGGTGAAGATTCGCAAATAGATGATTTGGTTGCATCGTTGAAAAGCGAATGGGGAACATTCGACGGATTTGTTCACGCCGTTGCATTCGCCCCGCGTGAAGCTCTGGATGGAGATTACCTTGACTCAATTGATCGCGAAGCGTTTCGAATTGCTCACGATGTAAGCTCTTATAGTTTCGCAGGTCTTGCAAAAGCGGCTCGCCCAATACTTAACCCAGGCTCGTCGCTAATTACACTATCCTATCTCGGTGCTATCAGAGCCATGCCGAACTACAACGTTATGGGACTCGCCAAAGCATCATTAGAAGCCAACACACGCTTTATGGCGAACTCATTGGGTCAAAACGGTATACGCGTAAATGCTATCTCTGCCGGACCTATTAAAACGCTGGCAGCCGCGGGTATAGGTAATTTTAAGAAATTGCTGGGGCATGTCTCCGCTGTAGCACCATTACGTGAAAATACGACTATCGAGCAAGTTGGCGACACCGCTGCGTTTCTGGCATCGTCCATGTCGTCGGGCATTACCGGGCAGATTATTTATGTTGATGGTGGGTACAATGTGGTGGCGATGCCAGATCTGTCTGAAAACTAGTTATTCGATAACCAGCTAACCGACAGCTGGCTGGTCGGTGAATTCAGGCCGGCTTGTTTTCATTGGCTACTTCGGATAACACAGATTTTGTGTGCTCACCCAATGCCGGTACATGACTGTGTGGCGCATGCGCTGATGATCCTGAGAGTCGAAACGGAAGCGTAGGTGTAGCAAGTCCGCCCTGTTGGTGAATGTACGATCGTGCTTGTGTTTGCGCCGATGCCAATGCTTCGGGCATGGATCTTAAACGGGCCGATGGCACACCGGCAGTTTGTAAAACCGGTTCCCAATCTTGCGCTGTTTTTTCTAACAATGCCGTTTCAATTTCCGCCCCCAACTCATCCGCATTGACTTTCCTTGTCGAGGGTTCAGCAAAACGACTATCGGTAAGCCAGTTTTCTCGATTCAACGCCTTCGCCAGTGCTACAAAGTGCTGCTCTTCATTGACACCAAGGCTTATGATTCCCTCTTTACAAGGGAAACTCCCTGCGCCTGGTGAACGGCTATTGGCAAGATTACCTCGTCGCTGCGGGGTATTCCCGGTTGCCAGATAATCTGTGATAGTCGAACTCATCATGGTGAATGCCGTTTCTTGCATTGACACATCAACAAAACCGCCTTTACCGGTTTTTGTCCGTTCAAAAAGAGCCGCTGATATAGCAAACGAGGCAGCTAAGGCAGTGCCGTAATCAACTATCGGTGCACCGGTTCGAATCGGGCCACTCTGCTCAGTACCTGTCATTTCCATCAGTCCACTGGAAGCCTGAATATTCACATCATATGCTGGCGCGTTTTCCTGTGGTCCACCGCGCCCGTAACCAGTCATTGCACAATGTATTAACTTAGGGTGTTGTTCGAGTGTTGTCTCCTCATGCAACTGAAGACGACGCAGCGTTTTTGGAAGATGATTTTCGATGAGTACATCAGCTGTTTCAAGCAGTGCCTGCATGGCACTGCACCCGTCTTTAGTTTCAAGATCAATGACAACAGACTTCTTAGCAGCCCCTTGCGTTTGAAAAGCGGTAGACATGGCACGCTCGGCAAGCGCTTGATCGGTGCCACCGCGATGCCGCATACCGTCACCTCTTGGACTTTCTACCTTAATGACTTCCGCACCTAACAATCCAAAATAGTAAGCGCAAGCAGGCCCTGCAAGAACGTGAGTAAAATCAACAATGCGTAAGCCTGCAAACGGCACCATACTCATACCCTGGTTCCTTATCCGCAATAAATTGCAATAGTAACACCTGGCAATTTCAGCCCAAGAAAATTTATCACACGCAATACATCGGTAATTGATTCATGTATAAACCAGTGGTGAAATCAGGAGGGTATTAATACCGCTACAATTGTTTCGATGCCTTCTCATTTTCGCCTGTAAATAGCGCTTATACTGGTGCTGACTTAATGCGATGTTATTTGTGAACACGGTTTATTTAACCAGTTTATAAAGACAGTTTGTTAAGCCGAACTGTGAACTACCCTTGAAAACGCCATGAAATACTCATTAATCGCGACAACACCTAAACTTGCCATCATACTGTGTGTCACCTTGCTCTTGGCTTCTGCCTGTTCCGGTTCTAGCAGTAGTACTCCACCCACTGTTCAAACGGGTTTAGAAAACTCAGATGACACCGGCATAATTGCAAATGATAGCAACAGCGCGAACGTACCAGATGATGGTGCCACCAATGACACTACAAACGAGATCACCACAGAAACATCGACAGGCGGTGAATCAGAGGCCACCACGCCAATGCAAGATCCACTTGATGCAGACTCGATAA
>CAYTJF010000086.1:0-20442 GCA_964437945.1 uncultured Granulosicoccaceae bacterium
AACGCAGACAGTCACGCTGAACTCGAACGTATCAAGTGGATGGACCACTAGTACCTCGCACTGAACCCTATTTTTGAATCTTCTTTATATACTCCGAAACCTACTTTTGTATTTTGATTTTATATGATCAACAATTTTAAAACTGGACAACGCTGGATAAGCGATACCGAGTCTGATCTGGGCCTGGGTACGATCTTGGAAGAAGAGTTTCGTCAGGTCACTGTCGTGTTCATGGCCACGGGTGAAACTCGTATCTATGCGAAAGAAACTGCACCGTTAACTCGCGTCATGTTCGCAGTCGGCGATGTCATCACCAGTCATGATGACTGGAATCTGGAGGTTAATTCGGTCGTTGATGAAGATGGCATCCTTACTTATCTTGGGGTTCGTGAGGACACCGGCGAAAAGGCCAGCTTGCCTGAATCAGATCTAAACAACTTCATGCAATTTCGTTCACCCCGCGACCGCCTTTTTGCTGGACTTCTCGATGGTCATCGGTGGTTTGCGCTGCGTCGCCAGGTGTTTGAACATAAGTATCGGTTGGCACGTTCATCCATTCGAGGCATTGAAGGTGCACGCGTTTCGCAACTACCACATCAGACCTACGTGGCCATAGAAGCCACGCGGCGTTTGCACCCCAGAGTACTTCTGGCCGATGAAGTGGGTCTTGGAAAAACCATTGAAGCGGGTCTGATTCTGCATCGTCAACTTATTACACAACAGATTTCTCGCGTACTAATTCTGGTGCCGCCAGCGCTGCAGCATCAATGGTTAGTTGAGATGCTGCGAAAGTTCAGCCTGCACTTCAGCATCATTGATGGTGAACGCTTTGCCGAGATGGCAGACTCCTCCCCTGATGGAAATCCGTTTCTGGGCGAACAACTCATATTGTGCAGCACCGACTCTCTAATTGAAGATGACGTCATGTCCGACGCTGCCATTGCGGCAGGTTTCGATATGCTGGTTGTTGACGAAGCTCATCATCTTAGTTGGCAGCCAGACAACGTATCCCCTGCCTATGAATTTGTTGAAACGCTATCTACATCCATTCCATCGGTACTCTTGTTAACTGCTACACCCGAGCAGTTAGGACAAGCTGGCCACTTTGCACGTTTGCGATTGCTTGACCCGGCTCGATTCAGCGATTTCGATCAATACCTGCAAGATGAAAAAGCCTATTCGTGGGTTGCCAAAACTGCGCAGTTGCTTAATGACGATAGGGCATTGTCTGAAGAACAAATCAAGAAACTTGAACAAACGCTAGATACCCCTTTTACCGACACTGAAAGAAGCACGCTCAGTAGCGATACTGCTTTGGCGATGAGCGATCTGGGCCGTAGTTTAATTGATCAGCTAATCGATCGGCACGGTACCGGCCGCCTGATGTTCCGCAATACCCGCAGCGCGATAACCGGATTTCCGCAAAGAAAACTGCACCAATATCCACTCGAGGATGAACTGCCCGAAACACTGGTTGTGTGGCTGATCGAGTTTCTGGCTGAAAACTATCCCGAAAAAGTGCTGGTCATTTGTTCCGAGCTAGACACAGTGCAAGAGCTTGCAGAGAGCTTGCGCAAAGCAGGTGTTGCAACCGCACAATTCCACGAAGAAATGTCCATTGTCGAGCGCGATCGTGCGGCTGCCTATTTTGCTGATCCGGAAGATGATTGCCGTTTACTGTTGTGCTCCGAGATTGGCAGCGAAGGTCGAAACTTTCAATTTCTGCATCACCTGGTGACATTCGAATTACCGATTACGCCAGACCTGCTTGAACAACGCATTGGTCGACTCGACCGCATCGGTCAAACGGAAGACATTCAAATTCATGTACCTTTTGCTAAAGGTTCTTTTGACGAGCTATTAGCACGCTGGTATCACGAAGGCCTCAATGCATTCGAATCCACTGGTAAGGCCGGTCCAACCATCACCCGAAAATTAGCACCCCAACTACACGCGGCCGCAATGCATGTTGAGGAAAGTGATGATCCCTACCCCGGTCTTGATCAATTGATTGAGGACACTGCAAAACTTGCGGTTGAAATTAATCAGGAACTTGAAAACGGGCGTGATCGCTTACTGGAGCTCAATTCGAATCGACCTGATCGCATTCAGGAAGAAATGGATGCACTGGCGAGAACCGAACGAGACTACCGTTTGCAGGATTTTATGTCTGCTGTGTTTGATCGATTCGGCGTTAACGTGGAAGAGCAATCCGATAACTGGATTTTGCATCCGAGCGATAATATGCATGTGGAAACTTTCCCTTACCTGCCAGCTACCGGATTAACAATCACATTTGAGCGTGCCGTGGCGCTGACCCGTGAAGACTTTACTTTCATCACCTGGGACCATCCTATGGTGCACGCTGCGATGGACATGATTCTCAACGAAGGATACGGACAGGCCGACTGTCGCGTTGTGTCTTTGGATGTTATACCCAAGGGCCTGGCATTTGTTGAAGCCATATTCACCATTGGCTGCACTACAGACCATCGATTAAACGTTGATCGCTATATACAGGCCAGTTTGCAAACTTACTACGTTGGCATAGATAAAAAAGACTATACCGAGATCATCGAACAAGTGGATCTGGACTCAGCATCGCAACGCTATGATCGCAATAAATTAAAAGGTGTAGTACAAAAACACCGTGATCTGATCGACTCGGTTATTGATCGCTCGACGGAAATAGCTGAAGAACAAATACCTGTGTTTGTCAGCGATGCGCGTGAATTGATTGAAACTGAGTTCAGCGAAGAACGGGCGAGATTGGTGGCTCTGCAACGCGTAAACCCAACGGTAAGAGATGAAGAAATAACGCAGATGGATGAACGGCGTGATGCGCTTTTAGCAGCGCTTGACAGCGCTCAGGTGCGCCCGGTATCAGTTCGAGTATTGTTTAACAATTAAATAATAGTTAAAACAGTTGGATAATAGGCGGAGCAATTGAATGATGGGAAAACAGCTGAATGACAGATAGAGAAAATCAATGAAAATAGTTTCATTCAATACCAACAGTATTCGCCTGCGATTGCACCAGCTAGAGGCACTGCGCGATACACACGCACCAGACATCATCGGTATTCAGGAGACCAAGGTTACCGACGATGCATTCCCGGTTGATGAAATAAAAGCGATTGGCTACGAGTCTGTATTTTTCGGTCAGAAAACACACTATGGTGTGGCCATATTGTCAAAAACACCAATGAAGCAAGTTCAGTACGGCTTCAAATCCGATGCCGACGATGCACAACGAAGGCTTATCACAGCCACAGTAACATCGAGTAAAGGCAATGATGTAACCGTAATCAATGGCTACTTTCCTCAAGGTGAAAATCGCAAACACGAAGTGAAATTTCCAGCCAAAGAAAAATTCTACCAGGACCTGCAAACAAAGCTTGAAACGGAACACAATACCGATGAACATCTGGCCGTTATTGGTGACTTCAACGTCGCACCCGTCGACAACGACATTGGTATCGGCGCTGACAATATCAAACGCTGGCTGCGCTCAGGTGCAACCTGTTTTTTACCTGAAGAGCGTGAGTGGTTACAGCGTCTGATGGATTGGGGACTTGATGACAGCTATCGGGTTAAATACCCAGACATTGATGATGTCTTTAGCTGGTTTGATTACCGCAGCAAGGGTTTCGATCGCACCCCTAAACGTGGCATCCGAATCGACCACCTGCTGAGCACATCAGTGATGACGAAATCACTGCTGGACTCAGGAGTAGATTACGACATTCGTGCCATGGAAAAACCGTCAGACCATTGTCCAGTGTGGTCTGAATTCGACGTGTAAAGATTTACGCAACGGCTATCTCAACGATTATCTCAATGGCTAACTAAGCCTGGTGAATACGTTTGTGCGGTTTATGCATACAGCGAACCCTTCGTACACGTCGCAACAACATCATCATGGCAGTAACTAACAACACGCCAAATACAGGGTCTTTGGTAGAGGTAAAAGAACAACCAGACCCACCACTACCACCACTTCCTGTACCTCCAACTGTCGTGATGGCATTGGTAATTCCATCTACAGCACTACCTGCAGTGCTTATACCGTTCCCATCAGCGACAACAGCGCTACTGTCGGTACCGGCATCCGCACCGATAACGCCACTATCGGTTCCCCCAGCATCGGTACTACCGGAACTGCTTGTTCCAGCCAGATCGGTCGCCCCAACAGTCGCGCCCGCACGGTTACCAACGAAGAACTGACCCGCGTTGTTGTACTTTAAGTTCCAGGATACATAGTCTTCAGAATAAAACTCAACGCCTATTGTATGTTCACCCAACCCCGCAGCTTGCGGCCAGCGAAAAGAGATAATCTCCGTTTCACCAGCAGGAACCAAAAATACCTCTTCAAGCTCAAGATGAGCAACCTGCATGCCTTCCGGGTTATAGATATTGGATAGTATTCTGAATCGGTCGTTACCCAGGTCGTTTCTGACAAGCACGTCGAATTCGACCGGTGAACTGATTTCATGACTATTGTCTGAAAAAGTAATGTCCTGAACAGACGGTATGATGGGTGTAATAAAATTAGGATCTGGCACTTCAACAAACTGGAATGTCGAGCGACTTACATTGGAGCCTACCGCTTTAACAGTTAACGTGACTTTGTACTTTCCAAATTTCTCATATTGGTGCTCTACAAGGACTTTATTTCCAGCGGTGTTGCCATCACCAAAATCCCAACTGTAAACAAGCTCTGTACCTGCAGGATGATATGAAGTTGAAGCGTTTATAGTAAACATTGACGGGTCAGCTGCATCTGCAACGCTGAAAAAACCCGGTATTGGCAAAAGCGGTATTGAGCCATCATTGTCGTACCCAAGGCAACGAATTTCTGATACCGGTATACCATCCACAATGCCGGTTTCATAAGCCACATAACAAACGCGGCCATCTCTATCAGTAGCTAAATCGGTCGCTTTACCAGCGCCAGACAGAATAAGCGTGGACGATGGATTGCCGATGGCATCGTCGTCGAAGCTGACCGTCTCAATGGTATCGAAAACGTAGTCACCGAAAACACAACTACCTTTGAAGCTGGCTGGGTACTCATCCGCTGTTGGGCGCGCACAACCAATCACAGCACCGGCTGGAAGTTCATTGCCGTCGACAAGGATGTCAACGTGTGCATAGGTGTAGTCAGGCAAGTTATACGTTCCTGGTTCCAGTGGGCAGCGTGACAACACTTCGCCATCTCGTCTTAACACGGTGTTCTCGTAGCCATTAGCGACCGGACCGTTTTCTACACAAGGCCAGCCAGCGTTATCACCTGGATCGACGCAGTAAATACCTTCTTTTGAATACCATCCGACATTGCCAACACAGAGCTTACCGGTGGCCGGGTCAAACGAACCACTTTTCGGATTACGCATACCATTGGCATAGACTTTTGATTCGTTATCCCACTTGTTACCAGTGAAGAAAGGATTATCCGCAGGGCCGGACCCATCCGGATTTATCCGCAATATTTTTCCCGACAAGTGGCTATTAATTTGTGCGTATAGCGCATGAGGTTCGGGTTTAAAATAGCCTGCGCCGTCACCTGTGCCGATGTAGATTTTTCCGTCTGGTCCGTAGTGCACAAACGTAAATGAGTGGGCAGCAAAATCAACCGCACCGCAATCAGAGCCAAGCGGTCGCATGTTGCATGACGGGAATTCTGGAGTTGCTTTAAGCTTGCCAACAATGACATCTGCTTCAGTGGGGGCATCGGCAAAATACGACAGTTTGCCATCGGGACCCACTTCCTCACGTACCGTCAGGCGCGCGACTCGCGCATATTTGGGTTGACCTTCGTCTATAGGCGTGACCCCTGCATAATGGGTATAAGTAATAAGAATTTCTTTAACAGCTGGAAACTCGGGATGCACGGCAATGCCGCCCATACCACTATCAATATAATCTGAGACTTGATCAGTCATATCCAACACTGCGGTTGGTTGGGTAACGCCGTCGACAATGACCCGGACCCTACCTGCTTTCTCCACAGCAAAAATAACATCAACGTTTTCAGCAAATGCGAATGCAGATACCCGGGATAAACCTACAAATTTGCTGTCTATGTAAAGCTTATCCAAAGCGGCTACTTCACTCACCGTTGACCCGATAGTCTCAATATAGAAACCGGGAGTTTCGATTTTTGGGGCTGCAATAGAAAAAGATGTATAAAGTAGAGTCAAAAAGGCCATCGCCATGGCATTGGTACTAAAATTCATTAGGTCGATCTCGGGTCTTAGCGTACTAAATGGGTTAGTTTATCTTTATTATATGTATCGTAGAACAATCAGACCTGACTTGTTGGCCCAGGTTCGAAAGATCACAGTATTTTGACGGTTAAAGCTCCTATTTCACACATTTTTCACAATTCGTCATTTTTTTGATACCCAATAGACGTTTTGGTGTATCCTGCTATCCTTTTGTATTAATCAATACATTTGTTTACGTTTCTCACACGCAATAAAACTCTCCCGACTTTTCAGCCTAATTTCATCTTGGAATGCCAAAATAGATGTGGTTGGCGATCTCGTGTTGCCAATACGTGAAGTACGAGATTTAACTGTTTCATTGGATACAACAAATGATTACTTTGGTCGATAAATGTAGGGTAATGAACCCGATAAGTCCTAAGAGCAAAGGTAAGATTTACAAGAGGAAAACGGCATTGAACAAGCTCCTGTTTGCACCGTCCGCTCGATATATGTTTGAAACGACTAAAATCACTAACATGTTTCGAAACACTGTCTTTTTAGTGGTTTTCGCGTTAGCACCATCCTTAGCCTTGGCTATAGATTCACCACGCGATACACGAGGCACTGTCGTTGGCGCAACCGAGATAAAATGGGAATGGTCTGCTAGTAATGGCGCAACCCGTTATCAAGTCGACGTTAACGGCGTTTTTGTGAAATACGTCGAAGGCACTTCGTATCGCAGCACCGATCTCGCTAATGGTGACTACTGGTTCACAGTACAGGCAGTGGATAGCAACAATGTTCACTCCCATCGTTCAGAAAGATCAGCCACTGTCTCCCTCGGTTCTGGCGCTGCTAACAACAACACCAGAAGCAACTCCACCCAGAATGACGACAGTAACCAGGCTGCAAATTCATCATCAGACATCCCTAGTAATGTTCAGGGAACACAGGTTGGCGAATACAGCGCTCGGTGGACATGGAACGCAGTGCAAGGTGCAGACAGCTATGTAGTCTACCTCGATGGTGATGGCCAAAACCCCAGACAGGCTTACGATGAGAACCTGGTCATCGATAACCTGTCCAGTGGAAACCACCAGGTCAAAGTGGCATCGGTAAATGCGGCAACAGGCAAACACTCAGACCAATCACTCGGTGCGAAAGTAACCATCGGTGGTGATTTTTCTAATACTGGCAACAGCAATGAGGCCACAAACAACAATGCAGCACCCCCACCACCAGCACCAGCTAATGACAACGGTTTAATTGATCCAGCTTCGTGGAACTATAGTGAGGCCCACCAGAAGCCAGGCTACGATCTGGTATTCAGTGATGAATTTAACGGCAACACAATAAACCCGGCTCGTTGGAACACACAATTACGCTGGGACGGTTCGCACAACGGCGACCGATACGAATATCGTTTGATCAATGGTGAAGCGCAGTTCTACGTCAATACCCTTTCCCCCGATCAGGAACATCTGGATAAGGTTGCATCAGCTTTTAATCCGTTTGAATTTGATGGCAGTCGATTAGCTATCCGTTCAATAAAAAATCCGTTGAAAAATCGTAATACTAATAGGTTGTTTGGACCACTCGAAGATATCTATCGGCAGCAACCGTTTCTTTCTGGTGTTATCTCTACGTACGGCAAGTTCTATCAAAAGTATGGATACTTTGAAGCACGTATAAAAATTCCATCTCATGTGGGTACATTCCCGGCTTTTTGGCTACATCACCAAAAACGGGAATGGGAAGGCACTCAGAAAACCGAAATAGACATTTTGGAAAATCTTGGACACAGGACCGATTATGTGTACACCGCTGGTCACTACTACACAGGTGTGAGTGAAACCAATGGCGGACAAGCGCATGCAGTCAAACCTTATCCACAAGGCCAAATTTTCACAGGCATTGATTACAGTGCCGACTACCACGTCTATGCGGTTGAGTGGAACCCTGGTCACATTCGTTACTTAATCGACGGACAAGAAGTCAGTCATATCAACAACGGAGCGTTTGACCACGAAGAGTTGTATGCCATTTTAAACCTGGCAGTTGGTGGTATCTGGACCAATATGCCAACAACCGCAGGCGGCACAGGTCGGGCGTCAGACAATCGATTCCCAACACAACAAGATATTGATACCTGGGGTAACCCTGCTCTTGAGATCGACTATGTTCGGTTTTATAAAGCTCAATAAGTTTGCATAACAAAAACACGTTTTAAGTTAAGTTCGAAGATCGCCAGCCAAACTCGTCAGTTCAAAGAAGGGCTGGCGGTTTTCGAATAGTTAGTAAACCAATAAATACCCTGCCCTTAACAAATACATCGGCGTCGCTTAATCTACCGCAAGATCATTCGCCGCACTATTCATCCATTTAGTTAACAGAAACTTACCACTAAAGTTTCAAAATTAAAGTAGAGCACTGAACCGTGCGAGTACTTTAACTGTTCGCTCACCCTGGACCCCAGGCGTTCTCCAAAGTTTTAAAATACCTACCCATTTCCCACGCATTTTCTGAAAATGAACGCATGGTCGTATCTGCACCAGATCTTTTAATCGCAGCGATTTTCGTTGTCTTTGTGGCCGCACTGGTTCAAGGCACCATGGGAATGGGGTTTGGACAAGTTGCGGCATCCGGTCTGATCTGGATAGACCCGACAATGGTTCCAACTGCCGTTATTGTTATGGGGTTCTGTGTCGCTTCAGTAAGTGCAGCAAAAGAATTCAGACTTATTGACCGCAAACAGCTCCAACCTGCTTTGATTGGGCGAGTGCTGGGTGCAGTTGCTTCTGTGCCGCTTTTAGCTTGGGTTGGGAGTCAGGATCAATTTGCACTTCTATTCGGCATTCTGGTGCTTATTGGAATAGGCGTAAGCTTAGCAAGCATAAGTCCGGCTCTTACAGAGAAGACTCTATTAATCGGTGGTACTGCTTCTGGAATCATGGGCACAGTGACTTCTATCGGGGCACCACCTATGGGCCTGCTTTATCAAGACCAAACTGCTTCAGAGGTTAGGCCAACTTTAAATGCATTCTTTGCGATCGGCTCTCTCGTTTCCCTCACAGCACTCTGGTATTCAGGCATGTTTGAGATTGAGCATCTCATCTCTGCGGCAATGCTCGCTCCCGGCTTTCTAGCAGGAGTGTATGCGAGCAGATGGTTGAGCGCTTTTGTTGATCGTCGATATAAGGCGCTGATCTTACTATTTTGTGGTGCGTCAGCAGCGGCGCTAATTGGTAAGTCACTTGGCTTGGGTAGCTAACAAGGGCATGAACGGCGTTTATGGCCAACTGTTGGTATTGTTCAGAGAGCGGTATATCACCCGATTAGCACCTTACCCTATAAAGAATCTATCCAGTTACCGATCAATTGCACAGCAGCCTCATCAACAACATGCGTAGACAGTGATGGCATGCGGGCGTCATCGAGGGCACGCATACGGTGCCAAAGCACGCTGCGCTCTTTACTGCCTCTGGCAATAATGCGTGCGTCAACAATATCAAAACTGCCCGCTTGAGGCGCGACATCGATAGCGTTCATGCCGTCGTTGTCAACATTCACACGAAAGTTCATGCTGGTTGGGGCGGTGCCTTGTGGTTGATGACACGTGCTGCAATTAACATCAAGATAAGCGCGTGCACGTTGCTCGATAGTGGCCGATTCATCAGTCAACGGCGGCAACACTCTATACTGATCTGTTGCGCCGATGTCGCCACCGAACAGTCCAATCGCATTTAATGTATGCAGCTGATTAGCTATGGTGGTCGGATAGGCAAAGTCAGCGTTTAATTGCGCAGTCTCTAAACCCAGTAAAAATGTTGATGCATTGGTATGACACGCTTTACAATCTGCTGGACTCGGATAATCGTATTGCTGAGTACGCGTATTGCCATCGTTCAGACTAACCGTTAACTGTTCGGTTTGGCGCTCCGAGATTAAATTAGCCTCAGTTTCTTCCGCATTCCACCGATAAGTAAAGCCTTCCCAGCCCTGGTTAGTGTTATATATAACGCGGGTTTCCAGACGCCGCCGGCTATCAGGTGAGTTTTGCACGCGCTCGAATTCGAAGTGTTTTATCGATACAGAACCTACTGGAAATGTCCAGTCGTCCGCAGTGAAGTCGATTGTTGCGTTGTCCGGTATACCAATCCAACGACGCTTGATAGTACCGTCAGACCAGAAGGGGTGACTTGGTTGGTATTCAATAAATCCGCTGACCGGTGTTAACGATGCCAGATCGCTGAATAAGCCCGTTGCCGATAATGTAGCCGGAAACTCTATTGAAGTAGCGTTTTCAGCAAATTTGAATATGCCACTAAAACTCGTTACGACAAGTAACTCACCATCTCGCGTTTCACCAAAGCTGGTTGGTTGAGTAACAGTTCCAACCGGATCAATTGACGCAACAGTGTCTCCGCTCAAGGTTAACGCCGAAACAGTGCCTGAAGCAAAGTCCGTAAAAATATATCGGCCTTGCAGCGATGCCACTGCGCCTTGATAAACATACCCACCAATAACGGCCAGACCTAAATCGTGAGTGTACTCATGAACCGGTGGTATGTAGGTTGTTTCGGGCACAGCGTTCTCATTAGCATCTCTGATGGTTGAACCTTCAAATATTCGCCAGCCGTAGTTACCCCCGGCAACCACTTTATTGATTTCCTCATGTGTTGACTGCCCCACATCACCAACCCACAGGTCGCCGGTTTGGCGATCAAAGGAAAATCGCCAGGGGTTGCGAAAACCATAAGCATAGATTTCCGTTTTTACATTTGCCTGACCAACAAACGGGTTGGAGGGCGGTACCATATACCCCACGCTGTCATCCGGCGTGTTTACGTCGATACGCAAAATGCTGCCCAGCAAGGTGTTTCGATCCTGTCCGTGATTTTGCGGATCACCACCGTCACCACCGTCGCCGAGCCCAATGTACAAATAGTTGTCCGGCCCGAATGCCAGCATGCCACCATTGTGCGCAGTAAACGGTTGCTCAACTTGCAGCACAATTTTTGCACTTGACGGGTCGAGTTGATCTGTTGCGCTATCCCAACGAAGTCGAGTAAAAATCGATGCGTTGGTGACTGCCTGAGTGTGGTAAATGTAGACAAAACGGTTTTCGGTGAAGCGTGGGTCAAACGCCAGACCAAGCAAACCTTGCTCACCAGTCCCAGTTTCCACATTTGCCGAATAATCGAGGATCACCGTGGCTGTGGATGCCGCTGGATTATCGTCAAACACTTTAACTATCCCAGCTCGCTCAACCACAACCAGGCGGTTCTCGCCCGGGACATCGTCCACCAGCAAGGCATCCTGAAAGGCCAGATTCGGATAGGCAGGCACCAGTTCATAATTACCTAATCGCACACCATCTATAGGCAGATTGAAATCAGCCAGTGTGGCTCGTTGGCTTAAACCTGCTACATCACCTGCAGTACCGGTGGGGATAACGCTGTCCGATATCGAGCTTCCTGGGCTTGCCGTTGTGGTTGCTTCAGTGTCACCTGTTGTGTTGCCAGCAACACTGCCAGAACCGGTTGTCGCAACATTCGTATTGTCACCGCCACCGCTGTCACTTCCACAAGACGCGAGGGCCAGGCTTAGCACAGCAATTAAAGAGTAGTAAACGAGATTTGGCATAACAGTCTGTTTTACGATGATGATTTGTGGGGGAACACGGCGCTATTTTAGCTGAATGAGTTTAACTATATGAGCTTTGTTCGTATTGAATAAGAATATAGAGCGACAGCGGTTCTTACGTCGAATAAATATCGTTAATTGTGACGTATTTACCTATTTGTAACCACATGAAATCTTACTATCACACATGTTTACAGGATCAAACGAACAGCACTGGTTCGCAATCGGTTAGGTTCTTGGGAGTAGTAACAAAGTGCTATCAATTGGGTGAAATGCACTTGCCTCATTGATTAATGAATTAGCCGTCAATTTGGCAACACCATACACTTCCACACGCTTGCCTCTTTCAACCCGAATTTTATTGGCCAGTAGATCAAAATCACCGTCACCTGATACTAAAATGATGATATCCGCCCGGCTGGAGTAGTCCATAACATCGATAGTAATGCCGACGTCCCAGTCGCCTTTGGCAGTACCATCTGATCGTTGAATGTATGGTTTCAGTTTTACGTCAAACCCAATGGCTCTGAGAATATTCTGAAACTCCTTTTGTTTTTGATCACCTCTGTCGATAGCGTAGGCAATGGCCTTTACCATCTGCCTGCCTTCAGTTGCCTTAGACCAGAATTTGTTGTAATCAAAATGCTTTCCAAAAATTTGTCTTGTGGTGTAATAAACGTTCTGTACATCAACAAAAATGGCGACAGTTTTCATATGCGGGTTAGCTTATTGATACGGCACATTTGTAAGTGGTGCACCCTATTAGCCGGGTATGCTGTCATCTGAGTCAATCAAATTGCTTAGCATGCCTGCTCGGTTGTTCATAAATTGGCGAGTAATTTGAACATGTTCTGTATCTTCATACGCAGTATGTTCCAGCCCGGAATCCTCTAATACATAAATTATTGCCTCTGGGTACGCCATTATGATGGGCGAATGCGTTGCCACTATAAACTGGCAACCTTGCTTAACCAATTCATCCATACGAGCGAGCATAGAAAGTTGACGAGATGGCGATAAAGCCGCTTCAGGCTCATCCAGAATATATAACGATGAACCTGAAAAACGATTTAATAACAGCGCCATGAACGATTCACCGTGCGATTGTTCGTGTAGCGGCCGGTCACCGTAGTAACTGATTATTTTCGGCCCGGCAGGATAAATATCTTCTTCGTCAAGATTTTCAATTTCTGTGGCAACATTAAAAAAACTTTCTGCCCGCAGAAAAAAGCCGTCTTTGGGTTTCTTTATACCTCGGGACAATCGTAAATACTGATCGAGCACAGAGTGCGAGTCTCGTGTGTTAAATCCGAAGTTCTTGGAACCACCTTCTGGATTAAAACCTGCAGCAACAGCTATTGCTTCAAGCAAGGTCGATTTTCCTGAACCGTTCTCACCAACAAAAAAGGTTACTGCAGGATGCAATGCTACGCTGTGTAGTTGCTTTATAGCAGGCAGGCAAAACGGGTACTCTGAAAAATCTTCAACTTTGTCACGCTTGAGTTTTACATCGATGATAAATTGTTCAGACAACATAGACACACCCGTTTTCTGAGAATTGCATTCAAATGTCACTCAAGAGCAGATTATGTTCACTACAATATATCAACTAGTCCCGTGGGAAACAAAGCAACCTCGCCAGCTTTACACCCCTTAACTGAAAACCAACGCGCAATACACTCGGCACCACTGTCTTCGCAAAATACAATGCTATCTTTTGTATACAACGAGGAATCCAACAAACTAACGCTAACGCAATGAACATATTCATGGCCAACTAAGCCTTCATGTTTGTACAGGTTTTCGAACGCGCGCCAAGCACCGGTAATTTCAATCTCGGTGTCCAGCTCTTCGATAAATTCACGTCGTAATGCAAGTTCGCGAGTTTCACCGAATTCTATGTGGCCACCCAATGGGCGAACACCTTTAATATTGCCATTGTCGTCGTAAACCTCAGCCGCAAGCAAACGACCATCATGCACGACCAAACCAATTACTTTAACGGTTATCGATTGTATTGGGCGCCAGATAGTCACGGTATTGCGGTGGTTAGAATATGGAGTTTTGAGGAATTTTAACTAGAAAGTAACGGGCAATGAATACGATTGAAACATCGCCCGCCACTTATTTTAACTATGATTTAGCAAGGCCAGATTTACTTTGGCAACGAACCTTGCACACCTTCAACATAGTAGTCCATACCCAACAGAACATCGTCTCCTAACACGGCACCTTCAGCAACCACTTCCTCGCCTGCCTGATTTTTGATTGGACCCTGGAAAGGATGGAAAGTACCGTCAACAATACCTTCCTTAACAACATCTGCGGCGGCTTTTACATCTTCAGGCACGTTTGCACCGTACTCTGCAAACGCCACCATGCCGCTATCGATACCTTTCCAAATATCCTGCGATTCCCACTTGTCGTCCAGCACTGCCTGGGTGCGATCGATGTAATACTGATTCCAATCATCAATGATGGAAGTCAGTTGAGCTTCAGGTGCAAACGCACTCATATCCGAAGCTTGACCAAAACCCATAACGCCACGTTCCTGAGCGGCCTGCAATGGTGCCGGGGAATCGGTGTGTTGAGTAATGATGTCGGCACCTTGATCTATCAGCGTTTTCGCAGCATCACTTTCCTTACCTGGGTCGTACCAGCTGTTCACCCAAACAACGCGTACTTCAGCTTCAGGATTCACTTTGCGCATAGCAATGGTAAACGAGTTAATGCCTCTCACCACTTCTGGAATTGGAAAAGAACCAATGTAACCAATAATGTTTGACTCGGTCATCATGCCAGCCATGGTACCCAACACGGCTCGACCTTCATAAAACCGTGCAGAGTAGGTAGACACATTGTCAGCACGCTTATAGCCAGTAGCATGTTCAAATTTTACGTCAGGGAAAGCCTTCGCCACTTTATTGGTTGGGTTCATGTAGCCAAATGAAGTTGTGAAGATTAAATCGTGTCCGTCGCTGGCAAGTTTACGAATGACTCGTTCAGCATCAGCACCTTCTGCAACACTTTCTACAAATGTGGTTTCTACCTTATCGCCAAATTCTTCTTCTATTGCCAGGCGACCAATATCGTGTCGGTATGTCCAGCCGTGATCACCTATTGGCCCAACGTAGACGAAACCAACTTTAACTGGGTCGTCTGCAAGTACTGACATACTGCCAACAGACAGCAACGCGGCTGCAAGTGCAGCCGCAGCTTTCTTGCTTACTGCATTAAAAAATGGACGTACAAACATCTTTTTCTCCGTATATTTCATTGGTAAATTTTCACAGTCCAGCCTGTTACACTACGCGCTGATCGCAAGATACACCAACATTAAATTGCATCTTTTTCGCATCTCGTCTTTTTCAAAACACATCGTTTCTACAATTCGCCCGTACCACAAACCGCCTATGTAACAACGCACTCTATTTTGTTGGATGGAATGCTTGCCCGATACTGGCTGGTGCGGTTCTACGCAAACTGCCACCATCGCTGGAAATCAATACCAGAACAACAATGGTTGCTATGTAGGGTAGCATCGACATTAACTGTGATGGAACAATAATACCGATCGCTTGTGCATGCAATTGAAGAATCGTGATTCCACCAAAAAAATAGGCACCAAATAACAGTCTTCCAGGAAGCCAGGAGGCAAAAACCACCAAAGCCAGAGCAATCCAGCCCCTGCCAGCGCTCATACCCTCTGCCCACATTGGCGCATAAGCCATTGATAGATAACACCCCGACAGACCTGCGCACGCCCCTCCAAATAAAGTGGCCAGATACCTGACCTGTAAAACAGGGTAACCCAGCGCATGTGCTGAATCTGGTGAATCACCCACCGCGCGTACGATCAGGCCGGCATGGGTGAATTTGAGGAAAATCGATACCATTAGCACCAATATAAAAGAGCCATACACCAGTAAGTCATTTTGAAACAACAGTTGACCCAGTACAGGAATATCAGCCAAAAAAGGTATCGAATAGCTTGGGATGCCCTCATAGGCGATACCAATTAACGGCTGTCCCAATAGCGCACTCAAACCAATACCAAATATTGTCAAGGCAAGACCGGTAGCAACTTGGGATGCACGCAAACTCAAGGTAAGAAACGCAAAGATCAGCGCTAGCAACATACCAGCTCCTGCACCTGTCAAAATGCCAAGCATTGCACTTCCAGTTAAATGCGCAACTGCAAAACCGCTCACAGCGCCTGCGAGCATCATGCCTTCAACACCCAGGTTCAGTACACCAGACTTCTCCACCACCAGCTCTCCAATGGCAGCGTAAACGAGCGGCGTGGCTGCCGAAATAACTGTCAGGCCAATCATCACCAACATGGCTGAATCAATATTCATAACAACGACCCACCCTGCTCTTTTGCAGAAGCGCGTGCCAGACCAGATCGACCCCAAACAACCCGATAGTTGATCAACACATCTGCCGCTAACAAAAAGAACAACAACATACCCTGAAAAACACCGGTGACAGCTACTGGTAAATTCAAACTGATCTGAGCCGATTCACCACCAAGATAAGATAAGGCCATAACCAATCCGGCAAACACAACACCGACCGGGTGCAGGCGACCAAGAAACGCAACGATTATGGCAGTGAAACCATAGCCAGGGGAGATGCTTGGCAACAGTTGCCCGATTGGTCCGGCAACTTCATTCAAACCTGCAAGGCCTGCGCAGGCGCCGCAAAATAACAATGAAAACCAAATGAGTCGACTCTGGGTAAAGCCTGCATAACGCCCGGCTCTGGGAGCCTGACCATTTACTTTCAAGGCAAAACCCAACATGGTTCGTGACAATAGTACCCAGGCAATCACCACAATTAGCAGGGCAACAAGTGCCCCTATATGTAGCCGAGTACCCTCGAGAATAATCGGTAGCATTGCTGCATCATGAAACAAACGGGACTCAGGAAAATTAAACCCGTCAGGGTCACGCAACGGCCCATGCACAAGCAGGCTAAGTAACAGGCTGGCAATATAAGTGAGCATCAGGCTGGTTAAAATTTCGTTGGCATTGAATTTTGTGCGCAGTAGTGCCGGAATCGCAGCCCATAACATTCCGCCGAGTACTCCTGCCAACATCATTAACGGTAATACATACCAGGTGTTCACCTCGTAAAAATACAAAGCCACAACGCCACCACAGATGCCACCAAGAATGAGTTGACCCTCAGCACCAATATTCCATACGTTCGCACGAAACCCAATAGACAACGCGACTGCAATCATGATCAGCGGAGCAGCTTTAACACCCAGCTCGGATAAGCCGTACAGACTACTCACCGGCTCTATAAAAAAAGCATAAAAGGCTGCACCTACCGGTACACCAAGCAGTGCAAACAGCACCATGCCAGCGAGTAAAGTTACGCCTAAGGCGATCAAAGGGGCTGCATACCCCATCAACTTTGACGGTTCAGTTCGGGGTTGTAGTCTGATCACGCGGACACCTTATCGTCGATGCTTGCACCGCCCATAAGCAAACCCAACTGTTGAACCGAAACATCTTCGGATGAGTACACATTTGATAGTCGACCAGCACACAATGCAGCAATACGATCGCTGATCAACATTAGCTCATCAATATCTTGCGATATAACCAACACGGCAGCACCGTTGTTTGCCATAGCCTGCAATGATTTATGGATCGCAGCGGCGGCTCCCGCATCCACACCCCATGTTGGCTGGGATACGACGAACACGCTCGGTGTTTGTTCTATTTCACGACCAACAATAAATTTTTGCAGATTACCACCAGACAAACTCCCGGCAAGCGCAGTATGTCCGTTGCACTGCACATTAAATTGTTCGATAACACGCTGGGTAAAATCTCGACTTTTGCGCTTGTTTATCAGCCCTGCACTTCGCAAATCGCTACGATGGTGTGCAGTAAGAAAAGCGTTTTCGCTTAGCGACATTGCAGGTACTGCAGCATGGCCCAGTCGCTCTTCGGGTACACAACACAACCCACGTTCGCGCCTTTGTCCAGGTGACAAAACACCCACCGGCTCACCATCGAGTAACAGGGCCCGTGCATCTGGCAGGCCCTGCTCACCGGAGATCACCTTGAGTAATTCATCTTGCCCGTTACCAGCAACGCCTGCTATGCCGACAATTTCACCAGCGTATACACTAAGATTGATGTGCTCCAATGGAACATCATGCTGCCCACTATGCTGCTCAATCGCCACTACCGATACATTGTTCAGACTCAGCATAAGCTTATCGCTCGGCGTTCGTTTTTCACGAGAAGGTGCAACCAGCTCATCGCCCATCATCAGGCTTGCTAAACTATGGGTACTTTCCAGAGCAGGGTCGGCGGTGGCAACGCGCTTGCCGTTGCGTAGAATAGTTGCTTCGCTGCACAAGGCTTTTATCTCATTGAGCTTGTGACTGATATATAAAATTGCTACGCCTTCCTGGCTTAGTCTGCGCAAAGTAATAAATAGCTCACTCACCTCTTGCGGTGTTAACACCGACGTTGGCTCATCCATGATAAGCAGCTTTGGGTCTTGTAGTAAACAACGAACAATCTCAATACGTTGCCGCTCACCTACCGATAGTGAGTAAACCTGCCGAGCAGGGTCTATCGGTAAACCGTAACGACTGGACACTTCAATGATGCTTTGTTGCAACTCTTTATTCGCATGAATAGCCATGCCCAATGCAATGTTCTCTAACACTGATAAAGATTCGAACAACGAAAAATGCTGAAACACCAGTGCGATGCCAAGTTTGCGAGCACGTGCGGGGCTACTGATATCAACTGGTTCACCCTGCCACTCAATATGTCCTGCATCAGCTTGCAATAATCCGTATAGAATTTTTACAAGCGTGCTCTTGCCTGCACCATTCTCACCCAGCAAAGCGTGTATTTGTCCGTGGCGCACAGTCAGATCAATTGCATCGTTAGCCAGAACGCCTGGATAGGCCTTGGTGATACCACTCATGCTAACAAGCACATTTTCACCAGTTTCGGATTCGATACTGCGCATACTTTTTGTATATTTTTTTACCGAGCACCAGTTTACCGAATTTGACGCTACTACTTCACACCAGGAACGACATACTTTCGCTACAATCGGGTTTTACACACGCGCGTTCAAATATGCAGCTCCACTTGCAAGCCTATCGCGGCAGTTTCTTACATTGTTTAGCTAACCCTGCGGACACTGGAGAAGACGCTGTAAAATACATAGACGATGGCATGATGCTGATCGAAGACGGACTGATTGTGTCACTGGACAATGCAGACAACACGGTTGTTCCAACCGAGTGTATTGTTCATGATCTAACCGGCAAACTGCTGGTTCCAGGGTTCGTTGACACTCACGTGCACTATCCGCAGGTCGATGTCATTGCGTCTCACGGCAAGCAGTTACTCCAGTGGCTGGAAACCTATACTTTCCCAACAGAACAACAATTCGACAATACCGAAACTGCTGAATCAACTGCCGCTTTTTTTCTTGATGAACTGATGCGCAATGGCACAACCACAGCACTGGTTTTCGGTACTGTTCACAAGGCATCCGTCGATGCTTTTTTCCATGCGGCACAAACACGAAAATTGCGCATGATCTGTGGCAAGGTAATGATGGATAGAAATGCACCAGCTGCGTTGTGTGATACGGCTGAATCCAGTTATGACGATTCAAAAGAGCTGATTGCCCAATGGCATAACTCAGACAGACTCGGCTATGCGGTAACGCCGCGGTTCGCTCCAACCAGCAGCGAAGCACAACTACAAGCTGCAAGAAGGCTGCTTGACGAGCATCCCGATGTTTACATGCATACACACATAAGCGAAAACATCGATGAATGTGATTGGGTTGCTTCGCTATTTCCCGATCAGCTTGACTACTTGTCTGTTTATGAGCGCTTTGGTCTGGTACGAAAACGATCTGTATTTGCCCACTCTATTCATCTATCACATAGCGAATGGAACCGCATGAACAAAGCGTGCGCTGCAGTTGCGCATTGTCCAACATCAAATCTGTTTATCGGCAGCGGTTTGTTCGATCTGCGCGCAGCGATGAAAGCCGGAGTCCCCGTTGGACTGGGTACCGATATTGGTGGTGGCGATTCGTTCTCTTTGCTGCGAACTATAAACGAGGCCTACAAAATCCAGCAACTCCAGGGCTTTAATTTAAATCCTGAGCAGGCGTTTTACATGGCCACACTTGGCGGTGCAAAAGCACTGGATTTGGACAATCACATTGGCAATTTCGTACCGGGAAAAGAAGCTGACTTTGTTGCATTAGACACAAGCGCTACACCACTGCTAAAACGACGTACATCGGTTGCGAAGCACTGGCGATCGACCTTGTTTGCATTAATGATGCTGGGTGATGATCGGTGTGTATACGATACGTTTGTGTTGGGTAAATCTGCCAAACGCAGCCTCGGAATTTAACCGTTTAGGGCCTAAAAACGAAAGCTAAAAGGCATATAAGCCAGTATTTAGTAGCATTTTCTATTGATTTCAACCACTTACCGTGGTCCGACCCTCAACTTTGCCCTCAACTTTCATTCACGCCGAGTCTTTTCTGTAGTACTGAGCTGGTG
>CAYTJF010000087.1:0-20409 GCA_964437945.1 uncultured Granulosicoccaceae bacterium
AAAGATGCTGACAGACTCGCTGAACTCGAACATATCATGTGGTTGGACCACTAGACTGTGGCCGTTAATCAGCGTGATGATGGCTAATAGTGGCGCGAATGTGTTGTACCGCACATATAGCACTGGCACTTTGGGTAAATAGTCGCACCGGTCTCACTACCAATGTTAAACGCTTGAACCACTGTTTCGGTTTGGGCAAAGTACGGCCAGTTCTGCTTTAATGCGCCTGTTAAACGGCTTCCATTCGTGCAAGGCAGGGCTGATCTGGTTGAACTAGGACATGGATCGTTCTAGAACCACTCCGAATTTCTATGCTTCACTCGTTGCTGTTCTGGGGTAAGTATTGAAGCGTCAACCCGACGCTATCGATGCAAACTTTTACACTTACAAGCCGACTTTTGCGCGTCTAATCTTGCGCGACTTGCACAGCCGCAGCCTGCCGATCAGCATGGTACGACGATCGCACCATGGGCCCACTGGCAACGTGGCTAAATCCGAGTTCGTCGCCCAACCTGGCAAGTGCATCAAACTCTGTAGGGTGAACAAAACGCTCCACCGCCAGATGTGAACTACTGGGTTGTAAGTACTGCCCAAGTGTAAGCATATCGATGTTGTGGGCTCGCATATCTTTCATGACTTGCTCCACCTCTTCCAGAGTTTCACCCAGTCCTAACATTAAACCGGATTTTGTTGGAACGTTGGGGAAACGTGCTTTGTGGCTCTTTAGCAAATTCAAAGAGTATTCGTAATCTGAACCAGGACGGCATTGCTTATACAAGCGCGGCACCGTTTCCAGATTGTGATTAAAAACATCCGGTGGATTTTCTGACATGGCCTCCAGGGCTTTGTCCATTCGACCGCGATAGTCAGGCACGAGCACCTCAATCTGTATACCAGGGCATGCCGCTCGCACAGCTTTGATACATGCATCAAAATGACCTGCACCGCCGTCACGTAAATCGTCACGATCGACTGAGGTAATCACAACGTATTTCAGTCCCAACTGCCCGATGGCTTTGGCCAGATTCTCGGGTTCTTTGTCATCAAGCGGATTAGGCTTACCATGCGCGACATCACAAAACGGACAACGGCGAGTGCAGATATCACCCATGATCATGAACGTGGCTGTGCCATGACTGAAACATTCGCCAAGGTTAGGACAATTGGCCTCTTCACATACCGACGACAAATTCAACTCGCGCATGAGTTGTTTTATTTCCTGCACACGTGGGTTGTGGGTTATCCGAGTTCGAATCCACTCCGGCTTTTTTAGCCGCGTGGTCTGTGGTGCCACTTTGATCGGAATACGAGCCAATTTCGATGCGCCGCGCTGATGGCTTTCCGGGTTGTTTCTTGAAGGTGCTTGGTAGTCCATGGTTACAGTGTATCAGCTGTTTCAAGGTGCAATATCAATGACTGCAAAAGACTCTCCACAATGGCGCTTTTACTGTGAGTTATGCCCAGTTTGTGCATGCTGGTGACCGCCAATCCCTCGTAACCACAAGGGTTAATGCCATTAAATGGCGCCAGATCCATGTCAATATTAAGCGAAAGACCATGGTACGAACACCCGCGACGTACCCGCAACCCCAGCGCTGCAATTTTTGCATCCCCAACATAGACACCCGGCGCATCACGACGGCCAAGCGCCGTAACATTAAATTGACTTAGCGTATCAATCACCGCATTCTCCAGTCGCACAACCAGATCTCGAATTCCCATCCCGGCTCGGCGTAAATCAATCAATGTGTAAATGATAATCTGACCGGGGCCATGAAAAGTGACTTGTCCACCTCGGTCAGATTCAACCACGGGAATATCGTTCGCATTTAAAATATGTTCTCGCTTACCAGCCTGACCCAGCGTGTACACTGCCGGGTGTTCAAGCACCCAGAGCTCATCTGCTGTTGTCGCATCGCGCGAGTCGGTAAAGGCGCGCATGTCTTGCCACACACCAAGATAATCACACACGCCTAGATGTCGAATGTTCAGAGCGTGAACTTCACGCGCGGCTCTGCCTGCAAGGCCGCATAGATACGGTTTATCTGCGCTTGATTCAGCGCAGTAAAGTGAACACGAATCGAGATGTATTTCTCTTTGCTACTCAGGGATGTAACTACTTTAGACGGGGTTGCAGGGTCAAGGTGCGGTTGTATCAGTTCGAGAACCAGTGATTTGAAATCCGGGTCGTTCAATCCCATTGCTTTAACGGATATTGCAGCGGGAAATTTTATCAGGGACGATTCCCCGTCAAGGTTTGTTGTAGCCACTTACTGAAAGTATCGCAAAATTGAATGTTTCATGCGTCGGAAAACTCCCGCTTCCTCAACTTTTTGCAAAGCTAACAAAGGCACTTCACTGATGATCTTGTTATCAGCTGTGAGTACCGAGCGTCCAAACTCCTGACCGATTCGGGCTGGTGCCTTGATATACCCACTGAGCTCGATTTGACTGTGCAGCGTATCAAACGCATCACGTGGCAGGGTAACGTATAGATCATCAGCAACGCCCAACAATATTTCTTCAGACTCACCCATCCAGATACGCGCAGTTTGTATAACCTCGCCAGCCTCATAAATGCGCTTGGTTTGGAAAAAACGAAACCCGTAGTTAAGCAATCGTTGTGTTTCCGCCATTCGGGTCTGATCACTAGCCGTTCCAAGCACAATACTGATCAGGCGCATATCATTCTGAACGGCAGAGGCGACCAGACAGTAGCCAGCAGCTTCGGTGTGCCCCGTTTTCATTCCGTCTACCGATGGGTCACGCCACAATAGTTTATTACGATTGTTCTGTTCTATATCATTAAACTTGTATGACTTTTGTGAGTACAGCTTATAGTGTTGAGGAAAATCCTGGATCATGCGTCGCGCAATGATTGATAGGTCACGCGCTGTTGTGTAATGCTGAGGGTCGGGCAGCCCGGATGCATTGGTAAAATTAGTGTTAGTCATGCCAAGCGACTCAGCCATGCGATTCATCATTTCCACAAAGCCCGGCTCGCTTGCAGCGATATGTTCAGCTAACGCCACACTGGCATCGTTACCTGACTGCACAATCAATCCACGTAAAAGTTCACCGATAGAAACCGTTTTACCAGCCTCAATAAACATTCGAGAACCTGGCATCGACTGGGCGAACTCACTGACAATGGCAGGGTCAGCTTCGGTTAATGTACCTTGCTTGATCTCGGTGGCAACAATATAGGCAGTCATCAATTTAGTCAGACTGGCAGGCTCTATTCGACCATCAGGATTCTTCTCAGCCAGCACTTCGCCACTGATATTATCGATCAGTAAAAAACTGTTTGCTGAGAGTTGTGGTGGTGCAGGCAAAGGCGCTGCAGTTACCAGGGTGCTAAAAAACGCAACCAATAAAACGATAAAAACAGGTAAAGATTGAACAAGCGTGTGTGGATAAATCGGCATAAGCAATTAACTGGTGTATAACAATCTGGCTACGTAACTACAACGCAGCCTAATTAAATGTAAATGCACTTGACCATTCGACGTGCACATTTTAGCGCAAACCTACCGCTAAACTAGCGCTTAGCAACTGCCTGACTAGCGCTTAACGGCCAACTGGGTGAATCCATTAATCCCAATATTGGCAAGTTCCATCATCGTAGTTTCAAGTGCGTCACCCTTTTCGTATGGGCCCAATTTGACTCTGTATAACGCTGTTTTCTCATCCGCTTCAATAAAGGCCATTAATCCGGTTTTCTCAACGACACTGTCGACCATGGCCTCAGCGTACGGTGCATGCTGAAAAGCGCCAATCTGAATAAAGTAATCGTTTTCGTTACTTACTTCGGTACTCAACTCGGGATTCACTTCGGCACTTGAAGACGCACTGCCCAATTCTGGCAGCGTAGCACTAGCGATTGGCTGAACCTCTGCCGGCTGAATCTCATTCGCTTGTTTGGCGACAGGTTCGGTGGCAGGCGCCGCACCAGTGTTCGCAACTAGTTCAACAAACCCATCATCCCCATTGTCGTTTTCACCTTCACGCTCTGAATTTAGTGCTAACTCATCTTTTTGTCCCGGCTCTACTTCCATTTCAAATTGTTCTATAGCAACTGCAGATTCGCTTAGCGGTACAGCAGCCAATGTGGGTTCTATCACCTCCGGAGCAGCACCCCCGTTATCACCTTGCTTCTGCGCAAATGACTCCACCACACTGTGGTTCGACGTATTGTCATTCTCAGCAACCAAATGCGTAGACAATGCCTCGATGCGGACGTTCGCTGTGCCCTGCTCTTTCATGCCGAGCTCTAGCGCTGCTGATAAAGACAAGTCGATAATTCGGTCACCGACAAATGGACCGCGATCATTAACCTTGACCACCACCGAGTTATTGTTTTCCAGGTTCGTTACCCGAACAAACGTGGGCAAAGGCAGATTTTTGTGCGCAGCAGTCATGGCGTGCATATCGTATATTTCACCGCTAGAGGTTTTTCGCCCATGAAACTTCTCACCGTACCAGGACGCTGTCCCTTGCTCGATAAACCCCGCGGCCGAATCCAGCACCTTATAACGCTGGCCGAACACGGTGTACTCGGCCATGTTACCGGTACGGGATTTGGGCAGATTACGGACATACTCCGGCACTGCCTCTTGTGTATCGGGAGCTAATTGCACATTTCCGATTTTCTCGACTGGTCCTGTGTTGGCACAAGCTGTTACGCTTAGCACTAGTACGGCTGAATAAAAAGATTTAAAAAGCCTACGGGTACTACTGCATATCCAACTCATGTCATCCCCTTTTTGTATACCTGCATGAATCTTACCTCTCCTATAACCGCTTTGCTATTTTGAAACCTTACCGGTTAACAACTCACCAAGTTGAAAAACCGCCATTGCATACAAGGCACTGTGATTGTAACGAGTAATAACATAGAAGTTTTTATAGCCCACCCACGCCTCTTCGCCACCTTCACCTTGTAAAATCATGACACTGACCGGTTTTGTTCCATCTACATTAAAACCCAACTGAACAAGCTTTTCTGGCGCTATTGCAGGTTTCAACGACTTACGAAGTAACCCACGGACATCCGAGCGCTGTGTTGCGGTAACCGGCAACGATGCTGCTACGGGTTGATCTGTTTTCCAGCCGTGTTTATGCAAGTAGTTCGCAACAGACCCGATGACATCGGCAACACTGCTGAACAGATCCCGCCTGCCATCGTTGTCGAAGTCGATAGCGTAATTTCTATAACTGCTGGAGATAAACTGTGGCCATCCCATGGCGCCAGCATAACTGCCTTTTATTGCAGCGGTATCCCACTTTTCCGATTCGGACAAAACAAGAAACTCAGACAATTCAGACTTAAAAAACTTGGCTCGCGGAGGATAGTCGAACGCAAGCGTCGCCACAGATTCAAGCACCCCATGCTTGCCGGTAATCTGTCCGTAAAAGGTCTCTACGCCAATGATAGCCGCAATAATATTCGCTGGAACACCAAATTCCTGCTCCGCTCTGTCTAGCGTCTCGGCATGTTCGCGCATAAATTCGTGGCCTGCATCAACGCGCTTTTGTTGAATAAAAATGGGCCGATATTGAGCCCAGGTGAGCACTTTTTCTGCAGGTCGCGCTATCGCGTCCAGTACCGACTGCTGGGATTGAGTTTGCCCGAAAAGAATAGCAAGCCAGTTTGGGTCAAGCTGGTGTTCTGCGCTAACTTCATAAATGTAGTCGCGTACGTCATCCCGATTCAGAAAGCTCGATTCCAGCGGCTGCGCTGCTGCTAACACTGCTGCTACCTCTGCTTCTGTATCGACATCTACTTTCGAATTCAGCGAACACGCAGATAACAGGAACGCCACTGATGCCATCGGCAAGCCCAACGTCCAATTAATTTTTCCGTACTCCATGCGAACCCTCTGACTGATTACTCAGGAAACCTGAAACCAGTCGATGGCCGACTGTCCCGTCTTTAAAAGATAGTCGTTTGTTTGAGAAAAGTGACGGCAACCGAGAAAGCCGCGGTGCGCAGAAAGCGGTGATGGGTGCGGAGATTTGAGCACCAGGTGCTTGTTTGCATCGATAATCTGGCCTTTTTTCTGTGCATAACTTCCCCACAAAAGAAAAACCAGCTGTTCGCGCTCCCTACTCAAATGGGCTATCACACTGTCGGTAAAGGTCTCCCAGCCCCGCCCCTGGTGGGCCGCAGCCTGCCCCTGCTCAACGGTCAAAACGCTGTTAAGCAAAAACACACCTTGCTTTGCCCACTCGGTCAGACAACCCGCGCCCCGGGCGGTTAACACAGCATCACCATTGCCCAAATCGGCGTCGATTTCCTTGTAAATATTTAGTAACGATGGCGGCACTTTTATGCCCTGAGGCACTGAAAAGCTCAACCCATGCGCCTGTCCTGGCCCGTGATAAGGGTCTTGACCCAATATGACGACCTTTACATCATCTCTAGAGGTCAATGCGAACGCATTAAACCAGTTGGTTGAATGTGGATAGACAACCGCCCTTTTTTGCTTGCGTGCTGCTAGATACGCGCGCAGTTCCTTCATGTAGGGCTGCTCGAACTCATTTTGGAGCAATTGCTGCCAGCTCGGGTCAATTTGCATACGGGACGACGAACTCGACTTAGGCTCTGATACGTTAGCTTCTGACACGGTTGAAAGGGATTGTATCGCTTCGTTGCGGGAGGCTTTAGTTTAAAACAAAAGCGGTCTATTATCTCGTTATGTAATATTCGCCTGTGGACCCATCATCATCCGTTTCACAATAATAGCCACCGGGCTGCTAGGACTGACTCTTTCCCCCGGCTACGCTAATGCTTTTGAATGCCCGGCGCCTACGTTCATATACGAACCAGGTGATGCAGTATTCACCGATCCTGAAGACGAAGTGCAGGCAGAGGCCGACAAGATGGTCGGTCAAGATGGCATGTACACGCTCAACGGTAACACCACCATCAGACACCAGAACCGTGTGCTAACAGCGGAGGATGCTCAATACAACGCCCTGACCGGCGAGGTGCGTGTTGAGGGTGCACTGAGTTTTTTGGCTGATGGCATGCGTTTGGAAAGCAGCAATGCCGTCATAGACATGGACGACAATTTGTTCTCCACTGATGAATCAATCTACGAATTTGATGTCAACGGAAAACGTGCAACCGGTGCGGCGGCACATATGGAACGTAACGAGGAAGGTCACTTCACGCTCGACGGTGCAACCTATTCGTCCTGCCCGCCGGGAGACAGAAGCTGGTTTCTGCGTGCAAAAAAACTGAGTCTGTACCCAGACGAAGGTATAGGAACTGCCGAGAATCTATCGCTGATCTTCAAAGGCGTACCCTTGTTGTGGGTACCTCGGTTCAGTTTTCCAATCAGCCCAAAGCGCAAAACCGGTTTTCTGGCTCCTATTTTTGCCAGCGGGGACAGTACCGGCATCGAATTACATTTACCGTGGTACTGGAATATTCGACCTGGTATCGATGCAACCATTGTTCCCAGGTTCACACAAAGACGTGGTCCACAACTACAAACTGAACTGCGCTACCTGAATCGTCAGGGCAACTGGATATTTGATCATGAGTACATGAACGATACCGCCCAGGATGGACGTAAACGAGCGTTCTCGCAAGTGCGGCATCAAGGCAGCTTTGGTAGTTACTGGACCTCGGAAATTAATGCTAGTCGCGTCAGCGATGAAGACTACTTTGAAGACCTTGGTAATAGCCTGCAGCTTGCCAGTATCACCCATCTTGATCGAAGAGCAGATCTGCGTTTCAAACGTGGCCTTCTCTCGGCACTGGTGCGTTTTCAGTCTTATCAAACGGTCGATGAGGATATTCCAGCAGATGAGCGACCTTATCAACGGCTTCCACAATTAACCGCCATTTGGGAAACACCTAAAGACGATCTGGGTGTGCGCGCATCGGCAGCAACTGAGCTGGTTTATTTTGATCGCAATAACTCAGTCACAGGTTCTCGTTTTGATATTCAACCACGCTTATCATGGCCGATATCAGGTGATTCGTGGTTCGTGACGCCGTCGGCCAGCTTTCGTTACTCACTATATTCATTGAACAATACCGACAACACACAAAGCTCCAAGCAAACTCGTAGTGTGCCAACGTTTTCATTGGATAGCGGTTTATTTTTTGATCGCGCTACCGATGACAAAGGGTCTGTGCAAACACTTGAACCTCGTTTATTTTATTTGCGTGTACCGCACGTTGATCAAAGCGAGCTACCGGTGTTTGACAGCAGCGAACTGGATTTCAGCATCTCACAGCTTTTTCGCGAAAATCGATTTTCAGGCGCTGATCGCGTTGCCGATGCAAACCAGTTGTCCGTGGCACTAACCAGCCGGTTTCTTGATGGTGAAAATGGACGCGAAAATTTTCGTGGCAGTATTGGGCAAATACTCTACTTCGATGACCGACGCGTAGCCCTTGAAGGCGTTGCAACAGACGATAGCACCGGGTCTGACATCGTTGGAGAAGTTTCCGCAGCGCTGCCTAATCAATGGTTTGCCCGCGGGCAAATGCAATGGAACCCAAATGATAACTCCACCGTGCGTGGCTCTGTGCTGCTAGGCTATCGACCCGATGACGATAGAATCCTGAATTTTGCTCACCGTACCGTTAACACAGACAGTACAGCAGAAACAGAACAACTCGACATTTCAGCCATTTGGCCTATACGCAATAACTGGCGCTTGGCCGGGCGTTGGAACTATTCTCTGGATGGTAATGGAAGCCTGGAGTCACTGCTCGGCGTACAGTACGATAGTTGTTGCTGGGCATTCAGAGTTGCCGCGCGACGCTTCATTTCAGATGACGGCAATGATCATGAACGCAAACTGTTTGTACAGCTCGTATTAAAAGGCTTAGCGCCGATAGGGCAAGACTACGGCGAGTTGCTGGAAAATGCCATCCGAGATTACCGAGACGATTACTGATGAAAAAACACTTAGCCATAGCACTGCTCTGCAGCCTTGCTCTTACCAATACAACACGCGTTCTTGCTGCCGATGTGGTGATCGATACAATCGTTGCGGTAGTTAATGAAGGTGTTGTTCTGTCCAGTGAGTTGCAGTCCGAAGTCACTTTTTTGAAACTTCAGGCCAAAACAAACAATCAGAACCTGCCGGATGACGAAGTGTTTCGCAAACGTGTTCTAGAGCGCATGATCGATCAACAAATCCAGCGCCAGCATGCCGGTAGGCTGGGAATAGCCGTGGATGCATCCAGTGTTAATCGCGCTATTGAACAAGTAGCCCAGGGCAACAACATGAGCAGCCAGCAATTTCAGCAAACGCTGCTCTCTCAGGGCTTCGACTACGACTACTATCGCAAGTCGATTGAAACCGAAATCCTGTTAAGCCGCCTGGTACAACGAGACGTACAATCTCGCATTAAAGTATCCACACAAGAAATCGATGACTACATCAGTGCCTCTAAAAAAGGTGATCAACAGCAGCGTTATCGTGTACAGCATATTCTACTGGCTGTGCCCGCGTCAGCAGCGCAGGCTGAAGTTGAAAAAGCTCGTACACGCGCAAACTCTGTGTTAGCGAAACTGCAGGCAGGCCAGGACTTTGCCGAAACTGCCGCAGCCAACTCCGATGGCGCCCGAGCGCTCAAAGGTGGTGACCTTGGATGGCGGGTACTGCAAGAGTTGCCGGATTTTCTGGCCTCAGCATTAGTGAGTATGTCGGTAGGCGATTTAAGCGAACCACTGCGCAGCCAAAATGGATTCCATATTGTCAAACTAAACGACAAAGATGATCAGTCAACTGTAGTTCGTGCTGAAACACTGGCTCGACACATATTCATTGCCACTGAATCAGACAATGCCGAACAAAAGCTTCGCGAGATCAGACAACGTATCGTTGCAGGTGAAACGTTCGAAGCCATGGCGCTCGAATTCAGTGAAGACCAAAACAGCGCATCGAATGGTGGGGAGCTGCCCTGGTTCTCTCAAGGTCAAATGCCGGAGGAAATTGATTCGGTTGCAAACGGATTGGAAAAAGGCACACTCAGCGAACCGTTTTCAACTCAATTCGGTTGGCATATACTCGAGGTCCTTGACCGACGAGAGCGCGACTCTACCGACGATACTATCCGCAATCAAGCCGAACAGTCGCTTCGAACCCAGAAAGTTGAACAAGAAACAGAGCGCTGGCTGCGTCGATTACGCGATGAGTCGTTCATTGAAATCAGAGGTTAAGCCGGTCGATGCTTCGCTTGGCTCTGACTACCGGAGAACCAGCCGGCATAGGACCGGACTTAAGCGTTTTACAGGCACAATCATCACGTGACTATGAATTGGTTGCGATCGGTAATCAATCTTTGCTCGAAGCACGCGCAGCGCAACTCCAACTCCCTTTGTCAGTAAGGTCCTTTGACCCTGAATCTACCCCCAAAGGCGATGCTGCTGGTGTTCTGTGCGTTGCTGATGTCGACTTGGGTGCCGCAGTAAAAACCGGTGTTTTAAACAACAACAATGCAGAATACGTATTACACACACTCGATATGGCACTTCAAGGCTGTCACGATGATACGTTTAATGCAATGGTTACAGCGCCTGTGCATAAAGGCATAATCAACGATGCGGGTATTGCCTTTACAGGTCACACAGAATACCTGGCGAGCAAATCAACAGGCGATCCGGTTATGTTGCTGGCTGCAGACAATTTCCGCGTAGCACTTGCCACAACACACCTGCCCTTGTCTGCCGTGTCTGCCGCAATTACCGAACAGAGCATTACGCGTGTTTTAACCATATTGAACCATGAATTAAGCTCACGTTTTGCCATTGCCAAGCCGACGATTCTTGTCTGCGGCTTGAACCCGCATGCAGGTGAAGATGGTCACCTGGGTCGGGAAGAGATCGACATTATCATTCCGTGTCTGGATAAATTACGTGCACAGGGTTTGGATTTGATCGGCCCTCTGCCGGCAGATACTTTATTTACACAGCACCATCTTAACGATGCCGATGCGGTATTGGCGATGTATCACGATCAGGGTTTACCTGTATTAAAATACGCAGGCTTCGGGTCTGCGGTTAACATCACATTGGGACTACCTATCATACGAACCAGTGTCGATCACGGTACCGCATTAGACAAAGCCGGAACTGGAAATATAGAGTCCGGCAGCCTGACCGCCGCCGTTAAAATGGCTGTAACAATGGCAAAGGTTGAACAAAGCGTGAATCCACATTGAATCACCAGCCGCGCAAACGTTTTGGCCAGAACTTTCTCAACGACAATGTGGTCATCGACCGCATTGTTGAATTTATCAATCCACAATCCAGTCAGAGCGTCGTTGAAGTTGGCCCTGGGCTTGCTGCGCTGACGTTGCCACTGCTTGAACGCGTTGATGCATTGCAGGTCATTGAAATAGACAGAGATTTGATCGCCAAACTAAAGCAACGCAATAACCCAAAGTTAATTATTCATGAAGCCGATGTACTCAACATCAACTGGCCAGACTTTGCGCAAGACTCGCTGCTTCGCATAGTGGGTAACCTACCCTACAATATCGGCACGCCATTGTTAATTAACTTGCTGGAGGCCCGAGCGCACGTGCAAGATATTCATGTCATGCTTCAAAAGGAAGTGGTTGATCGTCTCTGTGCATCAGTGGGTTCACGCGCTTATGGTCGACTTAGTGTCCTGATGCAAAGCTGTTTTGACATACAGGAATTGTTTGTTGTACCACCCAGCGCTTTTACTCCGCCTCCCAAAGTGCAATCGGCCGTGGTGCGACTAACACCTCTGCCCGCATCGCCGGATGAGCAAACAGTTCAAAAGCTCGGTTTGGCTACACGCATGGCTTTTGCCAAAAAACGCAAAACGCTACGAAATAACTTGAAAGAGGTCATATCAGAAGCGACGCTGCTTGAAGCCGGTATTGACCCGCAGGCACGTGCTGAAACCTTGAATTTAAACCAGTTTTTGATGCTGGCTAAAATGCTACCATAGGTTAAGTTTGGAAGATTATGGAGTTTGTTTATGACAGATCATAATTTAGGTGATGGAATCAAGGTGGATGTCGATACCTTATACATTGAAACCGAATCCGATCCAGATAACGACCGCTATGTGTTTGCCTACACCATAACCATTCAGAACATTGGTGATGTCGCTGCCAAACTACTCACCCGACACTGGATTATTCGCGATGACAATGGCAAAAAACAGGAAGTCCACGGTGATGGCGTTGTTGGGAAACAACCGCACCTGAAGCCGGGTGAAGGCTTTCAATATACCAGCGGCACTATGCTCGAAACATCAATGGGTACGATGGGTGGCACTTATCTTATGGTAACCGACAATGGGCAAGAATTCGAAGCACCGATTGCTGAATTTTTACTCTCGACACCTCATACTTTGCATTGATTTACTGAGCAATGATTTACTGAGCATTGATTCAACTAACGTTCAATCAGGCTGATGATTAACACCGCCAGCAATGGTAGTTAGCGTAACAGGGCGTTAAGATGGCCCGCGTTATGCGAGTATTCCGTAATCAACATTACCCGTTCACTATAGACCGATGACCACGTTTGTAATTGGCGATCTGCATGGTTGCCTTACCCCGCTGCAACGCTTGTTGGATAGAGTGCAGTTTAAACCCGGTACAGATAAAATATGGTTTGTTGGCGACTTGGTCAACCGCGGCCCACAGTCGCTGGAAACGTTGCGCTTCGTTCGCTCTCTTGGTGCCGATGCCATTTGCGTACTGGGTAACCACGACTTACATTTGTTGGCGGTTATCCACGGCATTCGAAGCATTGGTGGAAAAGATACGCTCGACGATATTCTTCGTGCTGACGATCTGAATGAACTGACCGATTGGTTGAGGCACCTGCCACTGCTGCATTACAGCGAAGCGCTAAACGTTACCATGGTGCATGCAGGTATTCATCCTGGCTGGGATTTGGCGCTGGCAAAAACCCTGGCGGCAGAAGTTGAAAATAAACTGCAATCGGAAAAGTACGTCGAGTTTTTACAACGAATGTATGGCAACAAGCCAACCAACTGGTCGCATAAACTCGGCAAACACCATCGACGGCGTTTTGCCATTAACACCTTTACGCGCATGCGTTTTTGCACAAAAGAAGGCGAGCTGGATTTATCCCGCACCTGCGCTCCTGCCAAAGCGCCAAAAAACTTGATGCCCTGGTATGCAGTCCCGAACCGAAAAGCGATTGAAGGTCGTATTTTATTTGGTCACTGGAGCAGCCACCCTGCATTTGCCATATCAAACGTTGTGCCAATGGACCGAGGCGCCGTTTGGGGTGGGTCGCTTGCAGCCCTTGCGTTAGAAACAGGCGTTACCACGACAGTGGATTGCGGCTAGTAAACGACGCGCAATGTATTCCAGAGGCTGAATAAACCAGATGTGAAATAGACCAGTTACAATAACCAAAAAACCAACCAAAAAAGAGGCAGTAAAAAATGAGCATTACCCGTATGGAATCCAATAATCGTATGAGCCAGTGTGTTGTGCACGGCGACACCGTGTACCTTGCAGGTCAGGTTGCACAAAACGCCAAAGCAGCCAGCATCACCGATCAAACAAAAGATATTCTGCAAGCCATTGATAAACTACTGAGTCAGGCTGGCAGTAATAAAGCCAACATTCTCTCCACCACCATATGGCTAACAAGCATGGATGACTTTGCCGAGATGAACGCCGTCTGGGATGCATGGGTTGATACCAACAATCCGCCAGCGCGCGCAGCGGTTGAATCTCCGCGATTGGCAACAGCCGATTTTCAGGTAGAAATTATGGTAACTGCCGCGAAGGCGTAAGTGCTACTGCAACAGTATGGCTGTGCCCATAAAACTGGGGTTTTGCCATGTGAAGTCGTTGTCTGAGTTGGTTCCTGTGGGGTGGTTCCACCCCCACTTGGCATCCCGGCTACCACCATTGTCATCATCGTTGATTTGTAGCTCAATACCAAACGGTGAACCAATCTGGATATTCAGTTCTGAAAGCTTAATACGAATTTCATAAATATCTTTTCTACCACGCTCCAAGTTTGCAGCGGCCGGGCCTTTTTCAGGCCCTGCTGCAAAAATAAGATCAGACGGCAATGTTGCTGACGTATCTGATTGTCTGATTTGAGGGTTTGCGATGAAGCTGCTATTGACTACATCGGTTGATGATGAAAACAGATTAATCGTTATATGAAAATCGTCAACGCCATCATACTGGTTCAACCGACTGTTGTTACCGTCGATAAACAGCTCAACGCTATCATCTTTCCATGGTTTTCTAAGCTCGTTGGTGTCTTGAAAGTGTTCACCGGCATCATCTGATACCACCAACACGTATAAGTACACACCATCGTGCACTGCGGCCCAATGATGGCTGGCACTATCATTATTGGTTCCTGGCTCGCCAAACATATACTGGCTTATACCCAGTGGCTCGTTAGCAGCATTAAACTGTGCCGAAGACCGCCACTCACCATCAAGCAGTTCTGTACCAGCAAGGTAATCCAATGTAGCGCCATCAATTTTCGGGGCATTGTTTCGATCAGCAAACGGAATGCGAACGATGGAATTATTGTCAGGTGACTCCTGCGTCTCCGGTGTGTTTACAACAGCCGGTGTGCTTGTGCCAGTATTGGTGCTTGTGCCATCATTGGTGCCAGTGTCATTATTGATATCCGTGCCATTATCTGTGGCTGGCGTAACGACAGGGGACGTGACCTCATTTGGTTGTACGACTGGTTGTACGACTGGTTGTACGACTGATTGTGCCGCCGGCTCTACAACATCAGGCTGATCAGTAACCGTTTGATCATTAGTGCCTGAAACACTACCCACACTCGCGCCCAATGCGTCAATTTCATCTGCACTTAACGCATTACTTGCATTGTTATTTGTTTCGTTACTGGCAACGTCTGCACTCACACCACCAGTTACACTATCAGTACTCACCACACCATTGGTAGCATCACTGGCCATACCGCCAACTGTTCCACTTGTTAGCCCACTAAGTGTGCCATCGTCTATTGACTCAGTAGTGGTCTCTGGATTTGAACCGGACGTGCAAGCGTTAATTAACAGTACTAGCGGAACGATTTTTATGCATTTGCAAACGTTCATGAGATCGATTTTCCTATCCGTTTACGTGTTACAACGAAATATGAATCTCAGTTTGATCAGAATTGCACTGCGGCGGTGTAAAAGTGTGTGTCAGCCAAGCCAATGTGGCTGATTTTCACGCGTTAAAATGTGTTTGTGTGAACTAGTCGATATCGGCACTATGGGTTGGATAAATAAAAGATTGGATAAACTAAGCTACAACGTTAGCGCGCTCCGACAGGCCGTTCCAGCACTAAATAAGCATACTCAAGACCTTCATGTTCTTTCTCTTCTCTGGAACGTTCAACCCAATCATTCCACTCAAAGCTATCGAACCAGATATCACCCTCGTACTCATTGTCAATGAGTGTTAGATAGATTCGTTGCGTTTGCGGCATGGCTTCGCGACACAAACCCGCCCCACCAATAATCATCACCTCAGGTGGTTCATTGGCATTATCTACACGTGTAGAGTTTGATTTTTTATCTGCGTAGAACTGCACACCACCTTTAATAGCTGAATCAAGTGATGAAAAGACCTGTACACCTTCTGCACGCCATTCACTGTTACGAGTAACTACAAAGTTAGGGCGACCCGGCAAAGGCCTGCCAATGGACTCGTATGTTTTACGCCCCATAATAATCGGCTTGCCCATAGTGACCGAGGCAAAGTACGCCTGCTCGCCTGGAATATGCCACGGCATACCATTGTCTTTGCCAATCAATTTGTTTTTGTCCATAGCCAACATCATGGCAACGGTGCAGTTAAGTGTATTGCTGGTGGATGTCATTGGAAATTTGGTCAGTCGGCACTAGGTGCACGAAAAGTCCGTTCGAGTTAAACCGCAACCGGTGCGCGAATGTTCGGTTCAGCTTGATAGTCACGTACTTCTATGTCGTCATATTTAAAAGCAAATAAATCTGTCACTTCAGGATTTAAGTGCAGTATTGGCAATGACTTGGGCGAGCGCGCCAGTTGTTCTTGTGTTTGTTCCATGTGATTGCTGTACAGGTGCGCATCCCCTAGGGTATGAACAAAGTCCCCTACTTGCAAATTCGTTACCTGCGCAATCATGTGCGTCAGTAACGCGTAGGAGGCGATGTTGAACGGTACACCAAGAAAAACATCCGCGCTGCGTTGATACAACTGACAACTGAGCTTGCCATTAGCCACGTAAAACTGAAACATCACGTGACACGGTGGCAGCTTCATTTTATTGATATCGGCCACGTTCCAGGCACTGACCAGCAATCGACGCGAATCAGGGTTAGTTCGAATTTGCTCTAGTAGTTGGGTAATCTGGTCAACGTGCTCCCCTGCGGGTGTTGGCCATGAACGCCACTGACTACCATACACCGGGCCAAGCTCGCCCTGCTCATCGGCCCATTCATCCCAAATAGACACACCATTGTCCTGCAGGTATTTCACGTTGGTATCACCTGCCAAAAACCACAGGATTTCGTGAATGATCGATCGCAGGTGTAAATGCTTGGTGGTTAAAACCGGAAAACCATCGGCTAAATTAAATCGCATTTGGTAACCAAACACCGAACGCGTACCTGTACCGGTTCGATCACCTTTGTCGGCACCGTTATCGACGATGTGCTGAAGTAAATCCAGATACTGTTGCACTTAGTTTGCCCTCTTTATCCTCATGACTTCAGCATTACCCTCTCAAAACTATTAACCTGCTTTACCTGCTACTTTTTGGCCTGTAATATTTTGATTTTTATACGCCAGATACAGTAAGGCCGCGCCAACTAGAATCATTGGCACAGACAATATCTGCCCCATGGTCAACCAATCGAGTGCGACAAAACCCAGGTGTCCATCGGGTTCACGTACAAACTCAACCAGAAAACGATAAACGCCGTAACACAACACGAAAAACCCGGACACTGCCATACGCGGGCGTGGCTTACTAGAAAACCACCAGACCAAACAGAACAGAATAATGCCTTCGCCAATAATTTGATAAATCTGGTTTGGGTGACGTCCCTCTGGCCCGACGTGCGGATACACCATTGCCCATGGCACATCAGTTACCCGCCCCCACAACTCACCATTGATAAAGTTACCCACACGACCGGCACCCAATCCAATTGGAAACGCGGGTGCGATAAAATCGGCTACTTCAAAAAAGGTTCGATCTGTGGCGCGACCATAGAGCCAGAATGCCACCAGCACACCCAGAAATCCGCCATGAAAAGACATACCTCCATTCATCGGATTCAATGTACCAAACGGGTCGCTAAGCAGATTTTCGGTCTGATAGAACAAGGCTGAACCCAGCTTACCGCCTATAACCACACCGAGCACAATGTAGAAAACGATATCGCCAATTTCGTCTGGCTTCCATCCGGAATTGGGCTGGGACGCGCGATATTTGGCCAACCACCACCCCGCCAGAAAAGCGACAAGATAAGTGATGCCATACCAATGGATGGCGAGCGGCCCAAGCTCTATAGCAACCGGGTCGATTTCGGGGTATTGCAACATGTTAGCGAGCTTGCCCGTTATTTAAAACGACAATTATACGGGTTTTATGCGGGTTTAGAGGCTTTGTGTCACAGCAATCGGGCAATCACCCCTTTCAGATACAGCGATTCGCTCATAGCAATATTCACTGGGTGGTCAGCGGCTTGTTGAAAACTGTCCAATACTTGAAGCCCTTGACAACCCTTGGGAACACCAGCTCGCATGGATTGCTGCAAATCGTGCAAGCTGAACGATTGAGAGCAAGATGCACTTAACACAATACCCCCGGGTTTTAACAATTTCAGCGCCAGACGATTGTTAAGGCCGTAGTGACGCAACCCGGCATCACGGTCTTTTTTGCGTTTGATAAATGCAGGTGGGTCCAAAACCACCACATCAAATTGTTCACCAGCGGAGAACAGCTCCCGCATCTTTTCAACTGCATCGGCCGTACAGCTTTGAAAATTTGCAGCCAAATTATTGCGATGCGCATTTTGATTCGCTGCCGCTGTTGCCGACTCAGATGCATCCACAGACAGTACCTGTGCCGCACCGGCAAGCGCTGCATTCAAACCAAATCCACCAATATAGCTGTACAGATCCAAAACACGCTTACCTGACACCCAGGGTCGCAAAGCAAGACGATTACTTCGATGATCATAAAACCAACCAGTCTTCTGACTCAATTCGGTGGGCACGACAAAATCGAGGTTGTTCTCACGTATGCTCAACTCATTTGGCGCGGCACCGTGCGCCCACTCGACATACGATGACAAGCCTTCAAGATTGCGCACGGATGTATCGTTCTGAAAACACAATGCACTGGCACCTGTCATACTGACCAATGCATCAACCAGTTCATCCTTGTACTGCTCCATGCCGGCTGTGGTAATTTGCGCAACTATAACCTCGCCGTAACGATCAACAGTCAGTCCAGGTAGAAAGTCACCTTCACTGTGTACCAAACGATAGTAAGGTTCATCGAACATGTGCATACGTAGCGAGAGTGCTTGCGCTAACCGGTCCCGCAATACAGTGGCATTAAAAGGCAAAGACTTATTTCGGCTGGTAACGCGTGCGCATATTAATGAGGCAGGATTGACGTAAGCATGCGCAAGGAATTTACCCGAAGCGCTTTCTATAATGGCAGCCGAGCCAGGTGTTATACC
This sequence comes from uncultured Granulosicoccaceae bacterium, assembly GCA_964437945.1. GTDB lineage: Bacteria > Pseudomonadota > Gammaproteobacteria > Granulosicoccales > Granulosicoccaceae > Granulosicoccus. The sequence goes on from CAYTJF010000087.1 coordinate 18,727, forward strand.
CTTGATGGGCGAGACGCTGGTATCGATCTCATTTGAGAAAACCCACAAATGACCGGCCTCAAGTCGGCGTTGTTCACGTTTTTTGAGTCGCAGGCGTGCCAGACCTGACCGTGTTGCTTCGGCCATAGTGACGGTTGTCTTGGTTACGGCGAACAGGGCCGGAATTGACGATTATAACCGCTAACTCCGCAGTTAAACGTTTGCGGAGTTAATTGAGTTCGGCTAAGCAGATATGAACAGATAGATTTTTACGGAGCTATTTACGGAGCCAGCTGAATGCAGCAAACAAGGCTGTGTTTGTGCAATCTATTTTTTTTCTTGAAGTGCATCCAGGATTTGATCTTCCAGATCACCTCGAATCGCGATGATCTGGCCGAGCTTGGAAAGATCATTTGATAGCATTTCGATATCTTCAGCCGAACCTTCGAACGCATCGTATTTGTCGTTGAAGTCAACCAGAAAATCGGTGGTCTCAGCAATCGCCGGATAGACTTCATCTGAGGTTACTTTAACCGCGACGCGGCGCTCTTTACCTTCGATGATGCGCTGATACACTTCGAAGTGACCCATCGCTGTGTAATCCACCATGATCTGGCAAAATCGGCGCAGCTGTTTTGGATTGACTGAATGGGTTTCAAGGTCGCGCTGATCGAAAGAACTCACTCCGGAAAGCTTACAGTAACTAACGATGACATCCTGGCGCAGTTTGATAAGAGAGTCGATGGTGTTTTGAAGACGCTCGCGTCTGTCAACGATGGATCCATTGGCAAGGGGATCCATTTCTGCGTTACTAGAGGCCATATTTTTCTCCGCGTATGCGTTGGGCTTTAGGGCGTTAAAAATCTGACATTTGCCACGATCGGCAAATTTGACAGCCTGAGAAGGCTAGTGAAAGCAAGTATGCTGCCACTGCCAAGTGGCTAGTAAACCACAACTTTAAATTAATTCCCACAGTTAATCGAAAACTTTCGATAAGCTATCTAAGCGAATGAAAAATATACATAAAAGACTTGACATATTTTTGGCTCAGTCTAATATGCCTAATCAATTAGGTGCAGATGCCATTCCACCACTGGAACGTCAATTTCGGAGCAGCAACGGCCTGCCACACTGATTCCCGCCGCATGCACTGACTCCGGATTTCTGCTGATTAGCGGGTGCCAATCCGGCAATTTTTCGCCCCTGAACACCTTTACATACGCACAGCTTGAAGGTAGCCAATTAGCCTTTTCGGACGTCATCGGACGCGCCAGCATACAATCTGGAACATAAGAAAAACGTTTCGCGTACTGTTTGCACTGGCACGAACTGGTGTCCAATAGTTTGCAGGCAATGTCGGTGTAGTGAATTTTGCCTGTGTCTTCGTCTTCGAGTTTGTGCAAACAACATCGACCACAACCATCACACAACGACTCCCATTCAGCGTCATCCAGTTCGTCCAGGGTTTTGTGTTCCCAGAAACGCAACTCTTCACTCATGAGCTGCCATCGTGATAACCAACAACGCGCTGCACCTCCTCTGCAGAACCCATAATGACGGGTACGCGCTGATGCAGATTGTCAGGCTCGATATCCAGAATGGTTACTAATCCTGTGTGCGCCGTACCACCAGCTTGCTCGATAAGCATACCCATCGGATTAGCTTCGTATAACAAACGCAACTTACCTGCTTTGCCGGCTCTGA
>CAYTJF010000088.1:0-20250 GCA_964437945.1 uncultured Granulosicoccaceae bacterium
GCCACAGCCTGAGCCAGAGCCACAACCCGAGCCTGAGCCAGAACCTGAGCCTGAGCCAGAACCACAACCTGAGCCACAGCCCGAGCCTGAGCCTGAGCCAGAACTGCCGGTAGATGTTAAGCCAACGGTCGCCTTTGAAGGCTTAGTTGATGGCGGAACTATTCCAAGGTTCACACGCTATGGTGATATTCGAGTTGGTGCTTACGATGCAGATGTAGGAACCTCTGATGGCGATGGCATAGGAGCGGTCTTATTGGTTATCAGCCGTAACGGAAAAATACTCGGCTTTAGAAGAGAGTTTAGGTCGACCTATGATTTTGGCCTGCGATTACGAAGCGGCGTTTCATACACGCTGACAGCAATCGCTATTTCAACGAAGGAGGCTGGTGGCAAATACTCTCGAACCAGCATAACCGTAACTGCAGAGTGATTGTATAAGTGACTAAATATCTAACTAAGCTTGCCACCAGAAAATTAGTGCTGCTGTTATTGGCCGCAGGAATTGCTGGCTGTAACAGTGGCGGGCAGGCTTCGTTAGAAGAGGAGAATAATTCGTCATCTGATGCCGAGGTAATAGTAACGATCGCTGTACCTGAGGGCGAAACTCTCGCAGGTACGGCGATCATTACTTTAGAAGACATTACTATGCAAGACGCACCTGCTGTGCAACTAGCGAGTGTGAGTGCTGAAGCTTCTTCATTAACACACTCACTACCAACTATTACCATTCCCATTGATCTAAGTTTGGTAAATGCAGGTGCCGATATCAATGTAGCGGTACACATAGATTCGGATAATGATGGCCGTTTGTCTAATGGTGATTGGATATCCGATACAATCGTCAACGTAATCAACAATGGCAAAATGGCCGTTGTCGTAGAAATTATCAAAATCTGACAGTGAGCTACAGTGGGGGGTTCTGACCGCGGTAGGCATATGATTTACCCCAACTTATCGCTCTTAAAGAGCCAGAACCACGGCTTAGAGCTCGTTTTGGGTTTTGTCTGGCTTCAGACAGCCATTGTTTAACCAACAACGCCTTCATCAATTAGCTGCTGAACATCTGCCTGCGAATAACCAATTTCAATCATCACTTCTAAACTGTGCTGTCCAAGCATCGGCGCGGCTCGATTAATACCACCAGGTGTGCCATGAAACTTAACCGGAGCGCCCAGCGTTTTTACGGCACCCGCTACAGGGTGATCAACGTCTGTCACCATATCTCTTGCCAGCACCTGTTCATCTTCATGCATTTGCGCGACATCCAGAATTGGACCTGCAGGTATTCCAGCACCATTCAACAACTGAACCCATGAGTCTGTAGAGCGTTCTGTAAATACTGCTTCAAGTTCATGAATCAATGCAGATCGATTTTTCATTCGATCTGCATTAGTTAAAAATCGCTTATCATCTTTCAAGTGCTCCGCCTCAATCACACTAAGCATCCCAAGCCAGTTAGATTGATTCGCAGCACCAACATTGACCCAACCATCACTGGTTTGAATAGACTGGTAAGGCGCATTAAGCGGATGTGCTGAGCCCATTGGCTCAGGAGCTATACCTGTAGCAAACGCTATAGCAGACTGCCAAAATGTATGGATAATTCCCGCCTCAAACAAAGAGGTATCAACCCGCTGACCCAAACCGGTTTGCAGTTTGGAAGCGTAGGCCGCGCTAACGCCCATTGCGCCAAGAATACCGGCCGTTATATCAGTTACCGGCGGCCCAACTTTAACAGGCGCTCGCCCCGGAGCCTCTCCGGTAACAGACATTAAACCGGACATCCCCTGCGCGATAAGATCAAAACCTCCACGCTCTCGATACGGACCGGTTCTGCCAAAACCTGAAATTTCGCAGTAAATCAAACCGGGGTTTATTTTTTTTAGTGTGTCGTAGTCGAGTCCTAAACGTGCCATGGTGTCGTGCCGATAGTTTTCGATCAGCACATCTGCATTTTCTAACAGGCGAAGTAAAACAGCCTTGCCATCTTCATGTTTTAGATCCAGCGCAATGCCCCGCTTATTGCGATTCATCATCATAAACGCCGCTGCTTCACCTTCTATATCGGGTGGAAGAAAGCGACGGCTATCATCACCGGTTCCAATTTTTTCAACTTTGACAACGTCAGCACCCATATCCGCCAACATCAGTCCGCAAACCGGACCTGCCATAATGTGTGCAAGTTCTATCACTCGCATTCCATTGAGTGGACCACTAGTCGCAGCATCTGTCATCGAATTATTCATTGCACCATGTGCGGCATTTTAAAACCTACCTAGACATTGTTCGTCGATTGGATCAGTTGTTACGGCACGATCACTTCAACATCGATCAGACCACCCCTGATGTTGTCTCCCAGCAACAAATCCACCGCCTTAAGCTGACGGTCATACTCAGCGGGGCAGTTTCTGCCGGCATCAACAAGCATGTCTGCGATGTCGCTAATTGTTGGATCTTCCAGCAATGTTGGATCGCCACCTACCCCCCAGCACGCCAGGTCACCAAGTCGTTGCGGACCAGCACGATGGGTGTCAAAGAACGGCGTTTCGCCCTGACTAAAAAAGAACCAGCCTGCCAACACTGCACCGTCTGCCATACCGAGCTTGGTTAAAAATACAGTCCCAATAGAATCAACAGCCGCCTCTTCGATGCCCAGAAAAGGTACATCCAGCTGGTTAACCAGTGCGTGTCCCAGTTCATGCATCAGCACAAACAAGCTGGTTTTAAACGCACTGTCAGTGTCGCCAAACAGATTAAAAAACAGTTCTGTCAGCTCATGACACATAACAATGGCACCACCAGGGGTAGCGTTTTCGCCCGTGTTGATTTCTGGCGGTATATAAAACGCATTAGCAGTGCCACAATCGGCGAAACTGACAGAGATATCTGCCGGCAACGCAAGACTATCATTGAGTGATTCAACGAGCGCTGCACTCGACTGGGCGTAGACCAGATCGAGGCTGGTTTCAGTTGGAAACACTGATGGTATAAGATCGCCTTTGTCTTCAGCCACCGCGGAATCGGCATCACTACCAAGAGAACCAAAATCAGTTTGATCGGTATCCTCTAAAGGTAACTGATCGGCCGGATCAAGTTCTGGTGCCGCTATAGCCTGCTCCATATCGTTTACGTCAACAGATGATTCTGGACTCGACGAGCTACTACTTGATCCACAAGCAGTGAGCAAGGTGGCAAGCGCAACGGATATGCCAAGTTGTGATAGAGAAGAGATAGTTGTGGTGTATTTCATCGCGTCTGCCTATGCTGAATTAGATTCCAAAAAAAACTGTCTGTTGGCTTTATATACTGAAAACTAAGGACGCTAAAGAGACTACAGCAACGGCTCGAGGTGCTGTATTGCAGCAACGCAATCAGTGCAACGCAAAACTGTGCCTCTACGCACATAGTTGAAATCATAAAGTTCTAACGTCCCTTCCAGTCGGGTGATCGCTTTGCTAAAAATGCATCCATACCTTCACGAAAGTCATCACTGGTATAACACTGCACGATTAAGTCATCACCTTCAACATTGGCTGTTGCAACACGTAAACGGCGCAGTCCTTCTTTGGATGCAGCTATGGTTAGTGGCGCATGACCACGCATAAGTTCACACAGTTCAAGTGCCCGAGCCAACGGATCGGACACAGACTCGTTAATCAGATTGATCGCTAAAGCTTCATCCATTTTGATCAAACGTGACGTCATCAGAATCTCTCTGGTTCGGGCAGCTCCCAGCAGCTCAACCAGCCTTGACAAATTTCCAACAGACAAACAATTGCCCAACGTTCTGGCGATTGGGAAGCCGAATTTGATGTCATCACTGGCAATTCGAATATCGCAACAGGCGGCAATTGCTGCACCTCCTCCAGTGCAGGCGCCTCTGATGGCTGCAACCGTTGGGATTGGAACTGACTCAAGCGCACCAAGCACACGGTCCATCGTTTGTTCGTATTCGAGCGCATCAGCACTACCTGAAAAATCTTTGAATCGCGATATATCTGTGCCCGCCGCAAACGCCTTGTCGCCAGCACCAGTAACAATCAATGAACGAATATCCAGTGATTTATCGATAATCGTGCTGCAGATACTGGCCAGCGACTCATACATTTCAAACGTGAGCGCATTGCGCTGCTGCGGACGATTGAACGTTATGATGCCAATATCACCCTCTCGATGAAACAGCAGCTCATCATCCAATTGCTCTCTCCTCATTTAAACTAACGTTCAGCTAAACTAACGTTCAGCTAAACTAACGTTCAGCCAATTAACGCCCACCCTATTTACATACACTTAATCAACGTACACGCAAATAACGGGCACTTAACTGGCGTTGGCTTATTTAAGTACCTTCCACTTTCAGTGGTCTATTAAATCAATAGCCCTTATCAACAAGCTGGTGTAAATTTTATCGATAGAAATATTCGACAAGAAACATAGGCACTGCCGGAACATAAGTGCATAGCATTAACACAAAGAACAATACGCCAACAAAGTAGATATTAACCTTCGACACATCCCAGATATTAGCCTTGGCAATCGAGCAGGAAGTGATTAGCACCGAAGCCACCGGCGGTGTTTGCTGCCCTATAGCAAGATTTAAAGTAACAATTAAACCAAAATGCACAGGGTCAATACCAACCAGTTCAATTAAAGGAACAACGATTGGCACAACCAGAATGATCGCTGCCACTGAATGCAGAAAGAACCCAATGATAAGAAAAAAGATGTTCAGTATCATCAGGATTATGTATTTATTGTCTGTCAGTGCCATCATTGATTGGGCTAATTCTTGCGGAACTTGAGCGCGTGTTAAGAATCCACCCATTAAAACCGATGCTGCAACCAGCAGCATGACCACCGCCGTTTGGATACCCCCTTCAACCATGGCAACACGCAGCCGTTTAAAGTTAACTTCCCGGTAGTAAATACTCAACCCGATAGCTGCAACGACAGCAAGACCCGCTGCTTCTGTAGCTGTAACAAACCCACCAAAAATACCGCCAAGAATAATGACGGGAAGTAAGAAGGTGGGTAGCGCATCAATAAACGTTTCTTTAACTCGTTTGGTATTAAACGCCTCTTCTGTTGGCAGGTTGTACTTTCGAGCAAACGCGTACGCAACGCTCATGAGTCCAGCTGCACCTAGTAATCCTGGAATAAGACCTGCGACAAAGAGTTGCTCGACACTGGCATTTGCCGAAACACCGTAAACAATCATTGGTATGGACGGCGGAATAATTATTGCCAGTGATGCCGACGAGGATGTAATAGCTGCAGCCAATGGTGCTGAGTACCCACGTTTTTTCATCTGTGGAATCATGACCGAGCCAAGCGCAGCGACATCGGCCACTGCAGACCCTGATATTTCTGCAAAGAACAGAGACACACCAATGTTCACCATACCCAAACCACCACGTACAAATCCAATCAGGGCTGCGACAAAATTAATTAATCGATCAGTTATGCCCCCGGCATTCATAATTGCACCGGCAAGCACAAACATGGGAATGGCAATAAGAGAGAACTTGGTGGAACCGTCGTACATATCTAACGCCACAGTAACCAGAGAGTTCACGCCTTCTGTTACCAGCAAACCAACCACCGCCGCTACGGCGAGCGCAACCGCAATAGGCACGTTGATAAAAATAAGTACCAACAACACCAGGAAAATGCCGAACACCATCATGAGCGTTTCATTTCCTCAGCAGCAATTTCAGCTTCGATTTCCAAATGTTCGGCAGATTGCCCTGCTGCAACCATTCTTAAATAAGCAGGTGCTGCCATCAATTCACAGATTATAAAAAGCACAGCACCGATGGGAATCACGGATTGAGTAAATTGAACGGGAACCCATCGTAAGCTGACAAGACTATCCCCTTCGAGAACCATCAACACCTCCCAGCCAGCCCATGCAAGCAACGCGAAAAAAGCCACGAATACAATCTCTGCAAATACCGCTAGGTACAGTCGAACAGGCATGGCAATGGACAATAGAACTGAATCAAATCCGATGTGTTTTCGCTTGATAACAGCAAGTGCACCACCATAGTAGGTAATCCACGCAAGTAACACGCTGGCCACTTCGTCGTACCATGACAATGATGCGTCAAATTTACGGTACACAACAGCAATGACAACAATCGCCGTTAGTCCAACCATTAGCAGCATCAAAATCACTTCAAGCACCACTTCAAGTGATCGTGAAATACGATTCAATTGATTTCTCCTGGAGTTAGCGCGCCAGAGTTTAAAAGCGTAACGTTACCGGCTCTGAGCAGACTATTGATAGCGATCGACAACGATAAAAACATATGTCGGCCGCAAACAGTTGATACTGATCGCGGCCAACAATACGCTTATTAAACATGCTGAGGAATTACTTCACCAATGATTGCACTTTCTCGATTAACTCTGCACCACCGTCAACGGTTGATGCAAATTCGTCGTAGACGGGCTTTGAGGCGTCAACAAATGCTGCTTTGTCGGCTTCATTGACAGTAATACCACCATCTTTTAAGTTTTGCAGCAACTCTGTTTCCAGACTGGCAGCCATTTCATATACGGCGTCCTGAGATTCCGCCGCAGCGGCCATTAGATCAGCCTGGACGTCTTCAGGCAATTCAGCGAAGTGCTTGGCAGAGACCAGTAAATAAGCCGGAGTATAAACATGTCCCGTGATAGACAAGTATTTTTGTACCTCCTGAAACTTGGCAGACCAAATTTGCGCGTACGGGTTTTCCTGACCATCGATAACATCGGTTTTCAGAGCGGTAAACACTTCAGAAAATGCCATTGGTGTTGGGTTTGCACCATAGAGCTGAAACATTTTTACGCGCCATTCGCCTTTGGGGGTTCTTAGCTTGATACCTTCCAGATCAGCGGGTACATTTATCGGTCGGGTGTTGTTAGTAATATGCCGAAAACCGTTTTCGTAATAACTAAGAATTTTGTAACCGTTCGCTTCTGCAGCGGCGTTAAACACACTGTCACCGATTTCAGCCTGTACTGCTTTCATGTGCTCTCGAGACTGAATAATGTAAGGCATTTCGAAAACCCCAAATTCATCAGCCACTGATGACATCACCGATGAAGGCAAGGAAAAGGTAATTTGACCTAGCTTGAGCTTTTGCAAAAGCTCTTTGTCTTTACCCAGCTGTGAAGAACCAAATGCCTGTACTTCCGCACGGTCTCCTAATCGAGCATTTGCATTCTTTACAAACTCATTGACCGATGCTTCAAACAGGGAACCCGGGTTTCCGACATGGCCAAACTTTAAAATCAACTTTTCAGCACTTGCCTGACTTGCGCCCAGCGCTAATGCAGTACCAAACAGTACTGAAACTATCGTTTTTCTCATTACTTTTTCTCCAAGGTGCTTATTAACCGCTTTCACGGACTGTGGTTTTATTTTGTGTTATCAAACTGCGCTTTGTGCTTATGTTAACGTCGAGTTATGTGAACCTCGGCTTAAGCAGACTTCAAATTATCCTGGCGAACCGATTTCATGTAGTCCATGGCCGCTTGCACACCACCGCTATGGTGCGGCACATCGGCAAGATGCAAGCCGATTTCAATACCAGCCAAGGTGCCTAACAAGGTAACGTCGTTGATGTCGCCCAGATGACCTATACGAAATACCTTGCCTTGCACTTTAGACAAACCATTACCTAACGACGTATTGCATTGCTCCAATATGACCGATCTAAGTTGGTCAGCATCCGAGCCATCAGGTACCCGAACAGCAGTTAACACAGGTGAATACTCACTTTCTACCTGACACTGCACTTCCAGACCCCATGCATTGACGCACTGTCGAGTAGCGGTCGCGTGTCTTTTATGGCGAGCAAATACAGCAGGCAGCCCTTCCTCATTGATCATGTCAATAGCTTCAGCCAAACCGAACAATAAATTGGTTGAAGGCGTATAGGGAAAATATCCGCGCTTGTTGGTTTCGATCATTTCCGACCAATCCCAATATGATTTTGACAGAGATGATTTTTTGTGTGCATCAAGCGCTTTTGCACTTACTGCATTAAAAGACAAACCTGGCGGCAACATCAACCCTTTTTGTGAACCCGATATGGCAACATCAACACCCCACTCATCAAATCGAAAATCGGCAGACGCCAATCCTGAAATGGTGTCGACCATAAGTAGTGCCGGATGGTTTGCGGCATCTATTGCTTTGCGCACTGCTCCTATTCGAGACGTGCTGCCAGTTGAGGTTTCATTGTGAACTACACACAGTGCTTTAATAGTGTGTTGCGTGTCGGCTTTGAGTGCTTGTTCTACAAGGTTAGGATCGGCCCCACGGCGCCAATCAGTTTCAATAACTTCTGCTTGTAACCCCAATTTTTGCGCCAGCTTTTGCCACAAGAACGCAAAGTGCCCGGTTTCGACCATGAGCACTTTATCGCCCTGGCTAAGCGAATTAACCAGAGCCGCTTCCCATGCGCCTGTACCTGAAGCTGGATAGATAATGACGGGCTGTGTGGTTTTGAACATGCCCTGCATTCCACTGAGCACGCGATGACCGAGATCGGCAAACCCTGGCCCACGATGATCGATAACCGGCATATCTATGGCACGAAGAATACGGTCAGGTACGGGACTTGGCCCGGGTATTTGCAGAAAATGACGGCCAGCAGTGCGCATGCTATAAACTTCCCAGCAGAGTTAAACTTGTTGCGTTGACCTTAAAATTAAGTTATTTACGTCAGAAAAGCAATGAATAATGATCCGTACAGAGCAATAAAACGACGTATTGAGGACGCCATAGAAGGCGATGTGCACGACGATTTGTTCACACGTGGTCGTTATGCTACTGACGCTTCTATCTATCAGATGATGCCTGCAAGCGTTGTCGTCCCACGCAGCATTGAGGACATACAAGCCACGTTAGCGATTGCGCGAGAGTTTTCGGTTCCAATTACCGCACGTGGTGGCGGTACGTCACAATGCGGACAAACTGTCAATTCTGGCATCATCATCGACAATTCACGCCACATAAACCAATTAATTCATTTAGATCCAGAAAACCAACGCTGTGTGGTGCAACCCGGAATGGTGCTCGATGAATTGAACCGACTGTTAAAGCCGCATGGCTTATGGTTTCCGGTCGATGTTTCCACCGCGTCTCGTGCAACTATTGGCGGGATGGCAGCAAACAACTCGTGCGGACAGCGCTCTATTCATTACGGCACAATGCGACATAATGTCCATTCCATAGAAGCAATTTTGCCGTCAGGCATTACAATGCGTTTCGATGAAATACCCGATTCGTTAAATGGGCTGACAGGTGAAAAACTTAAGCTGGCAAAAGATCTGCTGAATTTAGGCGCTCGTCAAGCGAACAACATTATTAAGCGATTTCCAAACGTACTTCGTCGAGTCGGTGGCTACAATGTTGATACATTAGTTCCGCAAGATATGTTACGCCACCAATTAGAACAAACGTGGCCTTATCCACAACAACAATCAACACCAAACTCCGCGCATAATCTGGCTCACCTACTGGTGGGCTCTGAAGGCACACTGGCCTACTCTACCGAGATCGAATTAAAACTCTCACCACTACCTGCACAACGCGTACTCGGCGTCTGTCATTTCCCCACCTTTTATCAAGCCATGGATGCCACACAACATTTAGTGAAGTTAGGGCCACACGCTGTTGAATTGGTTGATAACACCATGATTGAACTGGCACGCAATATCGATATGTACAAATCTTCTGTCGAAGAGTTCGTACGTGGCGAACCGGCCGCCATTTTACTGGTTGAGTTTGCTTATGAAACCGAGAGTGAAAATCTATCTCATTTAAAACTGCTTCACGAGCGCATGGCAGATCTGGGTTTAAGCTGGAAAAGCCGTGGCCGCAACTGGGGTGGCGTTGTCGATGCGATCGATCAAGGGTTGCAATCGCGCATTGGTGAAGTCAGAAAAGCCGGATTGAATATCATGATGTCAATGAAATCGGAAGGCAAGCCGGTATCGTTCGTTGAAGATTGTGCTGTTGAGTTACCCGATCTGGCTGAATACACCAGTGAGCTTACCAACGTATTTGAAAAACACGGCACACCTGGCACGTGGTACGCACATGCATCGGTGGGTTGTTTACATGTTAGACCAGTGCTGAACATGAAACTTGAAAAAGACGCCAACACCATGCGTGACATTGCACAAGAAGCGTTTGAGCTGGTGTTGAAATACAAAGGCTCTCACTCTGGCGAACATGGTGATGGTATTTCACGCTCAGAATTTCATAGCGACATGTTTGGTCAGCAAATGGTTGATTGTTTTAAAACCATTAAAACCCGATTCGATCCAGACAACCTGTTTAATCCGGGCAAAATTGTCGACGCACCACGCATGAACGATCGATCTTTGTTTCGCTACCCACCAGATTACAAAATGATTGAGATCAAGCAAGCGCTTGACTGGTCGATGTGGACCGGCGCTAGTGGTGGGCTTCAGGGTGCTATTGAAATGTGTAACAACAATGGGGCTTGCCGAAAAATAAAGGGTGGTGTGATGTGTCCATCCTATCGCGTGACGCGTAACGAGCAAGATGTCACTCGCGGTCGGGCCAACACACTTCGCCTGGCCATGTCAGGACAACTTGGCGACGATGCTATGAGTTCGGATGCCATGCAAGACACGATGAAGCTGTGCGTTTCGTGCAAGGCATGCAAACGCGAATGTCCCACCGGTGTGGACATGGCGAAGATGAAGATTGAAGTGCAAGCGGCACGGGCGCGTCAGCATGGCTACTCGTTTCAAGATCGTCTGGTCGCACATCTGCCTCGCTATGCACCATGGGCATATCGATCTCGATGGCTGATGAACTTACGCAATTCTCAGCCCTGGTTAGCAAAACTGACTGAATCGTTCACAGGTTTCGCTGCACATCGCGCACTGCCCCATTGGTCTGGTAAGCCGTTTAAAAACGAAACGGTAAAAGCGACACACGAGAAACAAGTGGTACTGCTTGCTGATACGTTTAATACCTGGTTTGAGCCCGAGAAACTGCGCGCTGCCAAAATTGTGCTCAAGGCCGCAGGCTTTCATGTTCATATCGCACATTCACCGGGAAAACGAAAAATCTGCTGTGGCAGAACTTATCTAGCCACTGGAATGATCGATCAAGCGCGTAAAGAAGCACAGCGAACAGTAGATGCATTGTTGCCATGGGCAACACAAGACATTCCTATCGTTGGACTTGAACCCAGTTGCCTTTTAACCCTGCGTGATGAGTACAAAGTATTACTGCCAGGGGATGCAGCAAACAAAGTTGCCTCAAAAGCCTTGTTAATTGAGGAGCTGCTGGTGCAAGAGCATAAAAACGGAAACCTGAACTGGACCTTGAAATCTCCTGTTGCAAAGGTGCTTGTGCACGGACATTGCCATCAAAAAGCACTCGATGCGTTTTCTGCTGTACAAGAAACGCTGGCTCTCATTCCTGAACTTGACGTAGGAGTTATTGATTCCAGTTGTTGTGGAATGGCAGGCGCTTTTGGCTATGCTCATGACACTGCCAAGGTTTCAATTCAAATGGCCGAATTGGATTTATTACCTGCAGTTCGCAAGGCCGATAAGCAAACGCTGATTGTGGCTGACGGCACGTCGTGTCGTCATCAGATTGCTTTGGGTAGCGAACGAGAAGCTTTACATGTGGTTGAGGTACTGGCTATGGCCTTGAGCAAGGCGGGGTGAATCCAGAATCTTAAAACCCTATCATCTGCCCCTTCGTTATGTCGACCACGCGTGCAGTAGTTCACACAATGCTATTGTGGCCTATCAACCTGTGGCCAATCTATGACAGAAGGCCACTCAGCTGATTTTATTATCGATATCAAATCTACGAAGAAGGTGGTTTTGGCCGTCCGATTCCAAATGGACCAGAAGTCGGCGGACAGGCTGCACCACCTTTGCTTCTGGTAAGTCTTCGCATCCATAATGTGAGTTTTCAACCCGGTGGTACCAGGCAAACCATGCCAGGGGTCTGCCCGATAACACACTCCGAGTATCGTACCTACAGTGCGTCCGAACTCATCTGCTCAGCAATATAGTCAGCCTGCCGAATAGCCAGGCTCACAATAGTCAAAGTCGGATTCTCCGCCGCACCGGTGGTGAATTGACTACCATCCGACACAAAAAGGTTATCGATGTCGTGGCTTTGCCCAAATTTATTCACCACACCATCTTCAGGTTTTTCACTCATCCGATTAGTACCCAGGTTATGAGTCGATGGATACGGTGGTGTTGGCAACGTTTGCGTTGCGCCGACTGAATCGTACAAAGCCATACCTTGCTTGTAAGCATGGTTGCGCATGGCAACATCGTTGGGGTGATCATCGAAATGCACATTGGCCACAGGCATACCGTGCTGATCTTTTTCTTCTGACAAGGTAATGCCATTTGATTCCTGCGGCATGTCTTCACCCACAAGCCACATACCAGCCATATTTGTGTAACTGTCCATGGCAGCCGAGAACTCTCTTCCCCAGGCACCGGGATTCAAAAACGCTGCGGTGAAAGCCGGACCAATAGAGACCGTTTCCATTTCATATCCACCGACAAACCCACGATCAGGATCGTTAACCGACTCATCGGTGATGATACCTGCCATGGTGGTCCCGCGATACATATGCACAGGTTCCTCAAAAATGCCATACACCGAACCCGTCATATGACGCATGTAGTTTTTGCCCACCATGCCAGATGAATTGGCCAAACCGTCTGGAAACATTGTGGATGCGGAATTTAGCAGCAAGCGCGGGCTTTCAATCGAGTTTCCAGCCACGCACGCAACCCGGCATTTTTGCAGGTGTTGATTTCCATCTTTATCGGCGTACAGCACACCGCTTATCTGGCCACTGTCATCATGCTCGATTTTCAATACATGCGCATGCTCTCTGACTTCAAGGTTGCCCGTTTTCTCACCTTGCGGAATGTCTGCATAAGCTGCTGACCACTTCGCGCCCATCTTGCAGCCCTGGAAACAAAAACCCAGTTGATGACAAGATGCACGACCGTCTCGCGCCTCTGAATTAATCGCCATGCGACCAGTGTGACAATTTTTATAACCCAGCTTATCCGCTCCGGCTTTCATCACCTTAAAGTTATTGTTGCCAGGCAAACCCGGTATACCGTTAGTGCGAGTGACGCCTAATTTATCTTCCGCTTTGTCATAGTAGGGTTCCAGGTCAGCAAGTGTGATTGGCCAGTCCAACAAGTTAGCTCCGTCTATATCGCCATACTCGGTTTTCACCCGGAATTCGTGTTCCTGAATGCGCAGCGATGCACCGGCCCAATGTACAGTTGATCCGCCTACCGCTTTTACAATCCACGCAGGCAAGTTAGGAAAGTCTTGAGACACTCGCCAGCTACCAGATGTGGTTCGCATGTCGGTCCAGGCAAGTTGCCCAAAGCTCGGCCACTCGTCATTGATATAGTCTCCTGGTAAATGCCGGCCACCAGCTTCCAGGGCAACCACACTGATGCCTTTTTGTGCCAGCTCATTCGCTAATACACCACCACCAGCTCCTGTGCCGATGATCACTACTACTGAATCGTCGTTTATGTCAAAAGGTGCGCTCATATTCTTATCTCCGAATTAAAGGTAAGGGGGACTACAACCACTTGATGTCGTTGAAGCCGCGAAACAGGTAGCCACCTTTATCGAAAGAGGAACCTTCATAGCCCAGCTTTTCCCAAACGGCTGGCTGGTTGTATAGCCCCACAACCAGACCGCCACGTATTGTTTTAAAGAAATCCGAATCTTCTATGCCGTGTAGCAAAGCCACCCTGTCAGCTTCCCATCCTGTATCGACGTAACTTGGGTTGCCTGCTTCAACCGCATTAGCATTTAACGTTGCTACACCTTCTTCAATCAGCTGTTTGAAGTCGGCATCTTCAGCGGCGGTATCATCATGAGCTTTTACAGCTGCTGCATACAGCTCGTCGCCAAAGCTGTCATGTGGGTAGGTATCTCGTGCCATTTGCACTAAAGTGGCCATGGTTTCCGGAGAGAGTGATTTTAATTCCATAGCCCAAGCCGCATCACTTGCAGCCAGAAACGATCCTCCCAGTGCATAACCACCACACACTGCCAGGCTGCGTTTGAGCAACTGTCGTCTGGATAATTTCAATAACTCGGTGTTGGAACTGGAAGAAGGTTTTTCCATACGAATGATTGATTCCATCTCGTTTGTCTCCTCTTGATTAATGCAAATTATTAATGTGAATTAATTTAGTTAAATATTGTTTGCAAAATTGAAAGATTGATGAAAGGGTTGGGTATCATTTTATTTAGCGCTGCTTTCGTGCCTTTTTTGTCGTCGCGTCTTTATGTCGCAGCGTCGTTGCGACATTATTATTTGAATCTACCGTGCCGTTGAAGCACTTCAATCTCATAACCATCGGGGTCCTGAATAAAGAAAAATTTTGCCAGCAAAGCACCGTCTCTTTCGAATTCAACAATGTCCCGTGGTTTAAGATCAAGCTTGAGCATGCGCTGATGTTCTGAATCCAGATCGTCGACTGATACTGCGAAGTGTCCGTAGCCATCACCCAGATCGTAGGCTTCTGAGCGCCCCTTGTTCACAGTGAGCTCCAGCTCAAAATCTTCTTCTGAATTGCTTAGGTAGATGAGTGTGAAACTGTCAAAATCGAGCCGGTCAGCCACTTTCAGCCCGAAGGCATGGTCGTAGAAATCAACAGAGCGTTTCTCGTCGAGAACGCGAATCATCGAATGAATTGCTTTCGCCATAACTGCACTTTATCCTTACTAAATAATTATTATATTGCACGTCCGACGTCTACCCTTCAACCTATCATTCAGGACTCGTATTTGGATACGGGGCAAAGGTGGAAGATGTTAAAGGTGGGAGATACCCCTGAAATCGAGTGTAGTTTAATCGAGTCGGCGGAATTTTCAATTTACGTGAGCTCAAATCAAGGCTAAATGGTTGTTCAATATATGTTCAGCGGTGTGATGAAACTTCACAAGGCTGAAAAAAACAACAACTAATGTGAGGGAAAACGAGTAACGCCGAGTGCAAACACGCAAGAAATACACTACTCATGTATACGATTCTGCCCATTCTTTACGGTAGCTAATCAAACAGAGGCGCTCATCTGTGGAAACGGGGATTTACCGTCCACCGTTAATTGCCAATTAGTTGAATGCACAGCGCAATAGTGAACTGTTATCTTCTGGCTAGGCATCCGCACTCACGCCTTACTATCAAGAGCCTTTAATTCTTCACCAAAAAATTCCGCATTGAATAATATGTGAAAACAGGCTTGACAAAGCACCTAAGTCTTTATTTTTATTAGATTTTTCACCCTCCGCCAATTCTTACAAATACTATACTGATTGTTATAGTAAGCGACCTGAACTCCCCTGCGAAATGGTGCTCTCAACGGGCATGCAAGCAAATTTATGGTTGCAAAAACTTTTAATAATCAGAGGAGCTATTTCAATGCAAACCAAGACAATATCAATCAACGCGGTCGTTATGAGCTTTATGTTTTCATGTCTCATTTTCGGTTTTCTGGCTATCGGTGTCGCAGCCGCTGCCCCATACGATACTAAGTCTGGAACATGGGTTAAGAAAGACTACAAAATTAATGGCGAATGGTCACTAGAGAAACGAGGCGACCAACACGTTATCTCTTTTAACGACAAATTCAAAACCAAGAACGGTCCGGATTTAAAAGTATTTCTTTCACCACAGTCAATTGACACGGTGAACGGTAGAAACGCAACTGACGAGGCAACACTTGTTGCTGTACTGAAGAAGAACAAAGGTTCACAGGAGTACGTGTTACCTGCAGACATTGATGTATCTAATTTCAAATCACTGCTGATTCATTGTGAGGCCTATAGCGTTTTATGGGGTGGCACAAATCTGTAATGAGGTTCTGAACTGATCTGCCGACACAGGCGAATGAACTGTCTAATTACAGGCAGATCGGTTCAGACGACAATCAGTGATATCAAATTTATTCAGTTTGGGTTATCCCCAGAACTCTACTCATAAACTAACAGAGCATCAATTATCATGTTTCCTTCAACAGCAAAAAATACAGAGACCAGGCAAGTGATTCTCGCAACAATGCTGCATCCAGCGCTTGAAGCATCTTCGGGTGATCTTGATCTGGACAGCCTGCTCAAGGCTGGAATTCTGAAAGACTACTACGACAATGGCGACCACCAAAGCTTAACGGGCGAGCTGGCTGATGGTTGGACATGCATCGGCGCAGATTACTCGGTCAACTACAAACTTATGCCAGATCGATATAGCCCGTTGCATGACAATGAATTCTGCATTGACTATCAGATGTTAAAAGAAGTTGACGGTTTGAAGGTCGTGGAAGTTACGCAGTGCGTGTATGAATTGCACGAAAACCAGAATATTCGCGTTAGTGTTCAAGCAAAATATATATTCGGTGAGCAGCTCGACGCCTAGTTTCAAGCGTTCCAGCATCGTACGTTGTTATACCAATTCTTTGCCACTGACATCGGCCAGTTTGTCTGACTGGCCAACTAACGGACTGAACCATAAATATAATTGAAGAACAAGCTTGATAACGAAATTATCTGAAAATTGACAACACGCAAGGATTACCAAGTCAAACTATTTACAACAGTCCTGCGAGTACCTATGTCAATATATCAACTCAGGCTCACAGAATTCTGGAATTAACGTACGTGGTTAAACTGATAGCCCTTATTGTTATAGGCATAGTTGCCTACTATGCACTGGGCCCATTGCAAGCGATCGCGTTGCTGCTATTAATTTTTATACTGTTTATATTCTTGTCTGCAGTTTTAGTATCCGACGAGAGAATTGCTGCGAAGGCAGGAACCAAGCTAGACAAATCCATTGCAAAAAAAATAGAGCTGGCTACCGAAGAACATATCGACATTTTGGTTAAAAACCGTCTCTGTATGGTCTCCAAAGACGCATACGGTGTTATCCATGAAGAAAAATGGCAGAGCGAATGTAACTACTTTATGGATAAAGTGGTCACCCAGTCATTTGATGAAAAAGAACTGAGCCGCTACGCCCTCTACGACGACGAAACAAAAGCGGCAATGAGTACAATCGTTGATCACATTGTTGCTACAGAACAGCTCGAAGTGGAACGCGAGATGGAATTCAACAATGAAATGGACCCGCATCATTACGAGCAATTTTGTGCACTTTTGGCAAGAAAGTGTGGTTGGGATGCAAATACCACCAGTGGCTCAGGTGATCAAGGCGCCGACATAGTTGCCAGCAAAGCCGGACGCACCCTTGTTATTCAGTGTAAAAAATACAGCAAGCCAGTTGGCAACAAAGCAGTGCAAGAGGTAATAGCTGCGCGAGAGTTTACGCAGGCTAACAGTGCCGCGGTAGTATCCAACAGCACTTACACAAAAAGTGCAAAGGCGCTGGCGCACGCCAGCCAGGTTCATTTGTGGCATCACGTCGACCTTTTAAAACTGGATAAGAACCTAGGGGACCTCTGATTAATAGAAACCGATCTATAATATTCAACTCAGATATTTATAATATTTTAACCGTGTGGCCTATGTAGCTCACCCATTCCCTTGCGTCTCACAACTGGATAAATTTTGAAAACCCCAAAACGAATAGAGCCGTTGATTGAAGACGGCCTTGTCGATGAAGTGCTGCGTCCGCTGATGAGCGGTAAAGAGGCTATCGTTTACCTGGTGCGCTGCGGCGACGACATACGTTGTGCCAAAGTTTATAAGGATGTGGTTGCGCGTAGTTTCAAAAAAGCGGCTCAGTACCAGGAAGGACGCAAGGTGCGCAACACCAGACGCCAACGTGCTATGGAAAAAGGCTCACGATTTGGGCGAGAAGAACAGGAAAAAGTCTGGCAAACTGCCGAGGTGGATGCACTTTACAAACTTCGGGATGCAGGCGTGCGAGTACCGGAGGCGTTTGGATGTTTTGACGGCGTTTTGTTAATGGAGTTGATCACTGACGCACAGGGCGAAGTAGCTCCTCGGTTAAACGATATCCTGATACCCGCTGAACGTGCAGTTGATGATCACTCAACCATGATGCAAGCCATCTTACGGATGCTGTGTGTTGGCTTGATTCACGGTGATTTATCAGAATTTAATGTACTGCAAGCAGCCGATGGTCCGGTTATTATCGACTTGCCTCAAGTGGTCAATGCTGCTGGAAATAACAACGCACCTTCAATGCTTGCCAGAGATGTTGCCAATATCACGCGGTACTACGCGCAGTATGCACCCGAGCTGGCGCAGACGCGTTTTGCCGAAGAATTGTGGGCCTTACACGATGCAGGTGGTTTACATCCAGACATAAAGCTAACGGGTCAGTTCGAACGAAAAGAAACCGAAGCGGACATAAATGCGGTGTTGCAGGAAATTGCCGAAGCCACTCGCGAAGAAATGCAGCGCCGTGAGCGCTTAGCAGGTAACGACGATAGCCGTTAAACAGTAATCAAACTGTTTAATTTGTTAATCGCCACTTTATTAGTCACCACCAAGGGCTTACTTTAAGGCTTTGTCTGGAAGCCAATCTTTACCGGGCACTGCACTAAGCAATTCCCTTGTATAGGCATGCTCAGCCTGCTTGAACAACGTAGCAGTTGGTCCCATCTCGACAATTTTGCCCAGCCGCATAACCGCAATACGATCACACACTTGTGCGGCGACCCGAAGATCGTGCGTAATAAATATCATCGATAATTGCAAACGTTCTCTGATGTCGGCAAGAAGTTGGAGAATTTGCGCCTGAATGGAAACATCGAGCGCAGATACAGGTTCGTCTGCGACGAGAATTTCAGGATCGAGTGCCAGTGCCCGGGCTATGCCAATGCGTTGCCGTTGTCCACCAGAGAATTCATGTGGGAAGCGATCAAACGCTCGATTATCGAGCCCCACCAATTCCAGCATCTCGTGGGCTCGCCTGGTGGCTTCAATGGGATCGGCGCCTAAAAGTAGTGGGCCATCTGCAATGATGCGACCCACCTTGCTTCTTGGGTTCAGGGATGCAAACGGATCTTGAAATACCATTTGAATTTTTGAACGGTATGGGCGCATTTGCGCACGATTAAGCGGTCGTAAATCCACACCGTTGTATTCAATGGTACCTGAGTCCGCATTGACTAATCGGACAACGCAGCGCGCCAGTGTGGACTTACCCGAACCAGATTCTCCCACCACACCCAAGGTTTCACCTTTGTGCAAAGTAATATCGACGCTTTTTGCTGCATGAACAACACGAGACTTGGCGCCTAGTCCAAACCACCCACCACCACTGGTAAAGGTTTTGGTCAGATCGTTGACAACCAATTCCTGCGCATCTGAAATGGGTCGAATCTCTGGTGGAACCAGACTCGGCACAGCACGCATCAACGATTGCGTGTAGGGATGCTGAGGATGATTTAGCACTTGATCGGTTGTTCCAATTTCAACGATTTTCCCGTATTGCATTACCGCTACGCGATCTGCAATATCGGCAACCACACCGAAATCGTGGGTAATGAACAGCACGCCGGTGTCATGGCTTTGCTGTAGTTCTTTGATCAACTTCAGTATCTGTGCCTGTGTGGTCACGTCCAGGGCAGTTGTGGGTTCGTCGGCAATGAGTATTTTGGGCTCCATCGCTAATGCCATGGCAATCATGGCGCGCTGTCGCTGACCACCAGAGAGTTCATGCGGGTAGGCTGCAATCACACTTTCCGGGTCGGGTAGATGGACACTGTCTATAAGATCAATCGCACGCTTGCGACGATCACGTTTTTTAATTTTGGTATGAAACCGAATGACCTCATCGATTTGGTTACCGATAGTCATGACAGGGTTCAATGCTGTCATCGGTTCCTGAAAAATCATGGAGATCTCGCCACCACGAATCTCGCGCAGGCGGCTTGTTTTCGCCTGTATGAGGTCTTCGCCATTAAAAAGCACACTACCCTGATCAACAACAACGTGTGGTGCCGGCAGCAACCCCATGATCGCGCGAGCAGTAATCGACTTACCCGAACCGGACTCTCCCACCACACACAGAATTTCATTGTTGTTCAACGTGTAGCTGACATCTTCAACCGCATGCGTACGTTCAGCACCACGTGGCAATTTCACCGATAGGTTTTGGATATCCAGAAGTGGTTTTGGCAGTTGTTCTTGCTCTGTTTTTTGCTCGGAGAACTGGCTCATGTGCGTTCTCGCAGTCGCGGATTCAACGCATCGTTAAG
>CAYTJF010000089.1:0-16312 GCA_964437945.1 uncultured Granulosicoccaceae bacterium
GAGGACAATCCGGCCCAAAAATCAAGTTGTGATTGGTGCAGAATCCTATTGATTGAATGACATTGATGGTCCATTAACCCGTGATCTTCGCAATTGCATCATCAATCGAAATTAAAGTAGCCTCGGCATCACGCCGCCCTTTGTACTCAATCTGGTTTTCATCAAGCAACTTGTCGCTTACTACAAACCGATGTGGAATGCCGATAAGTTCCATATCGGCAAACATAACGCCTGGGCGTAGTGGTCTGTCATCGAGCAACACATCGATGCCAGCATCGAGCATTTTTTGATAAAGCGATTCGGCAGCCTTTGCCACAGCCTCTGACTTGGCCATATGGATTGGCGAAATAACGGCGGTAAAAGGTGCTATGGCATCTGGCCAGATAATGCCCTTATCGTCGTGGTTCTGTTCAATAGCCGCTGCTGCCACACGGGTGATACCGATGCCGTAGCAACCCATGTGCATAAATTGTGGTTTGCCGTTCTCGTCCATTAACTTGCAATCCATCGCTTCACTATAGGTGGTGCCGAGTTGAAAGATGTGTCCAACTTCGATGCCACGCACAATCTTTAGCTCGCCTTTGCCGGTAGGGCTTGGGTCGCCTTCAACAACATTGCGTAAGTCGCGTACGACTGGCTCGTCCAGGTCGCGGCCCCAGTTAACACCGGTTGAGTGCTGGTTGTTATGGTTTGCACCGCACACAAAGTCACTCATTAGTGCGGCGTCGCCATCCACCAGGGTCGGCAGGTCCAAACCGACCGGCCCGATTGAACCAGCATCGCATCCAGCTACGTTACGAATTTGCTCGGCAGTGGCAAAGTTTAAAGGTGAAAGTACTTCAGGCTGTTGCTCGGCCTTGATCGCATTGAGTTGATGATCACCTCTAATAACCAATGCAACAACCGGAGATTCTGCGCCCTGTACCAGCAGTGTTTTTATGCATTGGTCTGCTCCTACCGATAACTTGGCAGTCAAATCATCTATGGTGTGCACACCGGGTGTGTCGACAGTTTCCATCGTTTTGCTGGCCGCCGCCCGTTCACCGATTGCAACAGCCGCAGCTTTTTCAACATTGGCAGCGAAACTGTCTTCGGTTGAATAGGCCAGTGCGTCTTCACCGCTGGATGCAAGTACATGAAACTCACGCGATTTTGCACCGCCTATGCTTCCGCTGTCAGCGTCGACGGGGCGGTAGTCCAAACCGATGCGATCGAAGATAGCGCAGTAAGCGTTGTGCATATCGTTGAAGGTATCTTCCAAAGAGCTTTCACTTAAGTGAAACGAGTAGGCATCTTTCATGATAAATTCACGTGCACGCATTACCCCGAACCGAGGCCGAATTTCATCACGAAATTTGGTTTGTATTTGATAAAAATTGGCTGGCAGATTTTTATAGCTGCGTATGTCCTTGCGCGCGATGTCGGTGATCACTTCTTCGTGCGTAGGGCCCATACAGTAATCACGATCGTGTCTGTCGAGAAAGCGCAGTAATTCCGGGCCGTATTTTTCCCAGCGTCCTGATTCCTGCCAAAGCTCGGCAGGTTGCACGGCTGGCATTAGCAACTCAATACCGCTGGCCGCGTTCATTTCCTTGCGCACAATGTCCTCGATTTTTCGAACCACGCGCAGTCCGATTGGCATTATCGAGTAAAGTCCTGAGGAAAGACGCTTGATGAAACCCGCGCGAAGCATCAACTGATGACTGATGACCTCAGCATCTGCTGGTGTCTCCTTGACGGTCGCGATGTGAAACTTGCTGGCGCGCATACTGATTAATCCCCAAAGCTTTTGGCTAAAGTAACCAGTATAGCTAGACTAAACCCTTCCTGAGCAGAGTATGATGGGTAAATGCGTAATTACATCCAATAAGATAGGGCAAGAACCGCATGTCAGATCGACGCCTTCAGGTATTTCACACCGTGGCCGGTGTGCTCAGCTTCACCAAGGCCGCTGAGATCCTTAATATGACGCAACCTGCAGTCACGCACCAGATTCGACAGCTCGAAGCAGATTTCAACACGCGTTTGTTTGATCGAGAGAACAACCGCATCAGTCTGACTCGCGCAGGTGAGGAGGTGCTCAGTTACGCTAATCAAATAATTGCTTTGTACGGCGACATGCACGAATCGGTTAAATCAATTACCGGCGACACTTCCGGCCTGGTCACTCTGGGGGCGAGCACGACCATTGCTGAGTACATGCTGCCAGATCTATTGGGTGGTTTTCAGAAAAAATTCCCTGATGTGCAAGTGCGTTTGCGCGTGGCTAATACCGATTCGGTAGTAGGTATGGTTGCGGATAACAGCATTGATCTGGGTGTGGTGGAAGGTGAGGTAAATAATCAGTTTTTGATGGTCGAAGACTGTCAGGCTGATGAGTTACGCGTAATCTTGCCACCTGATCATGCTCTGGCTGGTCAACCGACCATATCACCACAGGAATTACTGAATTATCCGTTCGTATTTCGCGAAGAGGGCTCCGGAACACGCAGCGTAATTGCGCGTTTTCTCGAAGAAAATGGCTTGCATGAGGATCAACTCAATCAACCATTTGAGCTAGGTAGTACAGAGGCCATTAAAGGCGCTGTTCAAGCAGGTATGGGCATCTCGATTGTGTCGGCTGTGGCCCTGGTTAAAGAGGAAAAGTTGGGTCAGTTGGTTTCAGTTCCGACCGATCCTCCGGTACTGCGTACTTTCTACTTTGTTAGACAACGACAAAAATTCCGAACCCATTTGATGGATGAATTGTTTCAATTTGCGCAGCAATATTGCGCATCTAGAGTTGCTTAGACAATAATTTGTCACATGACATGTAAGCATTTGCATCAATATTGCAATATCCACTTATACATAAGTGTTAGTTGCCATTACTGTCGTTTAGAGGTGGCATAATAGTTCGATTAGCGATATGAACTATACATTTACACAATCTGCAGACAAAGGAGTCGCTCCGGCTATGCTGGACATCATTCGCGACTGGTATAACCGAAATTTTTCAGACCCGCAGGCCGTCATACTGGCTTTAATGCTGCTGGGCCTGTTCGGTTTACTGTGGTTGTTCGGTGACATCCTCGCCCCGGTCGTTGTCGCTCTGGTTCTGGCTTATTTGCTCGAAGGTGTGGTCGCCACAACCGAGCGATGGGGTATGCCTCGCACTTTGTCGGTCACTATCGTATTACTGTTGTTCGTTACCTTGTCTCTGCTTGTTCTTTTTGTGTTGGTGCCAATTTTGTCACAGCAGCTAACCCAGGTTGTACGTGAAGTGCCTGGCATGATAGCTAAAGGTCAGGAACTGCTCTTACGCTTGCCTGAACTGTACCCCGAGGTTGTTACCGTTGAATTTATAAACAATATGATCGGCAATTTTGCTACCGATGCTACTAACTTCGGGCAGACAATATTGTCCTTTTCGATTGCCAGGCTCGGCACCATTATTGTTATTACTGTTTACGTTGTTCTTGTGCCGTTCATGGTGTTCTTCGCACTCAAAGACAAAGATAAGTTAATGTCCTGGGCCAGTCATTTTGTACCTAAACGTAGTCAGCTATCACTTCGAGTCTGGCGTGAAGTCGATCAGAAAATTGCCAACTACATTCGCGGTAAGTTTGTTGAAATCGTTATTGTCTGGGTAGTGTCCTACATTGTGTTTGAGGTTATGGGCCTGAACTACTCACTGCTATTGAGCTTTTGTGTTGGTTTGTCGGTCATTATTCCTTATGTCGGTGCGGTTGCAGTTACGGTTCCGATAGCACTTATTGCCTATTTTCAATGGGGTTTCACCCCTAAACTGGGTTACCTGCTGCTCGTGTACCAGGTCGTTCAAATACTCGATGGTAATGTCCTTGTGCCGCTGTTGTTTTCTGAAGTGGTGAATTTGCATCCACTAGCAATCATTGTTGCCGTATTGTTTTTTGGTGGGCTGTTTGGTTTTTGGGGTGTATTTTTTGCCATACCATTGGCCACACTCATTCAAGCGGTGCTCAACTCCTGGCCCAAAGGGAAGAAAATGCGCCGGCGCGCTGCTGAGACCACCGAGACCGAACCAGCAGGAACAGAAAGCAGTTTATAGCTCCCGGGCCGCCAGTAGGACCTCATCGACGTGGCCGGGTACTTTCACTTTGCGCCACTCGGCCCGTAACACACCTTTGCTATCAATCAAAAAAGTCGAGCGCTCAATCCCGATAAATTCCTTTCCGTACATTTTCTTCAGTTTCAGCACACCGTATTTTTTGCAAACATCTCCTGACTCATCGCTGAGCAGCTCAAAATTGAGTGACTGTTTGGCGTGAAATTTCTCGTGGCTCTGTATCGAGTCTTGCGATATGCCCAAAATCGTCGTGTTGGCTTTGTCAAATGCTTTGTGTGCATCGCGAAAGTTTTGACTTTCAGTGGTGCAGCCCGGTGTGGCATCGCGAGGGTAAAAATACACCACCACATTGCGGCCTTTTAATTTGCTGAGGCGCACCTTTTGATCTTCCTCTGGTCCGGTTGCCGGGAGGTTGAAAGCCGGCGCTGCTTTGCCAATTTTCGGGTCGCTCATAGGGGATTCCTGATTGGTATTCCACCTATAGTAGCGCGTCGGTTACAATAAGTGCTGCGAATAGCTGGTGCATGTTGCCCCGGCACGGCGAGGAATTTCCATGTTTCAGGGCAGTATGGTGGCATTGGCAACCCCAATGCTTGGCGAGGGCGATGTCGATTCTGCGGTAAGTTGCGAGATCGATAGCGCGGCATTGGCCGAATTGGTTGAATTTCATATAGCGGCTGGTACCGATGCCATTGTGGCCGTAGGTACCAGTGGTGAATCGGCGACATTGACGGTTCCGGAACACACCAGCGTGATCAATCAGGTTGTCGAGGCGGTTAACAAACGAGTCCCTGTTATTGCCGGTACAGGTGCAAATTCAACAGCAGAGGCGATTGAACTGAGCAGCCATGCGGCACAGGCCGGGGCAGATGCCTGTCTGCTGGTAACGCCGTATTACAACAAACCAACGCAAGAGGGTTTGTTCCGGCATTTTCAGGCAATTGCCAATGCGGTTGATATTCCACAAATACTTTATAACGTGCCGGGCCGGACTTCGGTCGATATGCAGGTTGCAACTACAGCTCGGTTGTCTAACATCAGTAATATCGTTGGTATAAAAGAAGCCTTTGGCACGGTTGAACGAATCAAAGAACTGGTCAACGCCTGTGCCGACGATTTTATGGTTGTCACTGGTGATGATGGAACAGCCATGGAAAGCATTCTGGCAGGAGCGAAAGGTAATATTTCAGTCACAGCCAATGTTGCGCCAAAATTGATGCACGATATGTGCGCTGCGGCATTGACCGGAGACCGATCGGCAGCACAAGCGCTTGATGCGCAAATGGCTGATTTGCACACCAGCTTGTTTTTGGAATCGAATCCAATACCGGTAAAATGGGCCTTGCAGCAAATGGGTAAAATGGGTCCTGGTATTCGGCTGCCACTGACGCCACTGGCACAAGAGTTTCACGACACAGTTCGTGCCGCTTTAAACAAGGCAGGCGCGCTGTAAAGTCAAATACGCTTGCAATGCACAGTTTGTGCTTCTGGGTTTAAACGTACAACAAATAACGGATACGCATCTAAAGATGATACGCAATAGCAAATCAGTTTTCGCGTTACCAGTTTCAATGTATGGCCTTTCGCTTACCATTTCAGTGATTGGTTTGGCAACATTGACAGGGTGCGGATTTAATAACCCGGCGAGCAGTCCAGACGTTATCTACAGTGAAACATCAAACGAAGCGAAAGAGCTGCAAATTCCCCCTGATCTAACCAACGTTAGCAATGGCGAGCAATTTATTTTACCCGGTGTGGAGGCGGGTCCGTTAACACGTAACCGCTTGTTACCAGAATTTTCCGGTGCACAATATATCCGAAGAGACAATCAAAACTGGCTCGAATTAAATCAAAGTGCCGAGAGTGTGTGGCCTCTGGTGCTCGAATTTATAAAAAAACAAAAATTAGTTGTTGAAAAAACAGCACCAACGACGGGTCTGATATTTACCCAGTGGCGCGCCGATACAGAAAAAAATGGTGGCCTGCTCAAGAATCTTATCTCTGGCGATGAGTTGTTTTCCAGATTCGCATTCCGCCTGGAACGCAATGGCTTGGCTACGCGGCTGTTTGTCCGGTCAATGCAACTCTCGGGTGAAGCGGTTAATAATTCGATTAATAATTCGGCGGAAGATGAACAATGGCCGGCGTCGAGTCATAATCCAGAACAGGTGGCACAGATTCTAATTGAACTGCTGGTTTTTCTTGGTGCAGAACAACAACAAGCCCAGGGAATTCTGTCTGAGCCTCAAGCCAACGCGATAATCGACGACGCGGAAGTGCAAACTACCGCTATCGGCAGTCAGCTGGTTGTACACAAAGGGTTTACTCCTTCTTTTCGTGAAATAAAAGATGCTGTTAACAATCTCGAATATGAGGTAGTGCTTAGCGATGATAGTGTTGGGGTCATACAGGCAGCGCCGCAGACCGGCACTGAACCCTTGCTCTTTTCGTTGACGCCGGTACATGTTAGTGCTGTGCGAGTGTTGGTTACTCAGCAAGGTGGTGCTCGTTTGCCGAAAGATAAAGAGCTGGCAATACTAACCTCACTCAAAGAGCAAATTATTTAAGTGCTGCAAGTAGCATCATTGGGTAGTGGTAGTGCTGGCAACGCAACATTGGTGCGCACCGCCGATACGTTGATATTGCTCGATTGCGGCTTTACGCTGAAAGAAACCACTGTGCGCATGGCAAAGCTTGGGTTAACACCTGCCAATCTTGATGCCGTGCTTATTTCACATGAGCACGGTGATCATGTTAAAGGCATTGGGCCCTTGTCCCGCAAGTTTGCAAAGCCTGTCTGGTTAACACATGGTACTTTCAACGCTTTACGTGACCAGCGCTTTACGCATACAAATCTGATTAGCGCACATCAGCCATTTAAAATAGGCGATATTGATATCGACCCGTTTCCAACACCACACGATGCAGCTGAATCCTGTCAGTATATATTTTCAAATCAAGGTGTTCGTTTTGCCTGTGTTACCGATCTGGGTGCCAGTACACCTCA
The DNA here is from genome assembly GCA_964437945.1 of uncultured Granulosicoccaceae bacterium. Taxonomy (GTDB): domain Bacteria; phylum Pseudomonadota; class Gammaproteobacteria; order Granulosicoccales; family Granulosicoccaceae; genus Granulosicoccus. The sequence goes on from CAYTJF010000089.1 coordinate 7,095, forward strand.
CGTGGAAGAGAAGCTTTCCGGGGTAACAGGTTTACTGGTTGAAAGTAACTACGATGAGCATATGCTCAGTAACGGTCCGTATCCGCCAAGCTTGCAAGCTCGCATACGTTCAGACTTTGGCCATCTTGGCAATGTTCAGGCCGGGCAGTTGGTAAAGCGTGTTGACCATGCAGACATGCAAACTATATTGTTGGGACACTTAAGTGAACAGAACAATACTGACATTGCCGCTTACGCGACTATGTCGGAGTATCTTCCAGCCAATGATAACCGTGTAACGGTTTTGCAACAACACAGTTGTAGCGAATGGTTTGATTTAATAAGCACAAATAAAGCAGCAGTGCCTGCAATCAATTCAGATGAACTAAGCGAATTGGCGTAGTTGATCTTCGGCTGAAACAACTGCTTTTATTTGTGAGCGTATTCCAGCCTCATCCAGCCCGCACTGCGTCAGTAGCTCATTGCGATCACCATGTTCAATGTATTCGTCTGGCAATCCAATGATTTGAACCGGTGTTGTGCTTGACGTGGTAGAAAGATACTCAGCTATGCCTGCACCCGCACCTCCGGCGATTGCATTCTCTTCCAGGGTGATCAGTAATTTATGGGTGCTGGCTAATGAGTCGATTAATTTGGTGTCAAGCGGTTTTACAAAGCGCATGTTCACCACGGTATAGCCAAGCTCTAAGGCCAGTTTTTTTGCTGGCGTGACCATGGTGCCAAACGCCAGCAGTGCAACATCGGCTCCTTGCGCCAACTGTTTTGCTTCGCCAATGTTTAGCGCTTGCATGGGTTCTTCAACCAGAACTCCCGGGCCATTGCCACGTGGATAACGAACTGAAGACGGGCCATCGTGTTGATATCCGGTATACAGCATTTGCCGACACTCGTTCTCATCCGCCGGTGCCATGATGACCATGTTAGGCAGGCAGCGCATAAAGCTGAAGTCGAAACTGCCAGCGTGTGTCGGGCCGTCCGGACCCACCAGGCCAGCACGATCAATAGCGAACAGTACCGGTAAGTTCTGAATGGCGACATCATGTATAAGCTGATCGTAGGCGCGTTGCAGGAACGTAGAGTAAATAGCAACAACTGGTTTTTTGCCACCGCATGCCAATCCGGCTGCAAGTGTCACAGCATGCTGTTCGGCAATGCCAACATCAAAATACTGTTGTGGAAACTGTTTTTCAAATTCAACCATGCCTGAGCCTTCCCGCATAGCAGGTGTAATACCCACAACGTTTTCATCTTTCGCAGCAATGTCGCATAGCCATTGTCCGAACACTTGCGTGTAAGTTGGTGAATTGGATTTGCTGCTTTTAAGGGCTTTGCCAGTAGCAGGATCGAATGGTGTCATTGCGTGCATGGCTAATGGATCTTGTTCTGCAAATTTATAGCCATGACCTTTTTTGGTGACTACATGCAAAAACAGCGGGCCTTTTAGTCCGCGCATATTTTTTAATACATCGGCAAGTGAACCCACATCGTGACCATCGACTGGACCAAAGTAGTTAAAGCCAAGTTCTTCGAACAGCGAGCAAGGCACTACCATACCTTTTACGTGTTCTTCTGTTCGGCGTGCGAGTTCAAGCATGGAGGGCACTTTGCTTAGCACGCTCTTGGTACCCTCACGAGCACCTGATACAATTTTGCCGGTCAACATACGTGCAAGGTATTTGTTCATTGCACCTACATTGGGTGAGATGGACATATCGTTGTCGTTTAAAACCACAATCATGTCGGCCTTCACACCACCCGCATGATTAAGCGCCTCGTAGGCCAGCCCGGCGGTTAGTGCACCATCGCCGATAACGGCAACGGTTTTTTGTTGTTCATTAGGTGCTTTTCCTTCATTGGCTGCTCTTGCTGCCAGTGCCATGCCCAAGGCTGCGCTTACAGAGGTACTTGAGTGGCCCACACCAAACGAGTCGTACTCGGATTCGACCCTGTTAGGAAAACCGGCAAGTCCGCCTTTTTTGCGCATGGTGTCCATGCGATCTCGTCGGCCGGTAATGATTTTATGTCCGTAGGTTTGATGTCCTACATCCCAAACGAGCTGGTCAATGGGCGTTTTAAAAATGTAGTGCAGCGCAACGGTGAGTTCTATGGTACCCAGGCTGGCACCAAGATGTCCGCCAGTAATCGCCACAGATTCAATCACAAACTTGCGCAACTCATCACAAAATTGCGGTAGTTGTGAGTCGTCCAGTTGGCGAAGATCGGCTGGTGAATTTACCAAAGACAGCAGAGGGAAGTGATCAGCGTTAGTCATTATAAATGGTTCTCCTCGACCGATGATTATGGGGGGTGAATACCATCGCTGACAAGCGATCAAGATATCGATTTATAGACAAAATTGTGATTAATTACTTCTATTGACGATAAATTGAGAAAGTTTTCTTAGTTCGTCAAATTCTGTGTCCAGCCCGGTCAGACTTTCCAAAGCGCAACTGTGCATGTTTTGAGCATATTCCTTCGCGCCATCAAGTCCTAGCAGAGCTGGGTAAGTGGGTTTGTTTAGCGCCAGATCAGCACCTTGGGTTTTGCCCAGAGTTTCTGTATCACTTGTGATATCAAGGATATCATCAACAATTTGAAACGACAGTCCGATTGCGCCAGCATAGGAGTCGATTTTTGCAGCCACTGTGTCGTCGACAGAACTGGCGGTCAGTACAGCCAATCTGGTACTGGCTTGAATAAGTGCTCCGGTTTTGTGACGGTGCATGTCTTCGAGTTGTTCAAGTGTTAATACTTTGCCAACCGATTCCAGGTCGATGGCCTGCCCGGCAGCCATGCCGTTGGCTCCACTGGCCTCGCCAAGTACAGTGACCATCTGTAAACGAGCAGCTGGATCCAGCATGTGATCGTTGTTGGTAGCCAGCACAGTAAAGGCCAGCGCTTGCAATGCATCTCCTGCAAGGATGGCGGTGGCTTCGTCAAATTTTCGGTGCAGGGTGGGCTGCCCGCGTCGCAGATCATCATCGTCCATGGCTGGTAAGTCATCATGAACCAGGGAGTAGGCGTGCATCATTTCAACTGAGCAGGCAGCAACATCGAGCCTGTCCAGAGGAACACCGAGAGCTGCGCCAGTAGCATAAGTGAGTACCGGTCTTACGCGTTTGCCACCATTGGTGATGGCGTAGCGCATCGCTTTTGGCAGTAAGGTTGTAGAGTCTGAATCGCTTGGTAAGTGCTGATCAAGTGCCAGGTCGACACGAGATTTGTATTGCAGTAATCGGGCGTTAAAATTATTCACCGGTCGGGTCAAACTCATCTAGCGATTCTTCGCCATCTTCATTGGATAACACCTTGATTTTTTGTTCTGCGGTTGACAGTGATTGCTGACAAAAGCGTGCCAGTGCAACGCCACGTTCAAACTGAGTCAGCGATGCATCCAATGGCTGATCACCTGCTTCGAGTGTCTTGACAATGTTTTCCAGTTCACTCAGAGCGTCCTCAAAACTGGTGGATTTGGCTATTTTTATCGCTTTTTGTGCCACCGTATTTTTCCTTTAAACGCCGAGTTGATCTTTTCTATTCTAACAAAACGAGCGCTTCATGAAGCCTGTGAATGCCATCGACTCGAAAACCCTTTATGGGGCTTTTGGGTTTGTTTGCGTGGGGTACAATGGCGCGCTTGAAGCCGTGCTTGGCCGCTTCATGTAATCGCTGTTCGCCATTGGCAACCGGGCGGACTTCTCCGGCCAGGCCGATCTCGCCGAATACCACCAGATCGGCCGGCAATGGCCGGTTGCGAAATGAAGATAGGGCGGCGAGCAGTACTGGCAAATCTGCGGCCGTTTCTGAAATGCGCACGCCACCGACAACATTGACATAGACATCCTGATCGAACATAGCGATACCGGCGTGCCGGTGCATGACCGCCAGCAACATAGCCAGACGGTTTTGTTCCAGGCCAAGCGCTACACGCCGTGGACTGCCGCCATGGCTGGTATCAACCAACGCCTGTGCCTCAACCAGCAATGGCCGTGTACCTTCGCGAGTGATCAGTATGACGCTACCGCTAACAGGCTCTGGATGTTTAGACAGGAAAATAGCTGATGGGTTTTTCACCACCTGCAAACCTTTTTCGGCCATCGCAAACACACCCAGCTCATTAACTGCACCAAAGCGGTTTTTGACCGCGCGAATGACCCGATAACGACTGCCTGATTCACCTTCAAAATAAAGTACGGTATCAACCATATGCTCTAACACGCGAGGACCTGCCAGAGCGCCCTCTTTAGTGACATGGCCGACCAGAAAAACAGCCGTGCCGGTTTGCTTTGCGTAGCGAACCAGGCGTGCAGCGCTTTCACGAACCTGAGCAACGGCACCGGGGGCTGAATTGAGTAGTTCGGTGTACACGGTTTGAATGGAATCGACGACCATAAAAGCCGGTTTTTCTTTGTCTGCATGTGCGAGAATGGCTTCAACACGAGTTTCAGCCAGCAAACGTAAATGCTCTTGGGGTAGTTCCAGTCGTTTAGCACGCATGGCTACTTGCTGCAAAGACTCTTCACCGGTGATGTATAAAGTGGAATGGTTCACTGAAAGGTTAGCCAGGCATTGAACCAGCAATGTTGACTTGCCAATGCCGGGGTCACCGCCAAGTAGTGTCACCGAGCCGTGTACCAGACCTCCGCCAAGTACGCGATCAAGCTCGCTCAGCCCAGAGCTAATTCGCGCCTGTGCGCTCAGAGATACATCGGTGGCGGTGGTTATTTTGCTATTGCCGGCATAACCCTCAAAACGCGGATTAGCCGCTTTGCCAGTACCTGTGTTGAGTGCTTCCTCAAGTGTGTTCCACGCACCGCAATCGGCGCATTGGCCATTCCACTTGCTAGCTACTGCGCCACAATCGGTGCACTGGTACTGTGATTTGGCTTTGGACATGTTCCTTTATCCAGCGGTATTTGCAGCAACCGCTTGTTCGTCATCATCATCGTCATTGTCATCGTTAACAGCTACATCAATCAACACTTGTACAACACGGTTGTCTTGCACTTCCAATATAGTCATCGGGTGGTTATTGAAATTAAATTGCGCACCTTGCCTGGGAAAATTTTCGAAATGTTCCAGCACAATACCGTTAAGTGTTTTAGGACCATCTGATGGTAAGTTCCAGTTCAGGGCTTTATTTAAATTGCGTATTTGCGCAGAGCCATCGACGATAAAGCCACCATCATCCTGCGGATGAATTTCAGGTGTTGTGACCTGCGGGTCGATATCGAATTCACCAACAATTTCTTCCAGAATATCTTCAATGGTAAGCAGGCCCTGGATATCGCCATATTCATCAACCACCAGACCAACGCGTCTTTTTTCACGTTGAAAATTCAGTAGTTGCACAGTAAGGCTTGTGCCTTCAGGAATGAAGTAGGCATCACGCACGACCGATTCAAGATAGCTTTGCGTTAAGTTGCCCATGCGCAAGCCTTCGAGCATTTTTCTCAAGTGGACGAAGCCAATTACTTCGTCAATGTTTTCTCTAAAAACCAATAAGCGACCGTGAGGACTATTGGTTATTTGTTGCAGGATATCTTCCCATGGGTCTTCCAGATCGATACCGATGATGTCATTGCGCGGGACCATGATGTCATTTACCAGGATTGAACCCAAATCAAGAATGTTGAGCAGCATGTCGCGATGACGGGCTGGAATCATGCCAGAGGTTTCATTAACTACGGTGCGTAATTCTTCACTGCTTAATCGTTCGTCGCTGGCCGTTCGGGCGTTAACCTTGAACAGGCGCAATATGTTGGTGCTTATCCAGTTGATCACATGTACCAGCGGAGACGTTATGATCAACAGGGGGCCATAGACAGCAGATGCAACAAAAGCAACTTGCTCGGCCCGACGCGTAGCGAAGGTTTTTGGGGTGACTTCAGCGAAAACCAGAATGACCAGCGTAAGCAGTCCGGTAGCAACAGCGATGCCTGGTTCTCCCATCAAGCGCAGTGCAATAACGGTGGCAATAGCCGAGGCGAGTATATTGACAAAGTTATTGCCAAGTAAAATCAGGCTGATAAGACGCTCAGGGTTGTCGAGCAGTCTGGCGGTTCGAAGTGCGGCTTTGTTGCCATTGTTGGCCAGGTGCCGCAGTCGATACCGATTCAACGACATGAGTGCCGTTTCAGAACCAGAGAAAAACGCAGATGTAAGCACCAGCAACAACAAAATAAAAAATAGTGCGCCGGTTGGTATGGCGTTCAATTAAGATGGGTCCTCGGGTTGTTCAGACTCAAAATTATCAGACTCAAAACGGTCATATCAGTGAATCATAGCAACGCTTTTAGATCAGCGGTGAAGAATGAGCTCCAGCACTAACTTACTACCGAAATAGGCGACTAACAGCGTTGCAAATCCGCCCAGCGTCCATCGCACCGCCCTCTGGCCGCGCCAGCCGAAACGCCATCGACCAAATAACAACACCGCGAAGATGATCCACGCAAGACACGACAGCACAGTTTTATGGACAACTTGCTGCGCAAACATGTCTTCCAGGAAGGCAAACCCACTGACCAGGGATAAGGTTAGCAGCGCAAAACCTACACTTAGCAGCGAAAAAAGCATTGATTCGGTGCTGGTCAGCGGTGGCAGTGCGCGAATAAACCCACCGGGCTGATGTTTGTTTAGATAGCGTCGTTGCACAGCCACCAGAACTGCCTGAGCTGCTCCCAGGGCAAGCACGGCATAGGCGGTGATGGACAGTAGTATATGTAATTGCAACGATTGAGCTAACGGTTTTGCCGAGCTTTGCATAAGTTCGCTACTCAGGATGCATGCAGCGGCAATAGGGTAAATGAGCAATCCCAAATAATCTGCAGGCCTTGTAATGCACATGATAAGTTGAATGATCACAATGGCTAGCATGGTGACCGAGAGCGCGGTAAAAAACGGCAAGCTCAATGCGTCAGGTAATCCGGAGTGCTGATAGGCTATAAAGCTGTGCAGCACGGCGGCAATAGCTGCAAGCAAAAGTGCAGGTCGCTTGCCTTCAAATACACCAGTGGTGCCGGCCGTGGGTTGCCTTAACCTGTTGATTAACAGCCAGGCGGCGCCACTATAGAATACTGCAATAGCCAATGCAGGCAAATAGTTCGTCATGAAGCTAAGCTTACGACGCACAGACCGTTATACTGGGACTCAGTCGCATTTTTACAGTCATCTTTGTGATCATCTTTACGATCATCATTGCAACCTTTTTTGCAAATAAAGATGCAAATAAAGAAAAGGGCAGAATTCAAATATGTTTGATTCATTAAGTGAGCGACTTGGCCGCACGGTAAAGCAGTTACGCGGACAAGGGCGCCTCAGCGAAGACAACATCAAGGATACCATGCGTGAAGTGCGCATGGCCTTGCTTGAGGCCGATGTGGCCTTGCCAGTGGTCAAGAATTTTGTCGATAGCGTACGCGAAAAAGCGCTGGGCCAGGAAGTGCTTGGCAGCTTATCTCCTGGCCAAGCCCTGATCAAAGTCGTCAATGATGAATTGATCGAGGTTATGGGTGCACACACCTCGGTACTGAATCTGGCCACAGAACCTCCGGCTGTCATATTGATGGCGGGGCTGCAAGGTGCGGGTAAAACCACTACGGTTGGCAAACTTGCGCGCCGTCTCAAAGAGCAAGATCGCAAAAAAGTCATGGTCGTCAGCTGTGACGTTTACCGTCCTGCAGCGATCAAGCAACTGCAAACCCTGGCCGAATCAATCGATGTCACTTTTTTCGAAAGCAACGCCGATCAGTCCCCAAACGATATAGCTACTGCTGCCTTGTCCGCTGCTAAAAAAGCCTATGTCGATGTGCTGCTGGTTGATACCGCTGGTCGTCTGGCAATCGATGAGGAAATGATGGGCGAAATTAGCGCCCTGCACAGCACACTCAATCCAATTGAAACCTTGTTCGTTGTGGATGCCATGACTGGCCAGGATGCGGCCAATACAGCCAAAGCTTTTGGTGAAACCTTGCCATTAACCGGGGTGGTGTTGACTAAAACGGATGGTGATGCTCGCGGTGGAGCAGCCTTGTCCGTGCGTATGGTGACAGGCAAGCCGATAAAATTTATCGGCTCGGGCGAAAAAACCGATGCGTTGGAGCTATTCCATCCTGATCGAATAGCCTCACGCATACTTGGTATGGGCGATGTCGTGTCGCTGGTTGAGGAGGTCAGTGCCAAGGTCGATCATGCCAAGGCGGAGAAATTCGCCAAAAAAATGAAGAAGGGCAAAACCTTCGATCTGGAAGACATGCGTGATCAACTGGAACAAATGGCTAATATGGGCGGTATGGCGGCCATGTTGGAAAAATTGCCTGGCGCAGCGGATTTACCAGACGCGGTGAAAAAGCAGGCTGATGACAAACAATTCAGTCGAATGATTGCCCTGATTAACTCTATGACCCCGCAGGAACGCCAGTTTCCGGCTGTTATCAAAGGTTCTCGCAAGAAACGAATTGCCGCTGGTGCCGGTTTGACCGTGCAGGATATCAACAAACTGATGAAGCAGCATATGCAGATGAGCCGTATGATGAAGAAGATGTCGAAGGGTGGCATGGCCAAAATGATGCGTGGTATGCAGGGAAAATTGCCACCCGGGTTTGGCATGTAGTCCAGCTTCGGGTATAATTGTGGGTCGCCCCTGATGGAAGTGCTCAGAGAAGTAGGGGCGAGCACTTTAACTAATGCATTGCTGGCATTTAAAGCACCTGGAATTTAAAGAACAATGGTTACCATCCGTTTGTCTCGCGGCGGCGCCAAAAAGCAGCCGTTTTATCACATAGTCGCCACCGATAGCCGTTCACGTCGTGACGGTCGTTACATTGAGCGGCTTGGTTATTACAATCCCGTCGCACGTGGCGATAGCACAGCTACTGTCATCGATCTTGATCGAGTTGACTATTGGACAAGCGTTGGTGCTCAAATGAGCGAGCGAGTCACCAAGGTTGTCAAAGGCTACCGCAAGGAAAATGCTACCGCAGCTTAGGCTTTCTGAGCTGTTGTTTTGTTGCGACTGTATTGCCCGGGTTATTGTGACTAACATGGTTAATTTTGTTTAGCGCGACCAAACGTGAGTGACCGGTCAGCCGATTCAGACACTGAATTCGTCGTACTCGGCAAAATCACAGGGTATTTTGGTGTTCGGGGATGGGTGAAGGTGCATTCAGACACTGCACCACGAGAAAATATCGTTACCTACTCACAATGGTGGCTAGGGG
>CAYTJF010000089.1:16412-20124 GCA_964437945.1 uncultured Granulosicoccaceae bacterium
CCTATCAAGGTGAAGGGTGGCAAACGCTCTGGCAAAAACGTCGTTGCTCAGTTGGAAGGCATCAACACACGCGAGTTGGCAGCGCCTGTGATTGGGCTGCAAATTTCGGTACCGCGCACAGACTTGCCGGTGCTTGATGGTGAAGAATACTACTGGACCGATCTGGTGGGCTGCGCAGTAACAACGCTTCAGGGCGTTGCCATTGGCCCGGTTGACCGTATGTTTGAAACCGGTGCCAATGATGTAATGGTTGTAAAGGACCAGCGAGTTGTGAAAGATCAGCACGCGGATTTGCAGGCCAAGCCAGAAAATCAGAATGGTGACATTCTGATTCCATGGATTAGGCCATCGGTGGTGGTTACTGTCGATTTGCCAGGACGGCATATTGTTGTGGATTGGGACCCGGATTTTTGAATTTTGCAGTGATCACACTGTTTCCGGAACTGCTTGAATCGTTTCTGGCGGCAGGTGTTGTTGGCAGGGCGGTTAAAGACGGCAAGATCAGTGTAAGCCTGTTCAACCCGCGCGACTTTACTGGCGATAACCATCGCACCGTAGATGATCGTCCGTTTGGTGGTGGTCCGGGAATGGTCATGAAGGCTGAGCCGCTTATAGCGGCAATTCAGGCCGCAAAACTGGCTGTGCCGAATGCCAGAACGGTGTACTTATCGCCGCAGGGCACGCGACTTGAACAGTCAATGGTGCGCGAGTTGTGCGAGTGTGCAGGTACTGAAGGCGTTGATTTTGAAGGCATTGTACTGATCGCTGGCAGGTATGAAGGTATCGACGAACGGGTTATCACCGAATTCGTCGATGATGAAATCTCCATAGGGGATTTCGTATTGAGCGGTGGTGAAGTTGCTGCGATGGTAGTCATTGATGCCTTAAGCCGGTTAATTCCAGGTGTTTTGGGTCATCCGTTGTCTGCCGCAGAAGATTCGTTTGGTGAAGATGGGTTATTAGACCATCCTCACTACACCAGGCCCGAGGTGCTTGGTCAACAGGCAGTTCCGGCTGTGCTGACCAGCGGCGATCACAAGGCAATTGCCCTGTGGCGCCGAAATATGGCGTTAACAAGAACACAGGAACGGCGACCCGATTTACTTGCCAAGGCAAGATTGACGGCGGCGGACAAATTGGTTTTAAAACAGTTGAACGACGCTCAGGGCGGTAATAAATCTGAGCAGTAGAAGGTTTAAAAGGTAGAAACATGAGCAAGATAATCGATCAAATTAACGCCGAACAGATGGAAAAAGTCATTCCGGATTTTTCAGCTGGCGATACCGTTGTTGTGCAAGTTCGCGTCAAGGAAGGCGATCGTGAGCGTTTACAGGCTTTCGAAGGCGTTGTTATAGCCAAGCGCAATCGTGGTCTGAACTCTGCATTCACGGTTCGCAAAATTTCTCATGGCGAAGGTGTTGAACGTGTATTTCAGACCTATAGCCCGCTGGTTGCTGAAATCGATGTAAAGCGTCGTGGTGCGGTGCGTCGCGCTAAGCTTTACTATTTGCGGGGCCTCACGGGTCGAGCTGCTCGAATCAAGGAAAAGCTGTAAGGCTTTTTTGGCACCTAACTTGGTAAAAAGTAAGTTTGTGGGCGTATCACCAATGATGCGCCTTTTTGCTGGTTGTCGTTTTGCTAAAAAAAGAGCTGCTCCCTGAACGGCAATATTGGCGGCAATATTGAATGTACCTGTGAATAAACGTGGGCTTTTTCTCTTGAAATATCGGCCTACTGTCCTCAATATTCATGGCGGATAGTCGACGCTTTGTGACCGAGCAGGTGTTGGCCGCCCCATTAGTTTATAGCCCCTATAGCGTTTATCGATACATAATGTATCGATTGAGTAACCAGTTTTGGCCAAGTGCCTAGGATTGAGTGAGTCATGAGCGAAAAAACCAAATCCGACGCTCCTCAGGAGCAAATGTCATTCGAAGCCGAAGTTTCGCAGCTAATGCAGCTGATGATTCATTCGCTGTACAGCAACCAGGAAATATTCCTGCGTGAACTCATCTCCAACGGCTCTGACGCATGCGATAAATTGCGCTTTGAAGCGATCGCCAACAATGGTTTGTATGAGGACGACAGCGAGCTGAAGTTGCACGTTACTTTCGACGAGGAAGCCAGCACCATCACCGTAAGCGACAATGGTATTGGTATGAATCGCGACGAAGTGGTTGCTAATATCGGAACCATTGCAAAGTCGGGCACCAAACAATTTCTAGAATCTTTAACCGGTGACCAGAAAACCGATGCAAAACTGATTGGTCAGTTTGGTGTTGGCTTTTACTCAGCGTTCGTTGTTGCCGAAAAAGTTGAGCTTACAACAAGAAAAGCTGGCGATGCCGCCGACACAGCCACTCAATGGACGTCCGATGGCAGTGGTGGTTACACGCTGGGTCAGGTGAGCAAAGCATCGCGCGGTACCGAGGTTGTTTTGCATGTGAAAGAAGACTGCAAAGACTTCGTTAATAGCTGGCGTTTGCGCAGTATCATCAAAAAATACTCCGACCACATCACTTTTCCGATCATGATGCTTGAGGATGTACCTCCTCCGGCTCCTCCTGCCGAAAACACTGAAGAGTCTGAAAAGCCTGATGAGTCGGCACCTGAACCACAGTTTGAACAAATTAATGCGGCTTCAGCATTGTGGACGCGACCAAAGTCGCAAATTAAAGCCGAAGAGTACGAAGAGTTCTATAAGCAGGTTTGTCAGGACTACGAAGCACCACTCACCTGGTCGCATAATAAAGTGGAAGGTACGCAGGAATACACGTCTCTGCTATACATTCCGAAAAAAGCGCCGTTCGATTTATACGAATCTGCCAGCCAGAAGAATGGAATTAAACTGTTTGTGCAGCGCGTATTCATTATGGATGAAGCGGAAAAGCTCATGCCGCGTTACTTGCGGTTTGTGCGTGGCCTGGTCGATAGCAACGATTTACCATTAAACGTTTCGCGAGAAATTCTGCAGGACAGTAAAGTCATCGACAGCATTCGACGCGGGTCAGTGCAGAAAATTCTGGGCATGCTGGAAAAAATGGCTGACAAAGAGCCAGAACAATTTGCGCAGTTCTGGACCGAGTTTGGCCAGTGTCTTAAAGAAGCACCTGGTGAAGATTTTGCCAATAAAGAACAAGTCGCCAAGTTGTATCGCTTCGACACCACTAAAGAGTCTAAAGCGGGTGAAAATATGGTGAGCCTGGACGATTACATAGCGCGAATGCAGCTCTCGCAAGACAAAATTTATTACATTACCGGCGATAGCTACAACGCGGCCAGCAACAGCCCGCATCTTGAAATATTCCGCGACAAGGGCATTGAGGTTTTACTGATGCACGATCGCGTTGATGAGTGGATGATGTCGTATTTGAATGAGTACGACTCAAAGTCATTTGTGTCTGTTGCCAAGGGTGATCTGGATTTATCCGGCATCGGTCTCAGCGATGCTGAGCAGGAAGCTGAAAAGAAAGCCAAGGAAGAAAAAGCGGCCGACGCAGAACCGCTGCTCAAGCGAATCAAGGCGGTGCTGGAAAAAGATACCAGCGATGTTCGCGCATCAACCCGCCTGACCAGCTCTCCTGCCTGTGTGGTTATGGGGCAGCAGGATATGGCATTGCATATGCAACAGCTAATGAAGCAAGCCGGACACGAAGTCCCCAGCAGCCAGCCGGTTCTGGAAGTCAATCCTGATCACCCGATTCTTGCGTTG
>CAYTJF010000090.1:0-20071 GCA_964437945.1 uncultured Granulosicoccaceae bacterium
AATTGCTGCGAATAATTTTGCTACTGATTAACAACACCGAAGTCAGCCAGTTAGGAAAGCTTGATTGGTTCCAATGAATTTACCGTCGGTTCAACTGCAGTTTTAGCTTTAGCAGAATCATCTGGCTGCACAGCTTATGATTGTGAATTTGTATCATTGGCAAAAGCGGTTGACGTTAAATGCGCTGTATCGCAATACGTCAACACGGTTGGTCTCCCATTCTTAAAGTGAATATGAGTAACGCCAGTGTTGGGTATATCACCTATATGATACTCAGGCATGTCCGGCAACAGTTGCTGCAACAGAAGTTGTTTGAAATCAGCATGAATAAAGCACAATACAATCTGGTCAGTTTGCTCAAAGGTATTGCGTAAGCGCATCGCCTGGTCACTGGCACGAAACACAGCAAGCTCGCGTGTTTCGACTGGCCGGCATTTGTACCAGCCCTGCTCGTCAATATCGTCGGGTATATCAAAGCGTGGAAATTCTGCTGCAATCTGTGCGTGAGTCATACCTGGGGCGCCTTCCATTTCACGAGGCTTATAGCCGCTAAAGCAGCCGCCAACTTCAAACAAATCAGTCCATATAGTTGCCCTGATGTCGTGGGCTTCAAGCATCGGCTGTGCTGTTTGCATTGTGCGTCTAAAACCGCTGGATAGTACCTGGTCAATACGGTCAAGATTTCGATACCGCTGCGCCAATTGATGCGCCTGTTCATGCCCCAACTCGGTTAATGCAGGGTCAGAAACTCGTTGTGAATCGGCAAGTGCGTTGTTTGCGGATTCGCCATGTCGTATCAGATAGAGATGACAGCCTGCTGCGCTAATCGTTTTAACCACAAGGTGGAACTCCTGCTGGTTTATGCAAAACCAGCTATTTTAGCCGCAGGCTGATCGATCGGCTAGTGACGAAAGTGTCTCACCCCAGTGAACACCATGGCCATGTCGTGTTCATCAGCTGCAGCTATGACCTCGCTGTCATTACGCGAGCCACCGGGTTGTATAACCGCTGCAATGCCAACACTGGCCGCGTGGTCCATACCATCGCGAAACGGGAAAAAGGCATCTGATGCCATTACCGAGCCAGCGACTTCCAACCCACCGTCTGCTGCTTTAATCGCCGCAATTTTAGCAGAATACACACGGCTCATCTGACCCGCGCCAACGCCTACCGTTGCTTTGTTCTTGCAGTACACAATGGCGTTGGATTTTACAAACTTGGCGACATTCCAGGCAAAAAGTAAATCTTGTAACTCGGATGGCGTTGGTGCTCGTTTTGTAACAACAGTGATGTCGTTAGCCGATAGAGAGTGCAGATCATCATCTTGCACTAAAATGCCACCGGAAACTGGTTTGACTATCCAGTTATTGTCCACAGGGGGCTGGCTAAGACAGTCGAGCAATCGAACATTAGGGTATGCCGCCAATACATCCGCCACACCAGGCTCCATACCTGGGGCAATAATCACCTCTACAAATTGCCGCTCCGTAATGGCTTTTGCCGTGGCTACATCCAGGCTTCGATTAAAAGCAATGATGCCACCGAAGGCGGATGTTTCATCCGTTTTATAGGCACGATCATATGCATCTAGAACCGAGTCAGCGATAGATACACCGCACGGATTGGCGTGTTTGACTATTACACAAGCTATGTCATCAAACTGCCTGACGCAGGCAAGCGCAGCATCGGCGTCCATGACGTTGTTATAGGAGAGAGCTTTGCCTTGAATCAATTCAGATGCAGCAAGTGACCCAACCGCCGGAGATTGCTCGTGGTACAGCGCTGCTTGTTGATGCGGGTTTTCCCCGTACCGAAGCTCGTTGGATAAAACATACTGACGAGTAAGAGTATCAGGAAAGGCTTTGCGCTCATCAACATTACCTGGCGTTTTTATGCGTCCAAGAAAATCAGCGATTGTGCCATCGTAATTGGCTGTATGCGCAAACGCCTTGGCTGACAGCTCAAAACGCAACTGTGCTTGATCTTCAGCTGTAGCCTGCAAAGAATCAATAACGCGTGAGTAATCTGCAGGATCAGTGATAACCGAGACAGAAGCGTGGTTTTTTGCCGCCGAACGAACCATAGCAGGACCACCGATATCGATATTTTCAATGGCATCATCGAAGCTTGCGTCTATTCGAGCAACGGTTTGCGCAAACGGGTAAAGATTAACCACAACATAGTCTATCGGGGCTATGTTCCGTTCGCGCATTAGCGCATCATCGGTGCCTCGTCTGCCCAGAATCCCGCCATGTACTGTGGGATGCAGCGTTTTGACACGACCTGCCATCATTTCGGCAGCACCAGTATGCTCGGACACCTCAGTCACAGGCAAGCCAGCGTCTCGTAAGAGCTTCGCGGTACCACCAGTTGATAGCAAGGTATAGCCGGCGCTTTGCAGCGCCTGGGCTATTGAACAGATATCGGTTTTATCAGATACGCTGAGTAAGGCACAGCGTTTAACTGAATCTGCGGTCAAGTTTGCTTGCTGTCTGCCAGTTTTCCGCGCAAGGTGCCACGACTGATGCCAAGCCACTGAGCAGCTTTGCTTTGATTACCACGACATTCTTCAAGAACGTGAGTAATCAGCGCCGACTCGACTTGTCGCATAACCAGGCGATGCAAGTCGCGAGGCACTTCACCATCAAGCATTTCAAAATAGCGTTCCAGTTCGCTATTGACGCAGCGCTGTAGCGCCGTATCTTCCCTGGAATCTTCTCTAGATTCTATCGGTGTGTTCTGGGTGTTTTGTGTTGTGGATTCTGAAACCATAAATTACTCAGGCGGCTGCCGCAAACGAATCTGGGCAGGTGAAAAACTCCTCAACAATCGCAAGCTGTTCTACGCTTGATTCTTTGCTGTAGGCACGAGCGCGAAATTCAGTCGCGTTACGTATTCCTTTGCAGTACCAAGCGATATGCTTGCGTGCAACTCTCACTCCCGTAAATTCGCCGTAAAGCTCATAGAGGTCGTTCAAGTGTGCAGTCAAGGTCTCGTATATTTGTTCTGTTGTTGGTGGCAGCGGCGCGTTGTTTCCATTGAGTTGTTCAGTTATCGATTTAAACAACCACGGATTCCCCTGTGCCGCCCTTCCTATCATAACGCCATCAGCGCCAGTTATTTCAAGTACTTTTTTCGCATCTTCGGCACAACTGATATCGCCGTTGGCAATAACGGGCATATTAACCGCTTTTTTTATTTTAGCAATCGTATTGTACTCCGCATTGCCTTTAAAACGATCAGTACGCGTACGACCGTGTACAGCGAGACAAGCGATTCCCTCTTCTTCTGCAAGACGTGCTATCTCAACACCGTTTCTCTGATCGGGATTAGTGCCCGTTCTGATTTTCAATGTAACCGGTACGTTAACTCTTGCAACAACCGCTTTGATTATGTCGCGAACCAAATCAGGGTGTTCGAGTAAAGCAGAACCAGCCGCTTTATTACATACCTTTTTAGCCGGGCAACCCATGTTGATATCAATAACTTCTGCGCCGTAGTTCACATTTAATTCAGCAACATCAGCCATAGCAGTTGGTTCAGACCCAGCAATTTGTACTGCATGCGGAAGGCCATTGTCAACACGCTTGATTCGATGTCGGGTTTTATCAGTTGCAAAAAGCAATGCATCACTGGAAATCATTTCTGATGCAGCATACGCTGCACCTTCGCGCGCACAAAGTTTGCGAAATGGCGCATCTGTGATTCCAGCCATAGGCGCTAGAAACACGTTATTGCGCAGCTTGTGAGGACCGATTTGCAACATCAGATTAGTTAGGTTCCGGTCAGATCGTGTTCAGGGAAAACATCCTAATACAGATCGCAAAATAAAAAAACCAGATGCACTAACAAAAATAAATTGCAATTACTTTGGTAAGAATTTACGATTTAAATTCACGAAAATGAAATTCAAAATTTTGTGCATCTTGGCCTGGGTCAGCCACTTCCAGCTTGACATCAAGCTGTTGATTTGCATCTATGACCGAACCTTCTCGCCAATTTGGCATATAGTAATTAGGCAGAAAGTCTTGCTTTGCAACAACGCGGCCTACTCGATTGGATAACACCATATGCAATACGGGTAGTTGTTGGGCAAAATTGGCGTCATTACGAAATGACACATTAATGACCAGTGCGTTAGGTGTACTCGGATGTGAATATACATTTCGCTTAACCATTTTTAATGAGGCAACATCAATACGTGCAGGCAACGAACAAGGCATTATGTTGCAAGCCATTTCAAGCATCGGCCGCAAGGTTGAGTTGTTATATAACTGAGGTCTTGAGCGATAGAGGAACAACGCTACGAGCAGCACACCAAGTAGCGTAAACATACCTATACGGAAAACCCACGGATTCTTCTTTGCTTGACCTGTTTGTGAATTTGTTTTTATGCCAACGTCCGCCGTAGCCGTGGGGGCCCCAATCGATTTAGCCTGCGCACCGTGCGCACTAGATATTGAATCAGTAGTGCTTGCAGGTTTACTTGTCGCAGTTACGGGCGTTGGTTTCTGACGATCACGGTACTTAAAAATCAGTGGTTCACCCGGTTGCTGATCATCAATAAAGTCGACATCTGCGTGTTCAGCATCTCGGTAGGATTGGTTCGTCAGCGGTTTATTATTTAGAGAATTGACATTCGTCTCGCCAGCATTTGGGTCGCTGGAATTCGCGTCAATGGTAACGTCGTGCGCGAATAAATAATCGTTGAACGTTTCGTCATTGCCCATCTCCACTGAGTTGAAGTCAAAGTCTGGGGTATCACGGGTTTGATCGAAATAAGCGATTTCGGGCAGGTCGGCCTCTTTGGAGAATATGTCAAAGTCCGAATAGGTGATATCTAGAGCTGCAGTCTCATTGCTCAGCCCGCCAGGAACCTCAGTTGCGCTTTGTATTCCTGCAGAACTTGCCACTCCAGATACCCCGGGCGCTCGCGCGGCTGGCTGTCCCTGGGTCGTCAGTTTGGCCGAGTGAACCTCTTCGAGCGCATCGAATATACTCAGGCACTCTCCACAACGCACACGAGTATCGTTAGACGACAATAACTCTCGCGCTACTTCGAACACCGTTTGGCAATTCGAACATCGTGTTTGTGGATTCGTTCTTGATTTCAATTTTGAGCTGAGGTCGGACATCATCTTGGTCGGCGAGCCGCAACCATTAGCGCCCAGCCATTCCTTACCGTTGCAGGCTCGAACTCGAACCATTTATTGTAGCTTATGTCGAGTTCATCGACCTGTTCTGCAAGAATACCCGACATCATTAACATTCCACCAGTTCGAAGCATACTCGCGAATCGTTCTGACAGAGTTGTTAACGGTTCGAACAGTATATTAGCAACGATTACATCGGCATTATCCAGCACAAGTGCGTCTGGTTGACTGATTGTCACCTTGTCGAGCACCCCATTTTCGTCCGCGTTTTGACGTGTGGCCAGAATTGCCTGCTCGTCAATATCAACGGCATAAACCATTTTTGCACCAAGTTTCGCTGCAGTAATGGCCAAAACGCCTGAACCGCAACCAAAATCAACCACTATTTTGCCAATGAAGGGCTGTGGCTGTGTCCCAGTATCTCGACCGAGCCGACCCAGACACTGAGCTGTGGTGGCATGTGTCCCGGTACCAAAAGCCAAGCCTGGATCGAGCCGAATATTGACTGCACTGGCGTCTGGAGGCGCTATGTGTGTCGGACAGACCCACAATTTTGGACCGAACTGCATTGGCTGGTAATCCTGCATCCACGCACGCTCCCAAACGGCGTCAGGTAAAACTCTGAGCTCATAGTCTGGTATTGCAAGGCCTGAGCCGTGGGCTGCCAAATGTAACGAGCTAATTAAGGAATCCGGGTCTTGTGCTTGTGCAAACAGTCCAATCAGGGAAATATCATCCCACAGGCGCATTTCACCTGGTGCTGGCTCCAGTATCGGTTGGTCGTTTTTGTCCTGAAACGTGACAGAGACGGCGCCAGCCAAAAACAACCAGTCCTCGAGCTCTGTAGCTGTCTCTGGGGTAGCAACTACAGCGACCTCCGGCCAGTCACCTCTGGTCATGATTGGCTACTGCAGACCCAGCTTGTGCTCAAGGTAATGGATATCGACACCACCTTCGAGAAAGCCTTCGTCGAGAAAGATATCGTTGTGCAAGGGAATGTTAGTCACAATGCCGTCGATAAAAACTTCGCTCAGTGCTCCTCGCATGCGCGACATGGCAGTCTCTCTGGTCATACCTTTGACGATTAACTTTGCAATCATTGAATCATAGTTAGGTGGCACTTTATAACCATTATAGATATGGGTATCCATACGTACGCCCAGACCACCCGGCGCGTGGTACTGCACAATCGTGCCCGGAGACGGCATAAAAGTCTCGGGATCCTCTGCGTTGATACGACACTCAAACGCATGTCCATTGACAACAATATCTTCCTGTTTGTAGGCAAGTTCGTGCCCTTCGGCTACTAAAATTTGCTGCTTGATAATATCGACTCCGGTAATCATCTCGGTTACCGGGTGTTCAACTTGTACACGGGTGTTCATTTCAATGAAATAAAATCCGCCATTTTCATACAGAAACTCAAACGTTCCAGCGCCGCGATAGCCAATTCGTTTACAGGCATCAGTGCAGCGTTTGCCCATATCCTGTCTGGTTTCTTCATCAATACCCGGCGCGGGGGCCTCTTCAACAATTTTTTGGTGCCGGCGCTGCAAGGAGCAGTCGCGTTCAGCAAGATGAATAGCGTTACCGTGCGTGTCAGCAATGACTTGAAACTCAATATGTCGCGGTGTTGTCAGAAATTTTTCCATGTACACGGTTGGGTTGTTGAACGCCAATGCAGCCTCACTTTGGGTCATGGAAATCGACTGCTCAAGCTCATCAGCATGTTGAACAACGCGCATGCCACGGCCGCCACCGCCACCGGATGCTTTAATAATGATCGGGTACCCAATCGACTCCGCTAAACGCCGATTTTCAGCCGCATCGTCTCCCAACGGACCGTCAGAACCCGGAACACAAGGTACACCGGCTGCACGCATCTCTTTGATCGCACTGACCTTATCGCCCATCACTCTAATGGTATCGGCGGTAGGTCCAATAAACACAAATCCGCTAGACTCAACCCGTTCAGCAAAATCGGCATTTTCAGCAAGAAAACCGTAGCCGGGGTGTATTGCGTCGGCGCGGGTGATTTCAGCGGCCGAAATGATGGCGGGAATATTCAGATAACTATCGATCGATGATGGAGGTCCAATGCAGACAGCTTCATCGGCCAGACGCACATGTTTCAAGTCGCGATCTACAGTGGAGTAGACGGCGACTGTTTGCAGCCCGAGATCACGGCAGCAACGCATGATGCGCAGCGCTATCTCGCCACGATTCGCGATCAAAACTTTTCTCAATGTTTTTGCCATTCGCCCGCTCAGTTAATAGGTAATAGTAATAAGGACTAGTCGATTACTATTAGTGGCTCGCCATACTCAACTGGCTGGCCTTCTTCAATAACAATGGCTCGAACTGTACCGCTGGTTTCTGAAACGATCTGGTTCATGATTTTCATCGCTTCAATAATGCACAGGGTGTCACCCTTGGACACTTTTTGCCCAATATCCACAAACGGTTTGGCACCAGGGGACGGCGATCGATAGAACGTGCCCACCATGGGCGACTCAACAATGGTGCCCGGTGGCAACAGATCATCAGATTCTGATGGTGCTGCCGTCACGCTCGTATCGGGTGTGACGGCCATACCCGCTGGTTGAGTCGGATAAGCATAAGCCTGAGGTGCGGCGGCCAAAGCGTTACCTGTAACCGAGCTACGGGCAATGCGCACCGACTCTTCACCTTCCACGATTTCAATTTCGGCTACATCCGAGTCTTCCAGTAACTCAATCAGTTTCTTAATTTTTCGAATGTCCATGCTGCTCTTCTCTTTGACACGTAACTGATACATAACTGCAACGCTAAGACTTACGTTGCGACACAAATAAGGGGCATTCAGTAACAACACTAACTAGATTAGCGACGCAGAATAGCGGCATTAAATAGCACCACCGAACGGCACTACCTGAATAGCGGCACTAAAGCAACGCTACGAAGTTTGCTACGACTATGCTTTGTATTGCCTGAACTGATCTATCTAATTGTGCGAAGATACCACCTAAACGTGGTTATTTACAGACATTTAGCAACAAATTAGTATAAAAATTCGGGATAACACTATTTCTTCTGTTCAAGACCCAACACTTGCATTCGCTCAGCTCGATCCACACCAGATACTCGATGCTATTGACGCCCATGGCTGGCAGACCGATGGTCGCGTTTCGGCATTGAACAGCTATGAAAATCGGGTGTACAGCATTGGCTTGGATGATGGTTCGAGCGTTGTAGCCAAATTTTACCGACCAGAGCGCTGGAGCGATGCCGCCATTCTGGAGGAGCACCAATTGTGTGATTTGCTGGTTGAGAACGACCTGCCCGTCATCGCACCGCTGAAATCAACATCAGGCGAATCACTTTTTTCGCACGGCGTTTTTCGTTTCTGTGTTTTCCCGAGCGCGGGCGGGAGACCACCAGAATTAGATAATGATGATCAACTCATAGTGATCGGTCGTGCACTGGGCCGTCTTCACCTGAGCAGCGACACACACACTTTCAAGCATCGACCAATGATCGACGCTGCAAGACTAGGAGATGAATCAGTTACATTTCTGGAAAACTCGGAGCTACTGCCGTTGGATGTGAGAACCTCCTATTTGACTTTAGTGCACGAAATCATGCCCGTTGTGCATCAGCAATTCAATGAATGCACATCACTTCACAGGTTTTGTATCCACGGGGATTTTCATCCTGGCAATATTTTATGGGGACGGGACGATACACCTCATTTACTGGATTTTGATGACACAGGGGTTGGTCCGGCGATTCAGGATTTATGGATGTTTATTTCCGGAGATCGACAGTACGCCCAGGCCCGATTGGGAAGCTTGTTGGACGGCTACCATGAGTTCCGCGAGTTTGATGATAGAGAACTAAGCTTGATTGAACCGTTGCGGGCGTTGCGCATTATTCACTATGCGGCGTGGATAGCCAGACGTTGGGAAGACCCTGCGTTTCAGCGAGCATTTCCTTTTTTTGCCGGTAACCGCTTTTGGGATGAGCATATACTTGCATTAAAAGAACAGCGCTGGGCGCTGGACGAGCCACCGCTGATTTATTAAAAATAACCAGATTATAAACAAGCGGAAAATAAAATAGGCAAACGGATCTGGATATATATCTGCATACGACTCTGCATCAGGCTCTATATACGTCGAAACACCAGGGATGCGTTGGTGCCTCCAAAACCAAAACTATTTGACATCACCGTATCAAGTTTTGCATCGTCCAGGCGGCTGGTTGCTATGTTCATACCTTTGGCAGCCTCATCCAGTGTGTCGATATTGGCAGATGCCGCTACAAAACCGGCTTGTTGCATGAGCAGCGTGTAGATTGCTTCCTGAACTCCGGCAGCACCCAGTGAATGTCCCGATAACGACTTTGTTGAACTGATATTTGGACAATTGTCGCCAAACACTGCCTTAACCGCACCAAGTTCGGCGATATCGCCAACCGGGGTACTGGTTCCATGTGCATTTATATAATCGATTGGCGTATCAACAGTAGATTTAGCCAGTTGCATACAACGCTGCGCACCCTCTCCAGATGGGGCAACCATGTCGTGTCCATCTGAGGTTGCACCATAGCCCACAACTTCAGCATATATATTCGCCCCACGAGCTAATGCTGTTTCAAGCTCTTCGACCACAACCATGCCACCACCACCGGCTATAACAAATCCATCGCGCTCAGCATCATATGCACGCGAAGCCACTCCGGGGTTGTCGTTGTACTTTGTGGACAGCGCACCCATTGCATCAAACATGCAACTCAGGGTCCAGTGCTCCTCTTCACCACCGCCTGCAAAAATGCGGTCTTGCTTGCCCAGCTGAATGAGCTCTAATGCGTTGCCAATACAATGAGCACTGGTCGAGCAAGCAGACGAAATAGAATAATTGGTGCCCTTTATTTTGTAAGGTGTTGCCAGACAGGCAGAAACGGTGGAGCCCATCGTTTGTGTAACGCGGTACGGGCCGACCCGACGAATGCCTCGATCACGCAATATATCCGCGCTCTCTACCTGGGAGAATGCTGAACCGCCGCCTGAGCCTGCAATAATGCCAGTTCTTTCATTTGACACTTCGTCTTCACTAAGGCCTGCATCGCTTATAGCATCACGCATGGCAATATAGGCATAGGCTGCAGCATCACACATAAAGCGAAATTGTTTGCGATCAATATTTTCTTTTAAATCTATTTCAGGGCGCGCCGCTACGTGCGAGCGCATGCCCATTTCCTTGTATATTTCGCGAGCAGTAATGCCCGATGTTCCATCTCGCAATGCTTGCGTTACTGATGATTTATCGCTGCCCAAGCAGGAAACAATGCCGATACCGGTAATGACTGCACGACGCATAATAAGAGGTGCTCGCTAGAAATCTTTTGTTGAGGTGAACAGACCAACGCGCAAATCATTTGCCGTGTAAATTTCCTTACCATCGACAAGCATACGGCCATCAGCAATGCCCATGACCAGTCGACGTTCGATTAATCGTTTTATATGTAATTCGTAAGTTACCAGTTTCGCTTCAGGCAAAACCTGGCCAAAAAACTTTACTTCGCCACTACCCAATGCACGACCGCGGCCCGGGTTGCCTTTCCAGCCCAGGAAGAAACCAACCAGTTGCCACATTGCATCGAGTCCCAGACACCCCGGCATTACCGGGTCCCCGACAAAGTGACATCCGAAGAACCATAAATCGGGATTGATATCAAGCTCGGCCTTTATAAAACCTTTACCAGCATCACCACCGTCAGCTGTGATGCTGACTATGCGATCCATCATCAGCATATTGGGGATAGGCAAGCGCGCATTTCCTTCACCGAATAGCGCTCCCTGCCCACAAGCCAACAGTTCTTCTCGGCTGAAAGAGTTTTTATCTATCACTTAACCACGCATTCCATAAAAGTCATCAATATTCTACTGGTTTGATCGATTCAGTACCACGAGAATGCGTTAACACAGAAGATTTTGCCTACTGCGCCGCGAACACCCGCCGCAACAACTCGCTGGTGCGTTTGACAGGATTGGTTCGGATTGCTTTCTCTTCGTCCGCCAGATACTTGAATATGCCATCGGATCCCTTTTCAACCACGTGGCCTGAAAGATCTGCTTCGACCTTTGGTGCTAAAGGAATGGAGTTGTATTGTTTTAATAATTGGTTGAACGACTGCACCGCCCCTACCTCAGCCAGCGCGTCATCAACCAGAGGCCGCATAGCCGACTGTATAGACGGCCCGGTTCGGCCTTTAAAATAGCTGGTCGCAGCATCATCTGGTCCATTCAATATGCCACTGGCATCTTGTACACTCATGTCCTTGATGGCACCAACAAACAGGCTTTTGGCTTTAGGTGTTGCTAATTCAGCCGCCCGGTTCAATCGTAATTCAAGATCATCAAAGGTGTTTCCCAAGCCAAGCTTGCTGGCATATTCACGCGCTGTGATCAGCGATTTAGGCAGTGGAATACGAATGGCCGGGTCATCGGAAAAACCATTTTGCTGTCCTAGCTGGTCAACCACTGTCGTTGAACCATTGGTTAATGCTTCTTTCAAACCCGCAATAATGTCGGAATTGCTTAGTATTCCCCCACTTTGCGAGTCACCCAATACTGTGCCTGCAGTCTTGGCGAGATCGTCTAATGTCGGGCCGGTACCACCACATGCACTTATTGAAATAACAAAAGCGAATGGAAGGATATGTTGTAAACGCATAATGACTCCGTTGTATTGCCGAGTTTCTGTAAAATGATGGTGGGCTGTTTCGGTACCCAATGCACAGCTTGCTAACCACAATTAGCCTAAACTAACAGATTACCTAGTGCAGCGAGCGCACCTCGCACATGATATTCGAACACGCAGCGAAAAAAATCGATTTGAACAGTAAGCTACAAATGTTTTTTTGTTGGCATCCTCAGGCGCAATTAATAGGCATTTCAGCTAACAGCAGCAATTCACAACAGATTGTCCCAAATACACATGGTGGTGTTCACTTTATTGTCGATGC
Source organism: uncultured Granulosicoccaceae bacterium (assembly GCA_964437945.1). Lineage (GTDB taxonomy): Bacteria > Pseudomonadota > Gammaproteobacteria > Granulosicoccales > Granulosicoccaceae > Granulosicoccus. The sequence goes on from CAYTJF010000090.1 coordinate 12,162, forward strand.
CGATTGCGAGAGTGCCTTACGAGCCATTCGAACAGCACTGAGAAGACGGCAGGCGTTTTGTGTTCATCCACAACAGTACATGCCTGAACCCGATGATCATCTCACCGAACATTTCACCAATCATCTCAGCGATAATCAAGCCGATAATCTAGCCGAATATCTCACTGAACACGAGGCTGTTTTCCAGTGTCTAAGTTCAGGAACTAATGGTAAACCCAAACGCATTTTACGTACCCACCGATCATGGATTAATAGCTTTACCATTAACGCCAGGTTAGCTGATATTACCAATGCAGACAGCTACGCGATCATCGGCAGGTTATCGCATTCTCTTGCGCTTTACGCCGCACTCGAAGCAGCTCATCTTGGCGCTGACCTACACCCGCTCACGGAGCTCAGACCAGATCGACAGCTCAAAGCAATAGCGACATTGCAATCCAGCATTCTTTATGCAACGCCAACTCAACTTCGACTCCTGTGCCAACACGCAAAGGCTACCGATATCAGTAAACTGTCGGTGCGACATATTTTTTGCGGTGGCGGAAAACTCGACCGGGCTACTGCAGTAAGTGTCAGCGAGGTGTTTCAACTCGCTACAGTGCAGGAATTCTATGGCGCTTCGGAAACCAGTTTTATTTCTATAACCGATGATCACACGCCAGTTGGCTCTGCAGGTAAACCCTATCCAGGTGTAGAAATAGCCATTGGTGAAACACCAGTTACAAACCATGCCGTTAGTGAACACACAACGGGCAAGATTTGGGTACGCAGTCCTTATCTGTTCCAGGCGTACGCTGATAAGTTCGCGCCGGCCGCACATTGGCAAGATGGCTACATTAGCGTTGGAGAAACGGGTTATTTTGATAGTAACGGATATCTGTTTCTCGCCGGTCGACAATCACGTCGCGTTAATATTGCCGACACTGTTGTGTATCCCGAGGAAGTAGAAAGTACGCTACACGAACACCCAACCGTTAGTACTTGTGCTGTGATTCCCGTAAAAGATGATCAACGCGGTTGCGTATTGGTTGCGGTAGTTGAAGCCGTTGGCAGCCCCGAACTAAAACAAAATCTGCTGGTTTATCTACGACAACGTGTTGGGCCACTAAAAGCACCACGCGAGATTGTCTTTATCACTGCTATGCCATTATTGTCATCTGGGAAGCCGGATTTACTTGCGCTTGAACTGCAGCTGTCACAGCAATCACTATAAGTCATGCCCACGTGAGTATTCGCAGCTACATCATTGGCGCAAAACGATCACCCATCGCACCGCGCGATGGAGCGCTCTCGGGATTGAATCTGCACCAGCTGGCATCACCGGTTATAGACGCGCTTTTAACATCAACCAACATAGACCCGCAACAAATCGATGAGCTCATTGTTGGTAATGCTCTGGGTGCCGGTGGAAATCCTGCGCGGCTGCTGGCATTAGCCAGCGGCCTCAATGAAACCGTCGCAGGCTTGAGTATTGACAGACAATGCTGCAGCGGCCTTGACGCCATATTGATCGCTAACGATATGATTATTTCGGGTCGCGCATCGATCGTCATCGCAGGTGGTGTTGAAAGCTATTCGCAAAGGCCACAGCGTTTCCATAAAATACCTGGCACCGATACCTTAGAAGCTTACGATCAGCCTGCTTTCACACCATGGCCAGAGCGCGATCCAGACATGACAGTCGCCGCTCACACACTGGCAACAAATTTAAACATTACGTTCGAGCGGCAAAATCAATACGCCATTCAAAGTCATGAAAAAGCGTTACTTGCCATTGAACGAATGTCTGACGAGATAGTGCCAATGGGCGAGATTAGCAAGGACGACTTCACTCGTGCGCTCACTATGAAACTGTGCGAGCGCGCTACTCGACTACACGGCAGCATCTCTGTTGCCAACACAGCCGTAGCGGCAGATGGTGCAGCCTTTTGCGTGGTCGTCAGTGAAGCGGTCGCAACCAATTTTGACAACCATAAATTATGCATTCGATCTGGCATCACTCTGGGTGCTGACCCGATGCTGCCTGGATGCGCGCCAGTGTCAGCAATGGATTTTGTTCTCAACGATGCCAATATCAACGCAGCACAACTGGTGCGGGCTGAAATAATGGAAGCTTATGCAGCTCAAGCCATCGCTTGCCTAGAACAGTCACAAATAGATAGTACTGTGTCCAATGTTGGTGGCGGTGCACTGTCACGCGGTCATCCGATTGGTGCATCGGGGGCTGTACTCATGTCGCGACTGTATAGCGAGATGAATAACAAACACGGCTGGGGCATCGCAGCAATAGCTGCTGCAGGTGGATTAGGTACTGCGGTACTGACACACAGCGCATGAACTTTGGCTAAAACCCATAAAACGAAGTGAATGAAGCCAATGGTTCGCGGGTGGTTGTTACACTGTTAACTGGATGATCACAATCGGGTAAACCCAAAGCAATACCACACACAACCATTTCTTGATCAGGCAACGACAGAGCCTCATGTACCACATCTGCATGATTGGCTAGCGCACCGATACCGCTGGTACCAAGCCCACGGCTTTGTGCACTGATAAATAAATTCATCAGGCCCATACCCAAATCCATAAAACAACCTTTACCCATATCTCGATCTATAGTGACCACAATACCCACCGGAGCATCAAAGAACCGATAGTTACGTGCGAACTGCTCACGCCTTGCCTGTGTATCGCGCCGACCAATACCCAAAGCCTTGTACAGAGCATAACCGGCTTCATGTTGCCGGGCTTTGTGTGCAGCTGATAACACTTGTGGGAAATAGGAATACTCACTAACCGGTTTTCTATTTTGTTCGATAGCGTCTGCCAGCGACTTTTTTAATCCTTCCAATGCACTGCCGGTTAACACATGAAAACTACCAGGCTGCAGATTGGCACCACTTGGTGCCAATCGAGCACTGGTGAGTATGGCTTCAAGGCTTTGCCGATCAATCGCATCAGGCAGAAACGCTCTGGTTGATCGACGCTGCTCAATCAGTTTTTCAAACTCATTCGCATTCACTTTGGGCTTACTCGTACTTTACTTATGCTTTACTCGGGTCTGCAACAGCGTTCTAGGCTGTACTGACTCTGCGCGATAGTACACTGTGTGGTCGCGCCTTGAACAATGCACCAGTGATAAACCCTGCAATTATTGCCTTAGCAATATCGCCTGGAATATAAACCAACACCAGCGCAGCCGCCTCTAAAACAGGCTTGTCCAAATTTACAGACATGCCCGCTATGCCAAACGCATAAAGCACAATGATTCCACCAACAACAGATGCGATAAAAGCAATTATTGACATAGGTATGGAACGAACATGTTCAACCATCAGGCCAGTCACAAATGCGGCTATTGGCCAGCCAATGAGAAAGCCAGCAGTAGGACTTGCCAATAAGCCAATACCTGTTCGACCACCTGACAAAGGCACCAAACCAACCAAAACCAATACCAGTACCAACAACACCGCCAGCGCACCACGTTTTGCTCCCAAGACAGTGCCGCATAACATGACACCCAGCGTTTGCGCCGTGATTGGTACGCCAATGGGGAGCATTATGGGCGGAATGAAGCCCAGCGCAATAATAAGTGCCGCAAACAACGCAATAAATACAACATCCCGATCCATATACTTTACCTTCAATTTAAATCTAACAAATTTTATCGTGAGAACTAACGCTTAATGGTCTGGTGGTTTAAGCGAGCCACCCCGCGCCTTCAAAGCCTCAGCAACACGTTCTGCATCGTCAATAGCAACAAGACAAAATGGAAATACAATCCGCCAATGGTTTCTTTTGATCGACCGCGCCCGCCAGGCATCTACCAACAGGCCGCCTTTGATTATTAATACAGGCGTATATCTGACCACCAAGGCAACGGCAATTTCAATGGGTCGTGTATTAACACCCAATTTACGTATCGGCTTGAAAGCACGCTGTACCAATTCAAGTAAATCGCTGAGCCGGCTGGTCATGGTCATTAAATTTGATAGCGCAATAATGCTGATCAAACGCAGAGTGATTCCCAGCCCCTGCATAGCAGTACCGGTTAATCCGTGCCAAACCAGTATTATTACTATGAACGGCCATAAAAACTGTAACCGTTTTAGCCCCGCATAAAAAAAAGTCAGGCCAGCAGACAAATAAAACAGGCAACACGTAAGCAATACAGCCAGTTGCAGTGGTAAAGCATCAATCAAAAACAATGCTACTGAACAAATACACACACCCAGAAATTTCCACACTACCGGCACGCTGTGCCAATGTGTGATTACCGGGGAGTCAAAGTACAGCATCAGAACTACCCAGTTTCTGCATACGTTTTGTGAACACAGGTAACACAGCCTGAGGTGTATCATCCATGACAAGTTCGCCTGCCTCCAACCAAAGTACACGTTGGTAATTGGACAATACGTCAGGTTGGTGAGTCACATGAATAATAGCCGCATCAATGTTATCCAGATGCCGAGTCAATTGCATGGTGGTTGGAATATCAAGGCCCGCATAGGGTTCATCCAAAACAACTAGACGCGGCTTCATCAACAACACAGCAAGAAGACAAACCAAATGTCGCTGCCCCTGGGACAATACACCTACCGACTTGCCAGCCCAATCCTCAATCGCAAACTTGCACAGGGCCTCACGAGTTAACTGGTGCGAATCTGCTCGCGTTATGCCAAGTTGTTGCAGCCCAAAACTCAACTCTTCCTCAACGGTTGGGAAAATGATCTGATGATCTGGATTCTGAAATAACATACCCACTGTTCGAATCGCCTGATGGCGATCATTCGCCACATCAATTCCAGCTACCCGTATAGTTCCGGAGCTCGGCTCAATCAATCCACAAAGAAGACGTGCAAGAGTAGATTTTCCAGATCCATTGCGACCCACAATGCCAATTCGCTGTTGATCACTTGAAAATGACAAACCTTCTAGAATGGCCTCACCCGAAATGGAAAATCCGACATTATCAAGTTCAATATTGCAATTGGATTCGGACACTGCCTGACTCACGCTAACCATTTAATCAGCAGATTACTCAGACCCAAAATCGACACAATGGACAATCCAATTCCAATGAATCTTTCGAACTGTCTTTTATCGCCTTTCATGATTTTTTGATGGGCTTGCAAACCCAAAAAATGACCGATGCCTGCCAACGGGAAAGACAACAAGGCCAGGCGCCACTGTAAGTTAACTTCAGCTGCTGCGAAGGTGCCTAGCTTCAGAACAGTCAGCACAATCCAGAGTACAAAGAACGTATCGCGCATGTTATTCCTATGCAGATAACGCCCACCAACAGCAACGATCAAGGGGGCGCCAATTAACGATACTCCACTGACATAACCACCAAAACACAGAAAAGCAATATCAGTTACTCGGCTATTGCTGGAAAACACGTAATTCATAATATAACCAACACCGTAAATCAGCGTACTGATATAAACGATGCTGCTTAGCAACGCGCCTGGAAATTTCAGTAATCCCACTAATCCAATAGCAAACGGAATAGACAAGGCACAAATAATTTTTAAAAGAAAGTCCCAGTCAATGTTATTCATGCGTGTCACTACAGTAAGTAGTGAAAAAAACAGCAATTGAAAACAAATCGCCGGCAGGAAAATCAACGGATCATTAACAAACATAAGTAATAACGGTAATGACAGGGCTGTGCCACCAAACCCTAAGCCAGACCTAACAAATCCACTCCAAATAAAACACGCGCCAACCAACAGCAATTGCCACAACGGCAGCGTATCCAGAACCGAGTTTGTCATTTTTAGTAATGCCGAAGACCGGTGTGTTACCGAAGACCGGCCCAGTGGGATGGTTGTCTGGTTTTCTTATCCAGCTTGGCGACCCGGCTATGTTCAGGACAAGAAACAAGGTGATCGTTTACCATACCCGACGCTTGCATGAACGCATAACATGTGGTCGGCCCCACAAACTTGAAACCGGACTTTTTTAAAGCCTTGCTCATAAGTTGCGACTGATCGGTACTGCCTTGCACAGTGGCCATGCTTTTGTGCTTATTCTGAACGATCTTGTAGTCAACAAATGACCATAAGAAATCGACAAAAGACTCGCCTCTTTTTTCCATTGCCACAACCATTTGCGCGTTGTTAACGAAGGCTTCTATTTTTTGTCTGTGGCGGATAATACCGGCATCGAGCACCAGTTTCTCTATTTTGGCAGGTTTGAATCTGGCAATTTTGGCGACATCAAAATTGGCAAACAAACGACGGTAGTTCTCACGCTTGTTCAAAATGGTAATCCAGCTCAGACCAGCCTGAGCACCTTCAAGATTCAACATTTCAAACAAAGCCTGCGCGTCATAACACGGTACGCCCCACTCATTGTCGTGATAATCGATGTAAAGCTCGCTGCTCAGACACCATCCACAACGCTTATCTTTTGAAGTAGCCATACCCCAATTGTGCACAGACGCGCCTCACAACACAATCATCAAAGGTCAAATCAAAAGACTTAGGCATGAAATCGCCTAAATAAGGAATGTGAATTCAGTCAAAAACTGCCAACTTCAACAGCTTGTTTTTATTATTTAAGTGCCGTATTTTTTCGCCGATGGAAGTGAAACAACATTTTCAGTCTGATCTTCAATGTAGGCCCCTTGCGGCCATTTGCGTAACCAGGCAAGAAAAATCGCAACTGGCATTGGCTTGCTGATGAAATAACCCTGCGCAATATCACAGCCCTGAGAGTTCAGAAAATTCAATTGATCTTCATCCTCTACACCTTCTGCCACAACTTTCATATTGAAGTGCTTACCCAAACCCAGCACTGCCTCAACGATTGCGACATCATCACTGTCGCTGGAAATGTCGGTAATAAAAGCGCGATCAATTTTGAGGGTGTGTACCGGAAAACGTTTCAGATACGCCAATGAAGAATAACCGGTACCAAAATCATCAATTGCCAACCCAAGACCAAATCGACTGAGCTCATGCAACGAGTTGATCACTTCTTCCGGGTCGTGCATGACAGCACTTTCGGTAATTTCCAGCTCCAGAAATTTCGGTGGTAGTTTGGTATCTTTCAACGCCTTGCTAACCATGGGTAACAAGTTACCGTCAGTAAACTGAACCGTAGAAATATTGACGGCGATATGCAGGTTATCAAAACCGAGCTGATGTAATTTTCTGATCTCTGCACACGCGGTTCGAAGAATCCATTCACCAAGCTCGATGATCATACCGGCCTCCTCTGCCACCGGCACAAACTCTTCTGGAGAAATAAAACCTCTGCTTGGGTGCTTCCAACGAACCAGTGCTTCTGCCCCGGTTACCTTCCTGCTGGCTATGTCGATTTTGGGTTGGTAATAAACCTCAAACTGTTTTTCCTGCAATGCAAGCTTTAAATCTTGCTCCATTCGTATACGAGCGGTCAGTCGGCTACGCATTTTTTCGTTAAACAGTTGATATTGATTCTTACCGTTGCTCTTTGCTTCCTGTAAAGCAACCGCTGCGTTGTTAACGATTTCCTCACCCATTAACTCTTCGTCTTTACTATCATTCACATCTTTCGGGAAACATGAAATACCAACAGATACAGCCACTTTTAAGGTAAATCCGCGATACTCGTATGGCGCGGTAGCCAGATTCATAATGCGTCGGGCAATCTCTTCTGCAGACTGATGATCTTCAGTGTTCTTCTGTATTACAACAAACTCATCACCGTCGAGACGAGCAACCATATCGATGTCTTGCATCATCGATTGCAATCGATTGCCAATTTCTGCAACCATCTTGTCGCCAACCAGATGACCGTACTGATCGTTAAAAAACTTGAAGTTATCAAGATCAACCAGAAAGACAATAAATGGCTCATTGTTATCAACTGCATTAGCCACAGTACGTTTCAGTTTGTCTTCAAACATCAGACGATTG
>CAYTJF010000091.1:0-19962 GCA_964437945.1 uncultured Granulosicoccaceae bacterium
CAAAAAAGGCCTCGAATGAATCGAGGCCTTTGGTTTTGGTGGAGGAGGGGGGAGTGTTTCCAATCGGCTTGGGCCGATTGAAAATCGCTACGCGACCAGCATCGCGAGCGATGCAGTCCTGCGCAACGCTTTGCGTTGCTTGTCGAACCCGGGGGTTCGCCTCCCCCATAAACAAAAAAGGCCTCGAATGAATCGAGGCCTTTGGTTTTGGTGGAGGAGGGGGGAGTCGAACCCCCGTCCGAAAGCACTCCGCCGTCGGTACTACATGCTTAGTTTCGTCATTAGCTTTAGCCACTTAATGCAGGACGAGCACCATAAGAAGCAGCGAGCACATTATTTGTTTAACCATCCGGTGTAAGTGCGACCCTTCCGGCGATCCTGCGTCTGTTGCCCCCGGTCAAACCCACAGGCAGATCCGACTCGGGGTAGAACTACAAAATTAAACTAAAAGTCTAATTATGCAGCCAGTGCGTAGTTGTCATCGTTGGCAACTATAAGTTTTCAGCTGGATTTACGAGGTAATCTGAGCCTCGGCATGCACCTAAGGGTTCGCCACTCCCGTCGAAACCATGTCTCCCCCGGAAAAAGCTTACCTACACCAATAGTATGCGGCCGAAAGCCGTAAATTTCAATGAAATCAGTTTACCACTGTGGGTATAAGGCAGCTTCGAGTCGCAATATCGCGTTTTGAGTGTTGTGCAGAGACATAAGTTTTACACCGCTTAAGTAGTCTTACTGGTCATACGTAAAGTAACCAAAATTCGTGATGAATTATTGCGCTTAAATAGTTTGACTATGGGTTGCTCAAGCTACAAGCCAGCGATTCGCAAAACCGGCAACGAAATACAATGACCAACGATAAAACAGTTGGTGATGAAAAAGTAATTGATGTGATCCATGATTTTTGTGTGTATGTAACACCTTCGCCCTATACAAATAACATCACTGCTCTATATAACATGCACCGCAACACAGGTAAGCAACATCGAATCTCAATTTAAGAAACTCGGCGAAGCTACTCGGGTGTTTTACTCAATTCCGAAACTGATATTTTGTAAAACGCAATCAAGCACTTTGTTAAACTTTATTAACGACGTGCGCATAAAAGATGGAAGAGAGAAAAAATATACATTATCGCTTCACGTAAGCTGTATTAATATACTACAACTTACCTGAAGCTTAACGAATAAACCCTGCTTAAAATCCGTAGGGTGACTTGTTAAACCTACTGATATACGAACTTTAACAACAAGTTTTGGTCATTAAATTATCAGTTGATTGTTACACATTGTGCCACCTTGTTATTGACTGCACTGTTCGCAATTGACTGTATATACTTACCGGCTTGTTCTAACTTCAATACGGATCGACAAACAATTATGAAACGCATGACATTCGCAAAGCAGATCAGCGCTGCTGTGGTATTCGGTGCTCTCGCCGTTTCCAGTGTTCAAGCTCAAGATGCTGATGCCTTGATTCAAGGTTGGAGCGGTACAGCAACACTTGGCGCAAACGCCATTAGTGGTAACGTAGAAGCCAACAACATTAATGCTGGCATTCGTCTGGGCAGAACTGTTGGTCAGTGGGAGCACCTGGTCTTCGGTAATTACTTTAAAGGCGACGCAACTGTACTGGTAGATGAAATTGATGCAGACGGAAACCCAGTCACAACGACTCTCGCTAACGGTGATGTCGTAACGCAACAACAAATCGTCAAAGGCGGTAACTCTGATCGTTTGCACATTGGGTATGCACCAAGGTTTTATTGGCGTCCGCGCACCTACTTTTTCGGCATTATCGATTACGAACAAGACAAACCAGCGAACGTCGAGCTAGGCTCTCGCCAGCTCATTGGTATTGGTCACAAGTTCTTCTCAAATGCGTCTGGCTTCCTTTCAGGTGAGGCAGGTTTCGGTAACAAAAACACCGAGGTGGTTGCTGGTGAAGACATCAACGGTGGCGTAGCCTACCTTGGTGCTGATTACCTGAATCGCATAAACGAAAACGTGACCTTTGACGCTAACTTTCGCGCAGACCTAGGTAGCGACAATACTTACACCGAGATCGGCCTGGGATTGGCTTTCAAACTTTCTCAGAGAATGGCTGTGAAAATTGCTCACCAAACACGTGGCAACACGGATATCACTAATCCGTCCTTGCCTCTTGGAGATGCATCCGACACTGACAATTCCACTTCGATTAACCTTGTAGTTGATCTCTAGGTCGATCAACAAATCGATTAGCTCGATTTGATAATGTTGATTTGAGCACCTGGCAAAGCCAGGCATAACGATACGAAAAAAGCCGATACCTAAAGAGTGTCGGTTTTTTTTTGCCTTGAAAGCAATAGCCGACAGCTGGTTGGTGTCGGCCATAAAATTTTTTTCCGACCCATCAGGGTTTTTATCGGTTGAAGCCGGAGGTGGTAACAAAAACACGCAACTGGTTATTGGTAGAGATCAGATTGGTGGTACAGCGTACCTGGGTTCCAATTACCTGAATCGCGTAAGTGACAATGTTACCTTTAACTTTGATATTCGCGTAGACATAGGTGGCGACAATACCTATACAGAAGTTGGTCTTGGTCTGGCATTCAAACTCTCTCAGCGATTGGCCGTAAAGCTGGCGCACCAGACGCGTGGCAACACAGATATTAAAAATGAATCGCTTGAATCGCCGTCTTCAATCGACACTGCTACAACATTCAACCTGGTACTTGATCTGTCGTCGTTATATCTAAGCGGGCGCCTCTCTGGCCACACGACATCGGTCACACCTCATCGGCCACAACTCGCCCGACCGTGGCTCGTCGGCCACACCTCCTTGCCCATAACAACACATTGGGATTCCCGCTGGCAACACCGATTTTTTTGTTGAACAAAACTTGACCCAGCAATCGGGAAACCAGGCACGAGGCAATCATCGGCACTACTATCGTGCCGGTTTTAATTAATTGCAGTTTAATCTGCCAGGATGATCTGAGGCCCGGTGATGGAACATATCCAGTATCATAGGGAAAACACCAAGTGCAATTTTCCAGATCAAAAATACGAGACCCTCGATGTTATGCCTTACTGGCGCGTCAGCGCAATCGGATTTTCGTCGTCAGAGACTGATCAGCCTGGTTCGAGAAACCTTTCCGAACGTTGCCCCAAATGTATTGGAGATCTATAGCCGCTACCAATATTTTGTTCAAACCAGCATTGATCTAACAGAGCAACAGTTATCACAGCTCAGTTCCATACTTGACGCTAACACTACACCAGCTGCCCAGGATGGCCATGCTATCTGGGTGTCACCGCGACTAGGCACCATATCACCGTGGTCTTCAAAAGCCACAGACATACTGCACAGCTGTGGATTAAACGCCGTTACGCGAGTAGAGCGTGCTATTGAATACGGCTTTGTCGGCCTGGATGCCAATCAGTTTCAACATTCTGAACTTCGCGCATTGCTGCACGATCGCATGACAGAATCTATTGACAACGAGCCGCCTCTGCTTGAAAAGATATTTCGCAATGAACAACCAGAAAGACTGACCAGAATCGACATTCTGAGCGATGGCAAAGTGGCGCTGATCGACGCCAATAATGCCCAGGGTTTGGCATTAACGGATGACGAAATAGACTACCTTTTTGATAATTTCACCAAACTCAATCGCAATCCGTCCGATGCTGAGCTAATGATGTTTGCGCAAGCCAACTCAGAGCATTGTCGGCACAAAATATTTAATGCCAGTTGGACAATCGATGGACAGGCTCAGGCTCATTCTCTTTTTGGCATGATTCGAAATACGCATGCACTATCTCCTGATGGGGTGCTGTCGGCATATCATGATAATGCTGCGGTCATCGAAGGCTATGTTGCGCACCGCTGGTTGCCGGGCTTGTCGCCGAGTTTGTTACCGGGACAAGCTCAGCAATATCAAATTATGCAGGAGCCTGCACACATCCAGATCAAGGTTGAAACCCATAACCACCCCACCGCTATTTCGCCATTCCCGGGAGCAGCGACAGGTTCCGGTGGCGAGATTCGTGACGAGGGTGCCACGGGTAATGGTTCAAAACCTAAGGCTGGTGTTTGCGGTTTTAGTGTCTCCAACCTCGATCTGCCGGGCTGGCCCCAACCGTGGGAAACACCAATAGGCAAACCTGATCGTATTGCCAGTGCGCTTGACATCATGATTGAAGGTCCCATTGGCGCCGCGGCATTTAATAATGAATTTGGCAGACCAAATCTGGCTGGCTACTTTCGTACCTATTGCCAAAGTGCGCGTTTTGGGGATGATGAAGAAGTGCGTGGATACCACAAGCCGATTATGCTGGCCGGCGGACTGGGCAACATACGTGCTCAGAACATTGATAAAAAGCCGGTACCTGTTGGTGCGGCTATTGTTGTGATTGGTGGGCCAGCCATGCTTATCGGCCTCGGTGGTGGCGCTGCATCCTCCGTTGCGAGCGGTGCCAGCGAAGCCGAGCTGGATTTTGCATCGGTGCAACGCGGTAACCCGGAAATGCAGCGTCGTTGTCAGGAAGTGATCGATCGTTGCATTGCACTTGGTGACAACAGTCCGATATTGTCCATGCACGATGTGGGGGCTGGTGGTCTGTCTAACGCGTTACCAGAGTTGGTCAATGATGCCGGTCGTGGTGGGCACTTCGATTTGCGCGCTATTCCGAACGATGAGCCGGGCATGTCGCCAAAAGCGATCTGGAGTAACGAATCGCAAGAACGCTATGTGCTTGCTGTCGATCAATCGAAGCTCGAACATTTCAAGACAATCTGTGAGCGGGAGCGTTGTTTATATGCCATGGTTGGTACTGCCACTGAAGCAATGAATTTACTGGTCGAAGACGAATACCTGAGCGATCATCCCGTGAACATGCCGATGGATGTGCTGTTGGGAAAACCTCCCAAACTCACCATCGATGCAACCCGGCGCGCATTTGCGAGCAGTGATTTTAATACATCGTCACTCTCCATTGAAGGTGCTGTGCGGCGCTTGCTACAACTGCCTTGTATCGCCTCCAAAAACTTTCTGATCACCATTGGTGATCGTTCCGTTACTGGTCAGGTTGTACGTGATCAAATGGTTGGGCCCTGGCAAATGCCAGTATCCGATGTGGCTGTAACCGCTGCGGATTATCGCGGCTATACCGGTGAGGCCATGGCAATGGGGGAGCGTACTCCAGTGGCTTTACTTAATCCGGCAGCCTCGGCACGGCTTGCCATTGGCGAAGCCATTACTAACATTAGTGCAGCTGACATTGGCGATATTGGCAAAATAAAGCTCTCAGCAAACTGGATGGCAGCAGCTTCACACCCTGGTGAGTATGCAGGGTTGTTTGATGCAGTACAGGCGGTAGGAATGGAACTGGCGCCGCAGTTGGGCATAGCCATACCAGTGGGCAAGGATTCATTGTCAATGAAAACCGTTTGGACCCAAAACGGTGATGAGCACAGTGTAACCTCGCCCATGTCGTTGGTAGTAACGGGTTTTGCACCTGTTCAAGATGTACGTAAAACACTGACACCGCAATTGCGAACTGACTGTGGTGACACTGATCTTTTTCTAATCGACTTGGGTTTGGGTAAAAATCGAGTCGGTGGTTCTTGTCTTGCGCAGGTATTCAATCAACTGGGTAGCACGACGCCCGATGTTGATTCAGCCGATCATCTGAGCGGATTATTTTCAGCCGTACAGTCTATGATCGAAGACAACCTATTGTTGGCCTATCATGACAGGTCAGACGGTGGACTGTTTGTCGCACTGGCGGAAATGGCATTTGCAGCCAATGTAGGTGTACGAGCACAAATACAAAGCTTACCGAGTGACAACATCACCAGCTTGTTTAATGAAGAGATCGGCATCGTGATTCAAGTCAGAGCGTCATCGTATGCTGCGGTGATGGCGGTAATCGAACTGGCTGGTATTGGCGATTGTGTGCATCCTATTGGGTCTTTGTGTGAAACACCTGATCTTGAAATTTGGCGCGGCACAGACCTACTTTACTCGCAACCGGTGAATGAGCTTCGCGCTCAGTGGTGGCAAACCAGCTATCAAATGCAAAAAAGGCGTGATAACCCTGCGTGTGCTGAACAGGAGCTCGCTTTGATTGCACAAGCCGATGATCCAGGTATCAGCCCGTTGTTAACCTTCGACCCGAATGTGTCGTTGATAGCGCCTGCATTAGGGTTGTCCAGGCCCAAAGTCGCCGTGTTAAGAGAGCAGGGTGTTAACTCGCATGTTGAAATGGCGGCAGCGTTTGACACTGCCGGCTTTGATTGTATCGATGTGCATATGTCTGACTTGCACAATGGCAACACAGATCTGCAAGCGTTTAAAGGCATGGTTGCCTGTGGAGGGTTTTCCTATGGGGATGTGTTGGGAGCAGGGGGTGGCTGGGCAAAATCGATTCTGTTCAGTGAGAAATTGCTTGCTGAATTTCAGCACTTTTTTCAACGTGAAGACACGTTCACACTCGGCGTATGCAATGGGTGTCAGATGTTATCGCATTTGCGTGATCTTATTCCTGGCGCGGCTAATTGGCCGCAGTTCCTGCGTAACACCAGCGAGCAATATGAAGCTCGGGTTGCAACGGTCGAGGTGTACGAATCGCCTTCGCTGTTTTTTGTTGATATGGCTGGCTCGCGGCTACCGATTGCCGTGGCACACGGTGAAGGACGTGCCCACTTTGAGACGCACAAGCAGCTCGAAAATGCCCAGATAGCATTAGGGTTTGTTGACAATGAGGGCGAGCTGACTGAGCGTTATCCCTTAAACCCGAATGGCTCACCACACGGTGTAACGGGTTTATGCAGTGATGACGGCCGGGCGACGATTCTTATGCCGCATCCGGAACGTGTGTTTCGTACCGTCACCAATTCATGGCATCCGCCTGAATGGGGTGACAATGGTCCGTGGTTACGGATGTTTGAGAATGCCCGTGTTTGGGTAAGTTAAGCAGTTAAGCAGCTTAGGCTTCGCACCTACTCGATCTATGCTTATGCTATGCGCAAGTGGTCAACGATCGCTGTTATCTCTAACTGCATTTCACCGGCAGTTGCACTTGCCTGTCTGAGCCACTCGATAGTTTCAACAACAGCATCTGAGCTTGTACCACTGTCACAAATATGTTCTTCAATGGTTGTTTGTGTTTCGTCAACATGCATTTCCGTTACTATATCTTCTTGTGAGCGTCCGGAGAACTGAGCAAGGACATCAGCAGGGCTTTTCACGGCACTATCCGCAACAACACCATAAACTTCTGACCAGGCGATAAGCTTTGCACGTTTTTCACCTGTGATTTCAATAACGTCATCAACAGAACGCGTTTGCCATTCTGGCCCGCATATCCATAGCAGCTTGCGTAGAGATTCAGCTGCGCTTTTCAACACTTCCAGCTCATTGATGAAAGTGGTTCTGAATTCAATCCAATTTCCCAAAGCGGTGGCTGCAATGGATTCAGACTCGAGCACGTCGCTGATCTCCTGTGCATACACTACCAGGCTGTCAAGGGCTTCCCAGTCGGTTCGCAAGCCGCGAAAACCAGGACCTAAGGCCTGTCGGTATTCGATATTGTTCACAAACAACTCGCGAAAGCGAAGAACCTTTGCAAGCTTACCCAGCAAGTTACGGTGTTTGGGTGTCAGGTTGGTTGGTTTTTCAATACTGAATTCCATGAATTGCCGGCGCGCATTGAAGTACTCTGCATCTACAATGTCCGGTCCTTCGTCCAGGCTACCACCTAACTCATGGATCAAATGCAAGAGTTGCTTTTTGGCCGGCACCTTGTCGAGTACAAAGGTATTTTGCAAGGTGCTTAATTCATCTTCGATCAGGCCGGCCTGATGTCGGGCGCGTTGCATTAGTCCGGGAGTGGCTGCAAAGCAAAGGTCGGCGTGTGCAATTTGCCCAATGTTCAGTGGGGCCTTGTCGATAAGTTCAATTGCTCCAGCCAGTCTGATCAGGTGGCGCGCACTGATTTCCGGCCGGTTTAGTACGCGAGTGATTATGTCCGATTGCATTGCCTTGCTAACGTTAACAATCCAGTTGGAAATATTGTTTGGTAATGTCGGCAAGTGTCGAAATTCAACTCCTGCAAGCCCAGCACCACTGAGCTTTTTAGAGTACTCGTGTAGAGTTGAAACTGCTCCAGCAGCTTCATTTGCAGCTGTGGGTAACTCAGATGATGATGCATTATTATCGTCACCATAGTGTTTGAGTAAATTCAATACACTATTTAACTGTTGCAGATTTTTGTTTCCGGTAATGGCTATGGCAAGTGAAGTATCAAAGTGCTCCGGCAAAGCTGGCAGGCTGATTCGACCCACATCTTGTGCAAGCTCTGATGAAGGTGGCGCTGCATTACCTAGTGCCACATCGAATTCGAGCTCAAGGTTATTTGAGCCGCTTATCGCCTGCGCAAGCTGAACGAAGTAATCTTGCAATGGCAGCGAGTGGCTATATTCGGGCAGTTCGAACTCAGTGTGCATACGACACCAGTTACTGAGCACAGTATTGCATTCAGGCATATCAGCTTGCATACGAAGTTCGTATTCGACCACCTGGTTTTCGTCGTCGCTTGGAGCGGCAGCTGAATTTGCGCTGTAGCTTTCTATATACTGATCTGAATCGTTGGATTTTCTGACAAGTGTTACCGGATAGAACAAAATGGGTGCTCTGCGAATGACCTTATCATTGTCTGTCCAACTAAGAAAGCCAGCAGTCAGGTAGAGTCGTCGAACACCTGCACGTTTAACCAGTGCGTTTTCAATTTGAATGCGTTTACAAAAATCATGCAATTCATTCTGCGGGTGTTTGGTGAGCAGATTGGCCCGGTTTCGGGAGTGTTTGCGTTGTCGTTTTTGTTGAAGGCCAGCAGCTAATTTGGGGTTTATTTTTTTTTGCGATGTTGCCGAATCTTTTGCGTTTATGGTTGGATCAATGTTGTTGGCAACTAAATCCAAACGACCATCAGTGGTGCTGATCACCTCAGCCAGGGCCAGTGGAGAGTGCGGGTAGAGTAAAATATCACCTGCACGAGTGCGCCACTCAAGCGCTCGCTGATCGGCCTTCTGCAGATCTCCGCGGCGGCGCTTATGGTTAGAATCAGATTGTTTGCCTTTCAACGCTTCCACTGGATGTTTTTTGCCGTTTGCACTGCAATTAGAAGAATACCAGTCATCGGTGTATCAGGAATCGGGCCAATAGTGGGTGTTATATGTGGCGAACATCAGGTTTTACCGCAGGTGTCCAGTCTGACATAATGCTAAACAAATAACGGTCTGTTGTTGTGGTGTGCACTTTGCATATTTGGCCAGTTATTGCAGGACATGGAATTGAATTGAATGGAATTTAATCATCGATCAGTTGTCTTACGATCGAATAAATCTACCCGAATTGGACCAACAGCATGAAAGACTGGGCACGTGTAGCAGGCGTAAAAAGTAGCGAAATCACTGATGAATCGGTTTTCCGACGCCGACGTCAGATTATCCAGGCATCAATGGCCGCTGGACTGACTGGTTTTATTGCCGGTGAATCACACGCGAAAGCCTTGCCAGAACCAATCGAAAAATGGGAGTTCAATGCTACCGACGAGCTAACCTCCGAAGAAACTGCCACAACGTACAACAATTTTTACGAACTTGGTACAGATAAGGCTGATCCTGCCAAAAATGCCGACAAACTGATCACTGAGCCATGGAGTGTTGTTGTCGATGGTGAGTGCGATGATCCGGGTAAATATACGCTCGAAGACATCCTCAAGCCACATGCGATAGAAGAGCGGATTTACCGGTTGCGATGTGTTGAGGCCTGGTCAATGGTTATTCCGTGGAATGGTTTTGCGTTGGCTGACCTACTAAAGCGTTTCAAACCTAACTCCAATGCCAAGTATGTAGCGTTCGAAACCATCAACGACGATAATTTACCTGGTATGCGGAGTCGAGTGCTGGATTGGCCTTATCGTGAGGGCTTGAGAATCGATGAAGCCATGCACCCATTGACGATAATGGCCATTGGAATGTACGGCAATGAAATTCCTAACCAGAATGGCGCGCCAATGCGTCTTGTAGTGCCATGGAAGTATGGCTACAAGAGTATCAAGTCTATTGTTCGTATTAGTTTTACTGAAGAGGAACCGCCTACCAGCTGGAATATGTCTGCTCCACATGAATATGGGTTCTACAGTAACGTTAATCCCGACGTTAGCCATCCGCGCTGGAGTCAGGCCAAAGAGCGTCGTTTAGCCGGAGATGTATCGGGATTATCGGCCCTGTTTTCAAAGAAAATAGACTCGCAGTTCATGAATGGCTATGGTGAAGAGGTCGCTGAACTGTATGCTGATATGGATTTGAAGAAGTTCTTTTGAGTGCTGCCAAGCATGGATTGTTATGGCAATTTTTACTGCCATTTAGTGGATGGACCACTAGGTAGTTACAAGCTATGTCTGCTGTAAATTCATGTTGATACGTAACGTATACAGAATAAAAGGTATTACGGTTATTTATTGATAACGCGTACTGGCACTCTAAATTGTGCTTAATCGTGTGATTGGCAACACAGCTGGTAGATCGAATTTAAGTTTTGCATGGAACCAGGTTAGCCATTAGCGTTCTATACTGGCATGAACACTCATATATACAAAAATGCGGCTCATATTGATCAACCAGTGAGTAAGCCACGCTCAAGTTTCAATAGCCGTAAGATAACCTCGTTTCTGATGAAATCGATGTTAAAGCCAGTCGTATTCGTTTTACTTTTAGCGCCTTTTATCTGGCTGGTATATGCATTGTTAAACAATCAGCTTGGTGCTAATCCTATCGAAGCGATTACCGATTTTACCGGCGAGTGGTCGCTACGAATCTTGCTGCTCTCATTAGCAATGACCCCGCTGCGTATGCTGACTAAAAAGCCCTGGCCAATCCGCTTGCGACGTATGGTCGGGTTGTTTGCCTTTTTCTATGTGCTTACACACCTGGCAACTTATCTGGTGCTTGATCAGCAGCTCGATGTAGGAGCAATATTGGCAGACGTACTCGAAAGGCCTTACATCACCGCCGGAACCGTGGCTTTGCTGATACTGATACCGCTTGCCATGACGTCTACCAAAGGCATGATGAAGCGATTGGGTAAGCGGTGGAGCAGCTTGCATAGATTGGTTTACGTGGCGGCTACCGCCGCTATCGTTCATTATGTCTGGTTGACCAGAGGCGATCAGTTAGAGCCGTTGATATACCTGATTGTATTGTTTGTGCTGATGCTATTCAGAGTAAAAAAGTTAATTGCCCGATAATCGGCTGAGTGTGACTCAATAAGTTCAAGATACAAGTTCAAGATACAAGTTCAAGATACAAGTTCAAGATACAAGTACTAGATTCAGTTCAATTCGGCTATGCACCCAACACCAAGCCAGCTCTAATAGATTGCCGAACCAAATCAAATCGTTCGGCAATCGTTTAATGTAGAAACTAAGTTTGCTGGCAACCCGGGTTCAATTGCCAGTTATAGCGAAAACACCAGCTGCAGCCTGGTAGTCGCTCCCCAACGGTAAACAGCGGTTGTAGCGATTAAGATGACAACAACGCAGCAACTGTATCGCGCTCGTCACGCAGCTCTTGCTGGCTTGCCTGCATTTTGTCTTTGATGAAGTCGCTGACATCCAGGTCATTGATAATCGTGTAGTCACCACCTGAGCATTGCACAGGGAAGGAGTAAATCAGTCCTTCATCAATGCCATAGCTACCATCACTTGGTACCGCCATGCTGACCCAATCGCCATCGGGGGTACCCAGAATCCAACTGGACATGTGATCAAGCACGCCATTGGCAGCAGATGCAGCACTCGAACTGCCACGCGCTTTTATAACGGCAGCACCGCGCTTGGCAACGGTTGGAATAAATTCATCATGGGCCCAGCTTTGATCAACCAGGTCAGATGCCGCTTTGCCGCCGATTGAAGCGTATGAAATATCGGGCACTTGTGTGGTGGAGTGGTTGCCCCAAATAACCATCTTCTGAATATCGCCGATACGTGCTCCGGCCTTGACGGCCAATTGGGACAAAGCGCGGTTGTGGTCCAGGCGAGTCAGCGCCGTTATATTTCGCGGATTAATGTTGGGTGCATTGGCTTTGAGAATATAGGCGTTGGTGTTTGCCGGGTTGCCAACCACACAGACTTTACACTCCGGGTTGCCGACTTCGTTCAACACTTTACCCAGTGAACTGAATATTTTGCCATTATCGGTTATCAGGTCGCTGCGTTCCATTCCTGGTCCACGCGGCTTGGCGCCAACAAAAAGTACTGCATCCACTTTGTTAAGGGCAATTTTGGGGTCATCGGTGCAAATGATGTCGTTCAGTAATGGAAATGCACAATCGTCCAACTCCATCTTGACCGCTTCAAGCAAACCAAGCGCTGGCGTTATTTCAAGTAGATGCAGGCTAACAGGTTGGTCAGGGCCGTAAATTTCGCCAGCAGCAATGCGAAACAGCATGGAGTAGCAGATTTGTCCGGCAGCGCCAGTAATGGCAATGCGCTTTGGTTGTGTCATTCGCGAAAATTCCTCGTACTTGTCAATTAAAGCTTATTGTTCGGAAACGATGCGCGGGATAATAACACAGGGCTTGTGTTAGTCTCCGGCTGCCAGCGGCTTAACCATGCGCTGTTTAGCCCTATTGCAGGAGAGAGATAATGCGCTGCCCATTTTGCGGTGCGATTGATACCAAAGTGGTCGACTCCCGTTTGGTCGGCGATAATGATCAAGTGCGACGTCGGCGGGAATGTACGGAATGTGAAGAGCGCTTCACGACCTATGAATCGGCTGAACTCAATTTGCCACGGGTGGTAAAAAGTCGCGGCAACAGAGAACCGTTTTCAGATCAGAAATTGCAGGCAGGTTTTCAAAAGGCGCTGGAAAAACGCCCGGTCAGTGTAGAACTCATCGACGAGGCCGTAGCCAGAGTGCGGCATCGTTGTCTGCTTGCCGGGGAGCGGGAGATTGATGCCCGACAAATTGGTGGCTGGGTGATGGAAGAGCTTCAGCAGCTCGATCAAGTTGCCTATATTCGATTTGCATCGGTTTATCGCTCTTTTGAAGATGTCGCGGCATTTCGAGAAGCGATCGAAACGCTCGAAGCGACACCGGATGCTGAATCAGTGGCTAATCAATTGTCGCTTTTGCAGGATACCGATTAGTTTGAACTGGCATCACTGCATTGTCGTTGGCGGCAAGCCAGTCAAATATTGACCCACAGATAGTATCTGTGGGTGCCAATTGGTCGGCATGATCAAATAGTTTCTGCGACGCATGTCCAATGTGACAGTAGCGTCTGAATTTGCCGGCCGTTTGGCAATCCTCGTCCGTACGCCAAAATCGCTATCTGCGCGGCAAATCTGATGGTGTAAAACCGTTTTAGTTGGCAGCACAGAGCCGTTAAACCGTGTCAGACTATACGACTAACTCCAAAATGGATACCCAGCTCCTTGTCTACCATCGTCGTCGCCCGGAAGGGCAATATGGCCTGCATTGCAGCCGATACGCTGACCACTTTTGGTGATATCCGACTAGGTTCAAAGCTTGATCGGCATCACAATAAAATTCAGACCTTTGGCAAAACGCGAATGGGTATTGTGGGCAGCGCCGCGCACACCCTGGTGGCAGAACGGGCATTTAATGACAAAGACGTGAAAGCCGATTTTTCCACGCGGGATAACACCTTCGATACACTTATTCGTTTGCACCCGGTACTAAAAGAGAAATTTTTCCTCAATTCCAAAGATGCTGAGGACGATCCGTACGAAACCAGTCAGATAGATGCTGTTTTTATCAATAAAAACGGTATTTTCGCTATGTATTCGCTGCGTGAAGTCTACGAGTACGAGAAATACTGGGCAGTCGGCTCAGGAGCGTGCTATGCGCTGGGCGCCATGCATGCGGTGTACGACAAGTACAAAACGGCCAAGGATATTGCCAAAGCAGGAGCGGAAGCGGGTGCTGAATTCGACACATCTTCCCATTTGCCGCTCACAATTCAAACAGTTAAACTTGTCGCAGGCGCGTGAGAAGACCTTAGCGCTTGACAGGACCATAAAATACGTGAAACAGGCTACAATGGGCGGTTATTCTTAACCTAACCTATTAGTGGAGCCGCCAGAATGGCTGTTGAAAATACCCTATCAATTATCAAACCCGATGCCGTTGCCAAAAACGCCATTGGAGAAATTTACGCTATGTTTGAGGCCGCGGGCTTACAGGTCGTTGCTGCGAAAATGGTGCACCTGACCAAAGAGCAAGCTGGGGAATTTTACGCAGTTCATAAAGAGCGACCGTTCTACAATGATCTGGTTGCGTTCATGACATCCGGACCCGTAATGGTGCAGGCTCTTTCGGGCGAAAACGCCATAGCCAAACACCGTGACGTTATGGGCGCGACGAATCCGGCAGAAGCGGCGGAAGGTACTGTTCGTAAACGCTTCGCTACTTCGATTGATGAGAATGCATGTCATGGCTCAGATGCTCCGGAAACTGCTGCCGAGGAAATAAAGTTCTTCTTCGGTGCAGAAGGTCTATGTAAGCGTACTCGTTAAAACATTGATACACGGCGCTCGTTAACAGGAACGGGTGCTGTAAATATTAAATAATCAGTATGTGGCAGCAAAGCTGTCGCATACTTTGGTTCGGCTAAAGCCATGACTACAGCTAAAGTCAA
The DNA here is from genome assembly GCA_964437945.1 of uncultured Granulosicoccaceae bacterium. Classification (GTDB taxonomy): domain Bacteria; phylum Pseudomonadota; class Gammaproteobacteria; order Granulosicoccales; family Granulosicoccaceae; genus Granulosicoccus. The sequence continues at coordinate 14,717 of CAYTJF010000091.1, forward strand.
TTTGTTCGACTTTGATCACGATGGTTTACGTGATTACTTTGTGGCGTGTGGAGAAAAACCATACCGAGCCAAACAGGTCATGCAGTGGCTGTATCAGCAAAATGTTCGCGATGTCGATCAGATGACGAATATGTCTAAAGCGTTGCGAGCGCGCCTTGGCGAAGAAACCTGCACTTTGCTTCCTGAGGTCAGTCAGGAAATGTTATCCAGTGATGGTACGTGTAAATGGTTGTTCGAGCTGCATGACGGTAATCGAATTGAAACGGTGTTTATTCCGGAAGCCAATCGGGGCACGTTATGTGTTTCTTCTCAGGTTGGCTGCGCTTTGGACTGCTCTTTTTGCGCTACAGGTCGCCAAGGGTTCAATCGCAATTTATCGGTCAGTGAAATCATTGGACAGCTGTGGCTTGCCACAAACTTGTTAAGCGTGAATCCGCAGACCAGGCATCGACGTATCACCAATATCGTCATGATGGGGATGGGAGAACCCTTACTTAACTACAGCAAGTTAGTACCCTCTCTGCGACTCATGCTTGATGATCGGGCTTACGGACTGAGCAAGCGGCGTGTCACGGTCAGCACCTCAGGTGTTGTACCAGCGATGGACAGGTTAACCGCCGATGTTGACGTGTCTTTGGCAGTCTCTTTGCACGCACCGAACGATACGCTGCGTGAACAGTTAGTACCGGTCAACAAAAAATACCCAATCGAACAATTAATGGGTGCTTGTTGGCGATATGTGCAGGGCGAGCGCAAAAAGCGCGTTTTGTTTGAATACGTTATGTTGGCAGGTGTAAACGATAAGCCAGAACATGCACACCAATTGGTCGAATTGTTGCGAGATTTTCCTGGCAAGGTCAATCTCATCCCGTTTAATCCCTTTGAACAATCGGGATACAAACGGTCCAGTAATGCAGCAGTGGCCAGATTTACTAAACTTCTGACTGATGATGGAATTTTAACGCTGACCCGAACAACCCGCGGTGATGATATTGACGCGGCCTGCGGACAATTGGCTGGGGATATTACTGACCGTAGCAAACGCTACATCCGGTTCACTGAACCGCGCTTTGGAGAACAGTTCCAATGATGCAAGGCAGAACAGATCGACGCAAGTTTGGCATTGTGCTGATTGTTGGCATGTTGCTGCAAGCGTGCACAACCACCAGTACCACTTACAAGGATGCTGAGGAGGCTGCGCAATTAAATGCTCAACTGGGTTCACAGCTTTTGCAAGATGGCAAATTGGCACAGGCCCGAGACAAACTGGAGAAAGCGCTAGAGCAAGATAAAACCAATGCGCTTGCACATTTAACTTATGGTCAGCTTCAGCAGGTAGTTGAAAACCCTAAAAGTGCGCGCATACACTTCAAGAAAGCCATTGAACTGGAACCCGAATCAGCCAGTCATCGTAATAGTTATGGCGTTTTCCTGTGTCAGGTTAAAGAGTATGCCGCAGCTGAAAAAGAGTTTGGTGCCGCCGCCGCTAACAAATTTTATGAAACACCTGAATACTCTTGGGACAATGCTGGCGTTTGCATGCTCGACGCTGATCAGCTGGATAAAGCCGAGGGCTACCTGCGCAAAGCGTTGCAAACAAATCCTAAGTTTCCAAATTCATACTTACACATGGCCGAACTGTTATACAAGCAGGAGCGCCTTACGGTTGCAGAAGCTTACTATGAAAGGTTTATGACCTATGGTGACGACACACCAAGTAGTTTGCTGTTGGGCATACAAATCAATCGTGATAATGGCAATACGGTCGAAGCCGAGCAATACGCTAGCAAACTTCTCAATGATTTTCCTGCATCCAAAGAAGCAGGCGAGTATCTGTCCAGACCTTTACAAGAAAACAACTAGTCGGTCGATAAAACCACAACGGAGATTAGGGGATTAATTAACTGTGCAATACGAAACCGAAGAACAGCAAGTAGAAGCCATGAAAGCATGGTGGAACGAGAATGGCAAAGCTGTCATTCTTGGTATCGTCATAGGCGCTTTACTCGTCGTTGGGTGGATGTGGTGGAAAAGTCATCAGGAAAATATTGCTGTGTCAGCATCTGATAATTTCAGCCAAACGCTCGAAGCCGTCCAAAATGGTGAGCACGACAAAGTGGAGGCGCTGGCCTCAGCCGCTAAGGATGAACATGCTGGCACGCTTTACTCTGCCTACACAGCCATGGCTGCAGCGCGTTCAGCGATTGAACAAGATGACCTTGAAACTGGTGCCACACATTTACAGTGGGTAGTAGACAACTCTGAGCTCGATGAGGTTGGCATCATTGCGCGCGTACGGTTGGCACGAGTCAAAGCTGCACAGGATGATGTCGCAGGTGGGCTTGGTGTATTACCAGAGAACTACTCGGATGTTTTCACACACCTTGTTGAAGAGGTACGTGGCGATTTGCATGTAGCGTCCGGGGATACTGCGGCCGCCAAAGCAGCGTATCAGGCCGCCATTGATTCAGGCAAATCGCCAGACAGTGAGGCGCTGACCATGAAGATCAACGAGCTGGCCTCAGTGGGTGGTGATAGTTAAAATGAATTTCAATCGTAAAATTGATTGTCGTGCTACACGTGTAGCGGCCGCTATCATTTTTGCGGTTACACTCTCGGCTTGCGCGTCTGTTCCGGTTGTACCTCCCACTGAACTTGAATCAATTCCAGTTGAAACCAATCTCGATCGCTTGTGGTCACGCAAGCTTGATAAGTCTGAAAAAGGCCGATTCGTGCCCTTGGTCCTGGATGGTGTTGTATATGCTGCGAGTCGCGCTGGCGAAGTGGTGGCTATAGATCAGCAATCCGGTGAGCGAAAATGGATCCGTGAATTGTCGATGCCTTTGGGTAGCGGTGTTGGCGGTTCGAACAATCGATTGTTTGTTAGTGCCAGCAATGGACAAGTAATTGCGCTTGATGCAGAAGATGGTGAAGTGCTTTGGCAGGCGCAAGCCTCATCCGAAGTGCTTGTGCCAGTGTCAGCAGGGTTTGGTGCAGCCATCGTTAGAAGCGCAGATGGTCGATTGTTGTCGCTGGACCCAGCTACCGGAGAGGAGCTATGGTCACAAACATACACACCACCTGCTTTAACCATCAATGGGTATAGCCAACCTTTGCTTTTAGACAGTGGTGTGCTGGTGGGGCTGGACGACGGACGTTTGCTGGCGTTAAGTACAGACTCTGGAAAGTTGTTGTGGGAATCGGTTGTCGGTGTTGCCAGTGGTCGCTCTGAAGTGGAACGCCTTGCTGACATAGATGGCAATATCCGCATTGATGACACTGCCATCTATGCAGTTAACTACCAGGGTCGGTTGGTTCGACTGGAACCAGCCAAAGGCGAAATTGTCTGGTCGGTTCCAATGTCCTCAACAGCTGGACTGGCGATTTCAGATACCGCCATATTTGTCATTGGCGAAGACGATGAAATTCATGCGTTTGATAAAGAGGGCGGGCAGGCTTTATGGACACAGTCTGCGTTAAAACATCGCAGGCTTAGCGCGCCAACAATGCTTGCTGGTAACAAAATACTGGTGGGTGATGTAGAAGGTTATCTGCACATACTCGACGCAACAGACGGGCGTTTGATTGGACGATCTCGTGTGGCGAAAAAATCCATTTTTTCTGATATTGTCTCTAGCGATAATACCATCGTGGTTCAGGCAGCTGACGGTACTGTCGCAGCTCTGCGCTCGCAGCAGTAAGCATTAACGATGAAACCGGTTATTGCTCTGGTTGGCCGACCAAACGTTGGCAAGTCTACTCTGTTCAATAAATTAACTCGTACTCAGGATGCACTAGTTGCCGATCTACCGGGGCTTACACGTGATCGACAGTACGGTGATGGTCGCGTAGGTGATTGGCCTTATCTGGTCATTGATACCGGTGGGTTAAGTGGAGAGCCAGATACGCTCGATGCGAAAATGGCAGACCAGACCCTGGAAGCTGTGCGCGAAGCTGATCTTGTGGTTTTCATGGTTGATGGTCGCAGTGGAATTAACCCTGTTGATGAAGAAATTGCCGACATGCTTCGTCGCCAGGCCGGACCGGTTTTATTGTGTGTAAACAAAATCGATGGGGTAGGCGAAGATAAAGCCATGCTCGATTTTTATGCATTGGGTTTCAATGCAACTGTACCGGTTGCAGCCTCGCACAATCGTGGCGTAAATTCCCTGGTTGAAGAATGCGCCCAGGTGTTGGGGATTGATGTAGCAGCACTGCAATCCAGCGAACAGCATAGTGAGCATGAGCGTAACAAAGACATACGCATTGCTTTTGTCGGCCGACCAAACGTTGGCAAGTCCACACTAATAAATCGGCTTATTGGCGAGGATCGCGTTATTGCCTATGATCAGCCTGGCACCACACGTGATGCGGTTGCCATTCCTTTTGAACGTGCAGGTAAGCAGTACAAGTTAATAGATACAGCCGGTGTGCGACGTCGCGGCAAGATTTCAGAAAAGGTTGAAATTTTCAGTGTCATCAAAACACTGCAAGCCATAGATCGTTGTAATGTTTGTGTGGTGCTAATAGATGCAGAAGATGGTGCGACCGAACAGGATTTACATCTGTTGGGCTACGCAATAGAAAAGGGTAGAGCACTTATTGTCGCTATTAATAAGTGGGATGCACTGGATTCGGAACAGCGCGAAGATGCGCGTGAGCAACTAGAGCGAAAAGTTGAATTTTTACGCTTCACCAGAATACACTTTATCAGTGCCTTGCAAGGCTCAGGTGTAGGAGATTTGTTTAAATCGATAAACAAGGCCTATGCATCTGCGTTTATGGATATGCCCACACCAAAACTTACGCGCTTGATCGAAGTTGCTGTACAACAACATCAGCCCCCGTTAGTCAATGGTCGGCGAATCAAACTTCGTTACGCCCACCAGGGTGGCGTTAATCCGCCCATCATTGTTATTCACGGCACGCAGGCAGAAAAAATACCAAAATCCTATCAGCGGTATTTAATGAATTATTTCATTAAGGCGTTGAGGATGTTTGGAACGCCATTACGAATTGAATTTAAACAAGGTGACAATCCGTTTGCAAAAAAGGCTGCCAAGAAGCGTGGACAAGGTAGTAAGCGAAAACGAAGCGCCCACAACAAAACAAGGTCGTCAAAAGAAGATATTGCCACCGGCAACAGCCCACGACATAGAAAGCGTTAATGCGAGGCGTTTTTAATAGCAAGTACTAGTGGTCCAACCACATGATATGTTCGGGTTCAGAGCGTCACAGCCGTTGTC
>CAYTJF010000092.1:0-12389 GCA_964437945.1 uncultured Granulosicoccaceae bacterium
AGCAGCATCGCTCCAAACGCACCCAGTCCCGACGCCTCAGTTGGTGTTGCCAAACCAAAAAATATTGAACCCAAAACCAGTAAAATCAACAGCAATGGTGGAACGACTGATACAGCAACATCAAACAGGATTTTTGCCGTTACGGGTTCCCTATTTGCCGGTAGTGGCATTGCCTTAGGATTGATAATTCCATATAGAATGATAAAGACAATATAAAGCGCGCCCAGTATCAAACCTGGGAACATTGCGCCCATGAACAAATCACCCAATGAAATCGCTAACTGATCGCTCATGATAACCAGCATAATTGACGGCGGTATAAGAATGCCCAATGTTCCCGATGCAGCGATGGTACCGGTGGCAATTGATTTTCCGTAGTTCTGTTGCAACATTGCCGGCAACCCCATAACACCGAGTAAAACCACTGAAGCACCAATAACCCCGGTTGAAGCCGCGAGTATGATGCCAATCAACATAACGGTAAGAGCAAGCCCGCCACGCAACGCACCGAACAACACTTGCATAGCGCGCATCATGCGTTGAGCCACGCCAGACTGATCGAGCATCAATCCCATAAAGATAAACATGGGAAGCGCAACAAGCACCGGGTTCTTTATTATTCCACCAAAAAAGCGTCCCGCATTGGCGAACATTTTCTTATAGGTGATACCAGTACGCTTGAACTCGATCGCCTCGGAGATCACTTTTCTGTGTTCGTCCAACACATATTCCCCGAGCAATATAAAAATGAGACTGACACCGATTAACGAGTACGCAACCGGAATGCCTGCGAAAAGAAATACGATAAAAACCAGAAACATGAGAAGAACCATCCATTGGTTCAGGTCCATAAATTGGCCAAGGAAGGCTAGCAATTCCATATTATTGTCTCAATTTCCCTATCATTGCTTTTTATAAGATCGGCCGAACAACCAGAGAACGATGACCAACACAAGAAGCAGCGCAACCGCAGCTATTGTCGTTTGTTCCATGAGCGGCTCTTTTGGGATTTTTCGTGGACTTAATTCCGGGTCGCTGAATCGGATATACCAGTAAAATGCGTGATAACAAAGTCGATCAAACAAAAACAGGAAAAATGGAAATGCAGCGAAGACAATCTTGAGCGCTGTTGCTTTAGTGAATTTGTTCAGATTTCGACGAAGTATAGACAGCGCCGCCAAACCCGCCATTGTTAACAGTATTGGCAGCGATATTTTTAATAGATAAAGCCGATGCAATCCGTTCGGACTGTCTGAACCCTCTTTGGCTGTCCACGAAGACCAGGCATACTGAGCCATGATGTCAACCATAATGCCAATGAACGGTAACAACAGCCAACCGATTGCAAAAATCTCTAGCTTTGCTTTTTTACGTTTCGAATAATTTTGATGAAATATATCAACACGCACATGGCTGTCCGTGGTTATTGCATAGGCAAAACCTGTGATCATCGCGAAGCCGTACAACCACCATTGCCCATCATCAAGCCATGCCTGATTGTATCCCATCTTGCGCATAACCACTTGCGCGACGATAGCCAGCATAAGTATCGGAAATATCCAAGCAACCACATTGCCGACGCTAATAACAAGCCGATCAATAAAATAGTACTCGCTGCGAAGTTTTTCTCCCGGATCTGAAATTGCAACCGAGGCGTCTTCGGTGTTAGCCAGTTGGTTTGACATAGTGCGAGGCCGTTAGTGGTTTACGTGCGCTTGAAATTACCAGCACTCAAATGATGAAAGGTGGTCGTAGTGACCACCTTTTCATCAGATTTTGTAAGAACTAAACTGTCGGTTTACTTACGTGGCAAGTAGATGTTACTTGACCAAACCCCATAACCCTCACGGTATTCGGTTAGATCATCCCACACCTTTTTGAAGAACTCATCCTCTTCAGCCAGTTCCATAGCCACCTCATCCCAATTTGCCTGGAATGTCGCGAGCATGTCATCCGACCATTTCTTGATGATGACGCCGTTGTTTTCAGTATTGTCCAGCATGGCATCGTAATTGGTTGCTTCACCTTCTGCGAGGGAGGTAGTAATGTTTGCCAGACACGCCACTTCGATCTGATTTTTAGCGACATCAGTTAATTCTTCGTACACATCTTTATTGATGAGCAATTCAAACAGAGTAGAAGGCTGATGCCATCCGGGGAAGTAGTTGTATTTGGTGATTTTGTGGAAACCCAGTCGCGCATCAATGCGTGGCATTGAGAATTCGGTAGCATCAATTGCACCGCGCTCCAGGGCTGGAAAGATATCTCCGCCTGCCAGTAGCGAGGTTGATACTCCAAGCTTTTGCATGACCTCTGCACCCAGGCCAAAGAATCGCATATTCAAGCCTTTCAGATCGTCGAGTCCGTTTATTTCGTTCTTGAACCAACCCGAAGTCTCCGGAGCGATTATGCCGCAAGGTTTGGCAATGACATCGTAACCAGCTTCGTCGTACATCTCTTGCCACAACGCCGCACCGTCATCGTATAAAATCCAGCCAAGAAACTCACCCGCTTCCGGGCCAAATGGCACTGCAGCAAAAAGTGATGCTGCCGGAATTTTGCCTTGCCAGTAGCCTGATGTAGCGAACGCCGAATCTACCGAGCCATTGGCCACTGCGTCCAGGGCTTCTAGCGTGGGTACCAGCTTGTTTGGATCGAAATGTTCAAACTGCACATCGCTTGATATCCCATTGATTTTATCCACAAAATCAACACCCGCTGTGCCAAGTATTGGCAGGTTTTTACTAAAAGCCGATGTCATTTCGAGTGTGTCTTGTGCCTGCGCTGTGGTGCAGACAAGTGATGCGCTAAATATCGCCCCAAGCAATATTGAACCAGACGTTCTGAATTTCATTTTTTTTCTCCAGATGGATAGATCTTGTTTTTCTAACACCCATCCATATGGGTGCCGAAGCATTCTGAATGTACTAAGCATTAACACTTACATTAACCTAAATGGCTGTATTCTGAACGCTGTGCTGAACAAACTAAGTCAATTCGATTACTTGGTCAAGCCTACACCTGCTCAGCTGGACAGTGCTTCCACTTAAGCAAGATCGAATATGCGGCCAAGACACCTGTACTCTGCAATCTACGCTTGTTATTTGACGCACCCATTCTACTGTCCTACCAATCAGCAGAAGTTCTAGCAGGAGCATTACTTGAGATGTGCTGTTTGAGATTCAGTGATTGAGATCACTTTGCCTGGTTTCACGAGAGTAAAACGAAATACACACCGATAATCAAAAGCCCACCTACGGCACAAAGGTTCGATAGCTTTCGATTGCGAAGGCCCTCATCGGTGAGATTATCTTTGGTCGCCCTGCTGCCGGTGAACAGTCTCTCAAACCATTCTCTTTCAATTTTGGTTTTCACGTTTGCTTGCGCTATAGCATGGAAATGCAATGCCGCGAACAGAAGGACAATTCCAACGATCAAAATTAGCGTATCCATGATTCTGTATCATTGTTTAGGGCTTAATCTTTCTACGACTGAATTTGGCCAACACCAAAAATACGGCAATCATAAGAAAAGAAAAACAGGTTGTCAGCGTACCTAACGCATACAACACCGGTGTAGTAACACTGGTAGTCATGCCGTAAATCTCCAATGGCAGCGTATTGTAGCTACCCGCGGTTAACAGAGTTCTGGCAAATTCATCGTAAGACAAAGTGAAGCCAAATAGTGCAACGCCAATAAGACTTGGGAAAATAATAGGAATGACCACATGGCGCAATGCCTGCCAGCTAGACGCACCCAAATCTCGGGCTACTTCCTCATAGCTGGCATTGAATCTGTTGAAAACCGCGAACATAATGAGTAAACCAAATGGCAATGTCCACGTTAGCTGACTACCCAATCCAGATGTCGACCAGTGGACATCCCAATCAAGCAGATTGAATAATATACCCACTCCCAAAGATATTAAAATAGATGGAATAATAAGACTGGTGATAACGATGTAAAAAACTACCGTAGAGCCCTTGAAGCGATGACGAAATGCCAACCCCCCCATAACTGACACGACTACGGTTGAAATCATTACAATTAACCCTAACAGCAATGATCGTCGGAACGAACCCCATATATCTCCAACAGCCTGCTGTTCAAACAGGTTATGGAACCAATGCACTGATACACCGTTCATTGGAAAAGTAAGTCCACCACTTGGACCTTGGAAAGACAAGATGGCAATAGTAATGGTAGGTCCGTATAAAAACGCAACAAACACCGCGAAGAAGGCTGCTAGAAAGTAGAAGCTGATGCCACGCTTTCGCATTGCTATAACTCCCGCCTGATATCAACCATTCGCAACATCGCACCCACCATTATTAAAACAGTTAATAGCAAAACGACAGCACTTGCGGACGCAGCCGGGTATTGCAATAAACCGATCTCGTTTGAAATCATCCTTCCAACTGAGGCGCTTTGACCTCCACTCATAAATCGCACGGTAATAAAATCACCCATGACAAGGGTGACAACAAAAATGGACCCGATCATGATCCCCGGTTTACTCAGCGGTATCACAACGAATCGCAATACCTGAAATCCACTGGCTCCAGCGTCGCGCGCAGCTTCTATTAGAGAGCGATCAATGCGCATCATTGTATTGAAAATCGGTACGATCATAAACAGACAAAACAAGTGTACAAACGCCAGAATGACCGCAAACTCAGAGAACAATAGCCATTCCAGCGGCTGATCAATCCAGCCCCAGTCTTGCAAAGCCGTATTGGCAATACCATTGCGCCCCAGAAATGGTATCCAGGAGATCATTCTAATAATATTGGATGTCCAGAACGGGATAGTACAAAGCAGAAACAAGGTGATCTGCATAGTTAGGCTCTGAACATGAAATGCGAGAAAATACGCAACAGTAAAACCGATCAGTAAACACAACACCCATGTAATAAAGGTGAACATCAAGGTTTTAAAATATACGCTGAGCGTTACTTTTGATGTAAGCAGATACTGGTAATTCTCAAACTGAAAAGCCGGGTAGTAGCTATACTCGCTACTACCCCAGAAACTGACCATGATAATGACGCCAACGGGTATTAACAGAAAAAACCCAAGAACCGCCATCAATGGGCTGACCAGCAGCCAGCCCTTGATGTGTCGTATCACTTTCATATTACAAACGATCTAATCTAGTCAATATCTAATCAGTTTTTACTCAGTACTTAGTCAATATTAAGCTGCAATAAACTCGTTCCACTTGCGAACCATGTATTGATTTTCATCCATAACCGCGTTCCAGCAAGCCACACTGCCCATGCGGTCTTCAAAAGAGCCACCGTCTCGAACTGCGCCGGCTTTTTCCATGACCACGCCTTGTGGATTAACGATTTCTCCCTGAGATTCTTTGCCTTCGAACCAGAAACCCCACTCATCTTCACTCATGAAATTCTTGGATGTTTCAGGCACGGCTGAATAATAGCCTTGACGCATCAGGTAGCCGCCTACCCAACCCGATAGATACCAGTTAATGTATTCGTAAGCTGCATCAAGCTCAATTCCACTTAAGTTTTTAGACAGACCCAAACCACCGCCCCATGAACGATAGCCTTCTTTCAGTGGCTGATAGACGCATGGAATACCTTTTGAGCGCACAGCGGTTATGGCTGGTGACCACATGGACTGAATAACCACTTCACCGGAGGCCATAAGGTTTACGCTCTCATCAAAGCTTTTCCAGAAAGCGCGGAATTGACCGTTTTGCTTGGCTTCTGTAAAGATAGCCATGGTTTTGTCAATTTCCTCTTTGGTCATATTGCCTTTATCACCATAAGTGACTTCACCCATAGCCTCACATACCATGGCCGCATCCATAATGCCGATGGATGAGATATCCAGAATGGATGCCTTGCCCTTGAACTCCGGGTTTAACAATTCTGCCCATGTGGAAATTTCACGATTGATCAGATCGGGGCGAATGCCCAGGGTATCTGCGTTGTATATGGTTGGGATTAGTGTCATCCAACCAGATTCTTCGTCAACAAATTCCTTACCGTCCGGACCATCAACAAAACCGACACTGTGTGGAGCTGTACCCTGCGCGATGACGCTATCTGGATTTAACTTACCGTTTCTAAAAATACCGACAATTTTGTCGTAGTTTTCTATTTTCGTTGTATCCATTGGCTGAAGGTTGCCTGCAGGCCAAACCTTTTTGCAAATCCAGTATTCAATATCGGCAATATCGAATGATTTTGGTTGTGTTGCCGCGCGCTGCGCAACCGAGTCGGAATCGAGTGCAGTCATTTCCAGGGTGAACCCAAGATCTTCTTTTACCTTGTCAGCCACATCATTCAAGTTAGATACACCAGTGCCGAATTGTCTGAGCGTGACGTCTTTTATGTTCTGCGCCCAAATCATTGGCGCACCGGTAATGGTGCCCGCCGCAACACTCGCAGCAGCTCCCTTTAACAGACGTCGACGATTATTACCTTTAGGACCGAGGCCCTGCAGTTGTTTGATTTTCGATTCTTCGTTCATGGTTTTTTTCCTGTGTATAAAATAATAATTATATTGAGCTGGTAGAGTTGCTCATCTGCACGGGATGCAGATCAGAGGCTGCCCAGCGAACGCTAACTGCATCTCCGGGTTTCCAACGATGTGTCTGATAAAGATCATCAGACAGAGAGGCCGAAAGCAGTTCTTGGTTTTCACTGCTCACGGATACATTTACTGTTCTGCCTAAATATTCAACATATTCAACCACTCCATCGAGCGTAGTTTCAGCAGAGCCAGTAACATCCAGAAAGGTTTTATCGGTGCGCAAGGTCGATAATTGACCGTCCATATTCAGCACATTGTGCCCACCCATAAAACGCGCGACAAATTCAGTTTTCGGTTCATTGAACAATTGCGACGGTGGGCCTGCCTGCTCGATCGCCGCATTATTCATCAGAACAATATGATCGGCGAGCGCAAGGGCCTCGTCTTGACTGTGCGTTACATGAATGAAGGTGATACCGAGTTCGCGTTGAAGCTTCGACAATTCACTGCGCATGGCAATACGCAGGAACGGGTCAAGTGCTGATAAAGGCTCATCAAGCAACAGCACATCAGGTTCGGTTATCAGCGCTCGCGCAAGAGCAACACGCTGCTGCTGCCCACCGGAAAGTTGGTCTGGCAGTCGATCAGCATAGTCCAACATTTGAACAAGCGAGAGCAGATCCCGAGCCTTATCGTGCCTTTGTTGAACAGCAACGCCTCGCATGCGTAGTGAAAACGCGACGTTGTCCAACACCGATAAATGCGGAAACAAGGCATAGTCCTGGAACATCATAGCCGTGCCACGCTGCGCGGGAGATTTTTTATGTATAAACTCATCATCGAGCTTTATCTCGCCACTGGTCACCGATTCGTGACCGGCGATCATGCGCAATGTGCTCGTTTTACCGCAACCTGAAGGGCCGAGCAAACAGACGTAGGTCCCAGCTTCAAAACGTTGTGAAAATCGATCGACCGCAACAGTTGTAGAACCGTAATGCTTTGATACCTGATTTAACTCTAAATTTTTCCCACTACTGAGCATAAAGTGCCCTATTTTGGTTCAATCGCTTTATATATTGAACTATTGTTGTGCAAAGGTCATTAAAAAAAGGCCAAAAAGCGCGATTTAATGACTTATACCAAATACTCGCTCAATGATCGTACCAATCAAACACCCAATCCGAAATTAGCCTCGGACGTGATAGATTTTTAAACAATGCTCCCCGGTAAATTGGTAGAAAAACTATAGAAATCGGCGCCGGATCGATAGAAATGTGTTTGTTGAAACCGTATTCACCAAAAAAGCTAGGATGGCACTAACGCCGATTTGTGAGTAGATTTTTGCATCGGTATGCTGAAAAACTAACGCAAGACAGCCATCGTCGATTGAATTAACTTAACGACTCCTCCTCCAAGTGGAATTGAACAGAACGTTACTTTGATCAGGGACGATCATTTTTTTAAGCCACACGCTTTCGTAAAGTAAACAACGCTATTGTTTCAACGTACTTCAGGTGTCAACCACAGAATCTGAAATGTAGGAACGCCAACCGCCATAGCTAGTGATATTTTCAGCGCCAAGTGTTCCACCTTCAGCACATACAAACCCACTCAGCTCTCGCCCATCTGACAACATGATTTTTCCAATGCCAAGCGGTGCCGGTATGTACTTAACAAAACTCCCAAGCTCCGTAGCCGGAATCGACCACACCTCTACCTCAATAGCCTGACCGTTTTTTTCGTCCTCAACCAATGCAGGACGAAGTGGCGAATCACCTGGCAGTTTGTATAAGGCGTACTTCGAGGCTGTTTTTGTTACCTCGCTGAATGTTGCTCCTCGCAACGTTAATTGTGTATTCAACGGTAACTTGTCCATGTGCGCACCGCATACAACAATATTAACCATACGACCACTATCGGTCGTGGAGTTATTTAGTGTTGGTTGTGCTGCTTTCAGCGCACCCATTGGTAATGGCAAAATTTGTTGTATGCGGTTGGCTATAGAGAGTAACTCTCTGTCACTGAAAGTAGGACCAACAAGGGTGACCCCAAATGGGCGACCAGTTTCGGTTAACATTGCAGGCACTGAAACTGCAGCCAAGTCCAGCAAATTGACGAAGTTGGTGTAATAGCCCAGTTCACTGTTATGCACAATCGGATTGGCCAGCATTTCATCTATAGTAAAGTGCCGGCCGGCTGTGGGTGTAAGCAAGCAATCAAAGTCGGCAAGAATACCAGCACATTTTCGCTTTAACCGATTCAATCGGTACTCCGCCTTGAATAGCTCGGTCGCTGGTGGCAGACCGCCAGGCTCAATGATTGCCCTTACGGTTGGATCCATTGCGCCAGGGTTATCCTTGATCAGTGGCGTGGTAGCGATATAGCGCTCGGCAACCCACGGCCCCTCGTAAAGCAACAGCGCAACTTCATTAAACGCACTGTAGTCAATCGGGACCAATTCGAACCCTTCTGTGGCAAGTGCAGACAGTGTTTTTGCATAAGCATGGGTGTAGGTCTCGTCTGCAAAGAAACGAAGATCATTCTCTTTTAATACGCCAACGCGCAAAGCACCTGCCCGATACCCATAGCATTGCGACCGGTTATCAAATGTATTTGATCGGCTGTAAGCATCCTCTTCATCCAGGCCTTCAGCCACAGAAAGTACGGTATTGGCATCATCAGCATTAAAGGCAAAGATACTGACGCAATCCAGGCTTTGACAAGCCGGCACCACACCCGTTGCCGGAACCAGACCCCGTGTTGGTTTTAGTCCAACTAGATTATTAAACCCCGCCGGTACTCTACCGGAACCCGCCGTGTCTGTGCCAAGGCTAAAGCTTGATAAGCCCATGGCGACACTGACCGCAGAACCCGCACTGGAACCCCCACTGACAAACGCCGAGTCAAAACTGTTGCGACAAGGGCCCCACGGTGATCGTGTGCCATTCAGTCCGGTAGCGAATTGATCAAGGTTGGCTTTTCCTACCGGAATAGCGCCTGCACCCAGCAAACGTTTAACCACAGTTGCCGAAGTGTCGGGTACATAAGTAAACGCCTCGCAGGCGGCTGTTGTGTTTACTTTTGCAAGATCGATATTGTCTTTGAGTGTAAAGGGTATGCCCCAAAGCGGCGTGGTCGAAGGGTCCATGTCTGCAAGCGCACCGAGATAAATCTGGATCTGTTCGTCAGAAAGCAAAGTGATATAAATATTGTGATCGATTAGCTCCTCAGCCCGTTCGCGAATGGATTTCAACAGATCAGCAGGTGTAAACGTACCGTTTTTATAGGCTTTTAATAAACCGGTTATGCTTAAGTCGGTTTCAACTAAATTCATATCAAGCTTTGTCCTCTATTACTACCAGCGGCTGACCAGCGTTCACTCGGCTGCCTTGTTCAATCAACAAACGAGTTACCACGCCATCACATGGCGCGTCCAAGTTTATTTCCATTTTCATTGATTCGATGATTGCCAGGGTCTGCCCTGCTTCGATCTTATCACCCGGTTCTACATTTATTTGCCAGACACTGCCTGCCACAGAACTATCGAGAACGACTGCGTCATCGTCCCAATCGTTACTGACATCCATGCTCTCGCTTTCGAGCTCTTCAAAATGAAACCGGTTTGTGTCGTGCCACATCTGTAACTCTTGAGCAAAAGCAGTTGATCTCTTTTCACGAAATTCCTCGTTCTGAGACTTTCGCTGATTGAGCATATCTCGATAATCGCGAAGATTGAACTGTGTTTTCTCAAACTTTATCTTGTATCTTCCAACAGGGAAATCGTTTCTTATCTTTGCCATCTCGTCGGTGCTGACTTCAAAGAAACGCAATTGATCAAAAAACCGCAATAGCCAGGGTTGTTCAAAAGCATCGGTGTCTCTGTAGCGATTCCACATCTGCAAGGTGCGCCCAACAAACTGATAGCCACCAGGTCCTTCCATGCCATAAACACACAGATAAGCTCCACCAATGCCCACTGAATTCTCGGCCGTCCATGTTCGCGCCGGATTGTATTTGGTTGTTACTAACCTGTGAGAAGGATCTAATGGTGTGGCAACCGGCGCACCAAGGTAAACATCACCGAGACCCATAACTAAATACGATGCATTAAATAACGTTTTTTTAACCTCATCGATTGAATCAAGTCCGTTAATCCGCCTTATAAACTCGATATTGCTCGGGCACCAGGGTGCGTCGGGTCTAACGGACTGTGTGTATTTATCAATAGCTAGTTGACAAACAGGATCGTCCCACGACAAGGGTAAATGCACGATTCTTGACGGCACCGACATTGTGTCCAGCTGCACAGCCACTAAACCTTCTGCTGCTTTTAAGTGGTCCAGCAACTGAGCAAGTGAGATTACCTGGCTATCATAGTGAATCTGTAAGGTGCGTATGCCTGGAGTAAGCTCGTGTATCCCCGGTTGCAAATTTTCCTGCAACCAGAGCATGAGCGCGTGTGCACGAAATCGCAAAGTGATATCGAGCATTGCTTCACCATATTCCACCAATAAAAAATGGTCTCCAGCAACTCTGTATACAACGTCTTCTCCAACCTCGTCTGAAGTTAGTTGCATAACAATAGGAGAGGACTGTGCAGTGATGGTTACTGTTTCGACCAGTGGGCTGGTGACAGGTGACTTGCCAACGCCGGAAGAATTGCTTACCAGACTAACGAGCTTTTGCTGATTCGCCTCCAGTGCAACTGCATTATCAATTGAAACTGGGACAAACCGAACTTTGTCACCGGCGCCCAACTGGCCAATTTTCCATAAATCAGCCTGTATAACGGTAGCAGCGCAGACAAAGCCACCGAGTGAGGGTCCGTCAGGTCCAAGTATGACCGGCATATCGCCGGTAAAATCCACAGCGCCAAACGCATAAGCATTGTCATGAATGTTGGATGGGTGTAAACCGGCTTCACCACCGTCTTTTCTTGTCCACTGCGGTTTGGGCCCAATGAGTCGAACACCGGTGCGACTGGAATTGTAGTGAACTTCCCAGTCGGTTTTGAAGAAGGTTTGAATATCTTCGTTAGTTAGATAATCAGGTGCACCATGTGGACCGTAAACTACGTGTAGGTCCCAGTCATGTGTTATCGCCGGAACCAATGCTGAATCCAAGTTAATGGCAGCAACACGCTCAACTGATCCATCCAGCTTAAGTACATCTCCGGTGCGTAAAGCGCGACCATTATGACCACCAAATTTTCCCAGTGTAAATGTGGCTCTGGAACCGAGGTACAAAGGGCACTGAATCCCGCCTCGGATAGCAAGATATACCCGAACTCCGGCATCAGCAATTCGTTCAAATGTTAGCGTTTGACCGGCATTCACATTCACGTTGCGCCAACGCATGACTACTTCACCATCCAACAAAGCTGAAACAGGCGCACCGGTTATTGCGATTTGAGTGTCGCAAGAAAATTGCAGGCTCGGACCTATAACCGTAATTTCAAGCCCGGCTGCACTACTTTCATTGCCGACCAATTGGTTTGCAAGGCGAAAAGAAAAGTTATCAAAGGGGCCAGATGGTGGTACGCCAACGTGCCAGTAACCAGCCCGGCCAGGGAAATCCTGAATAGTGGTCATCGTGCCACCATTCAATACATCGATACGATTGGGCGTATAGTTAAATTCGTCGAGATACCGGGTCGTCACCTCCGCTCGCTTTAGTACCGGGTCCCGGCTAAGCACGCGTAAATAATCTATATTGTTGGCCCCACCGTAAATGCTTGTTTCGTTCAAGGCTAGCTGTAGCTTGTTTAAGGCATCCTCTCGATCTGCGCCATGTGCGATTAATTTACCAAGCATTGGATCGAACTCAGCTGGAACTTCTATACCCGCCTCAATCCAGTGATCGATTCGAATGCCATCACCCTTATC
>CAYTJF010000092.1:12489-18271 GCA_964437945.1 uncultured Granulosicoccaceae bacterium
CCCTTATCGTCGCCTTGGGGCCAACAAACCTCGCTTATCAAACCTGCTACTGGCTGAAAAGACTTATACGGGTCTTCTGCGTATATCCTTGCTTGTATAGCGTGTCCATACGGGCTTAATTCAGATTTCCATTTATTCAGCGGTAACTTATCGTTACCAGAACTATTCCGGCTGAAGGCCTCAAGTAACATCCATTCGACAAGATCGATGTCGTACACCATTTCGGTAACGCCGTGTTCAACTTGCAGGCGCGTATTCACTTCAAGAAAGTAATAGTCCTCTGTGTTGTCATCAACAATATATTCAACAGTGGCAATGTTGCGATAGTTAACCGATGCCAGTAATTTTTCAGCATCCTCTTGCAATGCTGTGCGTAACCTATCTGACAATCGAGGGGCAGGGGTTTCTTCAATGACTTTTTGATTACGGCGTTGGCTAGAGCAATCACGTTCGCCGATAGCAATGGCATTACCGTGGCCGTCACCAAACGCCTGCACTTCTATATGCCTGGCATTGGCCACAAATTTCTCGATAAAAACCCCACCATTAGAAAAATTGTTCTGGCCCAAGCGTACAACCGAATCAAAAGAGGCTTTAACATCTTCAACATTGTTGCAACAGGTAAGCCCTATTCCACCACCGCCGCCAGTGGTTTTTAACATAACCGGGTAACCAATTTGGTTGGCGAAGCTTAATGCCTGATCTGAATTATCTAACAGTGCACTTCCGGGTAACAGGGGCAGATTTGCGGCTGATGCAAGCTCCCGTGCATGGTGCTTGAGTCCAAATTGGTTTATCTGTTGTGCACTGGGACCAACGAACATCAGCCCCGCAGCTTCGCAGGCCATTGCGAAATCGCTGTTCTCACTAAGAAACCCATAGCCCGGGACAATAGCTTGTGCACCCGCCTCGAGCGCAATGCTTATTATTTTGCGAGCATCAAGATAGGTTTCGTTTACGTTGTTGTCGCCCAATGAAATTGACTGATCACAGGCGCGTGTATGCAGACTATCTCGATCGGCCTCGGCGTAAACACCAATCGATTCTATGCTTAAGCGCTTTAACGTTCGGGCAATACGGGTAGCAATCGCACCTCGATTAGCGATCAAGACACGATCAAACATTTAACTGCTCCAAAAAAGCAGTTCGACCGGTGTTGGGTTAAAGCCATTACACGGATTATTTAATTGCGGGCAATTGGAAATCAGCACGATGACGTTACGTAGTGCTGTCAACTCTACATATTTTAAAGGTGCAGATATGCCGTCTTCGAATGTCAACCCACCAACTTCCGTGACAGGAACATTCATGAAAAAATTGATGTTATGACCAATATCCCTTTTGCTAATACCAAATTCGGGATGCTCTGCAATGGCGAGCATCCAGCTGTCTCTGCAACTATGCATGGTTCGTTTTTCAAGATCGTATCGAACCGTATTGCTCTCACAGGCACAGGCACCACCAAGGGTATCGTGCCGGCCACAGGTATCGGATACCACCTCTAACATGGGCCTGTTTTCATTCGAGCGCAACACCGAACCGGTGGTCAGGTAAATATTGCCTTGTTCACGAATGGTATCCATTGCACTGTAGCGCTCTGTTGGGTCTTCAGCGCAAAAGAAAAGCGTATCGACCGCCTGATTACCTTCAAGATCGACTATTCTCATTGTTTCACCTTCAGCGATTTCTGCAACAAAGTAGTCGCCTGCATCAACCACATGCCGACGATTGGTATCAGCTGGCTCTCGGTTGCTATGGGTCAAAGTCATCTTCGTCTCCTTAGGCGAGCATGTAGTTGTACAGACGATTATTCTGAAAACCCCGTTGATTCTCAGGGCACAAATTCATACAGTAGTCATCATCAGTCAGGGGTTGCGCTATACCAAACTCCACGGTAACGGGATCTACCGGGTAGGTTTTCACCTCGCTCATAGGGTGAGGACACGTGTGCATCAACACCAGGGTATCGATCTCAAAACGCAGCGTTACTGTATGCACAGCATCGTCCGCGTGTTTTACTAGTGCGAGCGCTCCGGATTCATCAACAGCAACTTTACTGAACCAATTTATGTTTGCGACCATATCCGCTCGACTGAGTCCGTACTTTGCCAGTTCAACAAGAAACGCATCGTGCCCGTTTTGCAACCAGTTGTTGCGATCTTGCTGGTAAGAGCGCACACCCCAACGAGAAGCAATATGCTCTGCTGTGCAGTTGCCCATCATGGTGTCGTGCCAACCAAAACTGTCTTCAACTACGGAGGCAAAGATTCGTCCCATATCTGAATACAGGCAATGACCATGAGTAAGCTTGAACGTGTGCTGGCACTTTAGCGTGTCGGGTGCGTTGTAACGTTCAAGCAGGTTTTCCGGGTTGTAGAGCAGCATCCCCAGATTCACTCCAACGCTTTTCAGTCGTACTAGACTTCCAGCACGTACTCGCAAAGACCAATGACTACCTGCAGCTAAATCAGTTGAATATTCAACCTTTTCAAACAATTGGCTCATGCTCTCTTTCATCCTGTTCTTTTTCACCTAAAGGCAAATCGTATGTAATGGTGGCACCATTGGCATCAGTTATCGTTGAATCGTATTGCAACCTGTCAAACACAACCACTCGAGTGCCTAAATAGAACGCCTCAGGCAATGAATGGGTCACCATGATGATCGTCAGCGCACGCTCTCGCCATAACTGACGCAACAGTTGATGCATATCGGCGCGAATACCCGGATCAAGCGCTGCGAACGGCTCGTCCAGTAACAACACACGGGGTTTTGACATTAGAGTTTGTGCAATTGCCAGGCGTTGTTGCATACCACCGGAAAGTTCATGCGGGTATTTCTCGAGCGCATTCGACAAACCCACCTGCTCAAGCATTTGCAACGCTTCTGAGTGCGCGTTCGCACGAGCTTTGCCGATTAGCCTTGCCGTTAAACCCGGTTTTTGAAACCCACGAGAAGCCATTACGTTACTCAGCACCGTAAGATGTGGAAAAACTGAATAGTGTTGAAAAACAATACCTCGATCAGGCCCAGGTTCGGTTGCAATGGCTTTACCGTCCATTAGCAGCTTCCCACTGCTAGCAGGCTCGACTCCAAGCAGCATTTTTAAAAATGTGCTTTTACCACAACCAGACGTACCAACCAGGGTCACAAATTCACCCTCATCAATGGTCAGATCAATACCCGTCAGAACGCTGGTACTCGCATAGCTCTTAGAGACTTTGCAGGCTTCAATCACGCTTCACCCTCACTCACGTCCCATGGATAGAGACGCTGATGCAATGTGCGCAATCCAAAATCAATAAGAAATGCCAACAGCGTGATCCAGACAACGTAGGGCAGGATAATGTCCATGGACAGATATCGGCGTACCAGAAATATCCGGTAACCAAGCCCGTCAGTTGAAGCAATGGCCTCAGCCGCAATCAAGAATAACCACCCAGCCCCAAGCGAGAGCCTGATTGCACCAATCAGCTTTGGCATCAGTTGTGGCAAGTACACTGAAAACACAATTTGCGCCGAGTTGGCACCAAGCGTTTGCGCCTTTATCACCTGTTCAATCGGTATCTCATTCGCACGCTTTTTAATATCACGAGCGATAAACGGTGTTATGCCAAAAACAATCAATGCAACCTTTGACACTTCTCCCAAACCAAAAACAATAAACAATATCGGCAGCAAGGCAAGTGTTGGTACAAGAGAAATAATAGTGAGAAGCGGTGACAAACCAGCTGAAATAGTAGGTATTGCACCGGTGAACAATCCCCAGACTAATCCAATTACTGCCGCTATTGCCACTCCTGTAGCTAGTCTGCGCAGACTACTGGCCGTATCAACCCAAAAAAGATACTGGCCGGTTCGTTTACTGGGGGTGAATGCCATTTGCTTCATTGACGACTGCATTTTTGCGATTGATGGCAACAACTTGTCGTTTTCATTAACGGCAAGTCGGGCATTCGACGCACCAATGTATACAATCAGAAGAGCAGCAATCGGTGCCAGACCGAGTAACAGCCTGACAACACGATTCGGTTTTACATTTACGATTCGACGCATCGGTGTAACCACCTTTCGAATCAATTATTAATCTATATTATTACAACTTACCGTCTGCAGCCATCTGCATGTATTCGGGATTAAAGCGAAACTTGATGTTTTCAGGGTCGCCATAAACACCAGCCGGCATTTCTATGCCAATAAATCCTGCATCCGGTGCGCCGTCACCAAGCAATCCATGCTGGAATGAAAACTCGGCAACGTATTGCATTGTTTCGATCAACGCATCACTACCAACCAGGTCAATCGCGTCAGCAGGCTGATAGAACATAGTTGTACTGTCCAGCTGAGCGTTGTAGCCATCCAGGTCGGTCCCTGACGCGTCGCCAAGATAAGTGAGTACATCGGTAGAAGTCGACTCATCGGACATCAAAGACATAATTTCATACCATGCCCCAACCAGTGCCTTACCTAAATCCGGGTTTGCAGCCAAGGTTTCAGTATTAACCACCAGCAGATCTATGATCTCACCGGGTATCATTGATGAATCGTAGACTTTGTTGCTATCGGGCATCGCTGCCACTTCACTCAACAATGGATTCCAGGTTACAACGGATGTGACATCGTCGGTGCCATATACAGCAACCATATCGGCATCTGATGTGTTCACCACACTGATATCAGCCTCACTAAGCCCAACACTTTCAAGACCTCTAGCCAATAAGTAATGCGAAACGCTCAGTTCTACCAGGTTGACGTTTTGACCTTTAATGGCAGCCAGATCAGTAGCGCCTTTAAGTACAACCCCATCGTTACCGTTTGAGAAATCGCCAACAATTAATGCTGTACTATCTACACCACCAGCGGCTGGAATAGTCAACGCATCCATGTTGGTCATGGTACAAGCATCAAATTCACCGGCGGTGTATTGATTGATCGATTCGATATAGTCATTGATCTGTACAACTTCGATATCAATCCCGTATTTTTCACCCCATTTTTTTACAATCCCCTGCTCGGCACCATACGACCAAGGCATCCAACCGACGTAAATCGACCAGCAAACTTTGAAGCTATCAGCCGAAAAAGCAGGAGAAGAAAGACAGGTAAGCAATACGAGAGATGCTGCACGAGAGAGGTAATTTTTCATGTATGAACCCCTTTTTTATTTGAACTGGTTGAAGTATATCTGTGAGTTTCATTAAACGACAGTCTCAACAGATTCGTGAGTGCATGTTCTATCAAACATCGACTCTTTACTATCCACACAACTTTTTTATCCACACAACTTTTTATACAATGTATTTATGCACTGTGACAGTGCATCTTAAAATTAATCGCACCACTTTCGATCAAGTAATCCTCGTAAGCAGAGTCAAATCAACAATGATGTTTTTATTAATTACCTTTGTGCTTAACAATCAGAGTAATGAATAAATTGAACAATTAACTTGTACTTTGGTTCCTCATATGTAACACAGAACACATACCTCAAGTTATCCAAGTTGTCCAAGTTAACCAAGTCAACTATGTTAACCAAGTTAACTAAGTCAACTAAGTCAACTAAGTCAACTAAGTCAACTAAGTCAACCAAGTCAACCAAGTCAACCAAGCCAACCAAGTTAACCGTAGCAATTTGTCACCGCCGATTTTGATTTGCCATGTGACAGAACTACGCTGCTATTTAATCACCGCATCTGTAATGCCCTTCCCTAAATCGATGCCGGCAATGGGAAAGGGAAAGGGAAAGGGAAAGGGAAAGGGAAAGGGAAAGGGAAAGGGAAAG
>CAYTJF010000092.1:18371-19953 GCA_964437945.1 uncultured Granulosicoccaceae bacterium
GGGAAAGGGAAAGGGAAAGGGAAAGGGAAAGGGAAAGGGAAAGGGAAAGGGAAAGGATACGCTGGTGGTGGTCTCCGGCCCGTATAAAGCAGAATTGAAGACTAAACTAGTGAAAAAACCGACAATGATTCCGCTAACAATAGTTGCAAGAACAACTGTTATCGTTCTGATCTTATAATTCAGATTCAACCGATTTGTTTTAGCTTGTGATTTGTTTTAGATAATTATTTAAAGTTATTTGTACTCACACTCGAGCAATAATGCCCATTGCACTGGCGATTAATCGCGATACCACCAATGCACCTAGATTATCAACATCAACTTCAGGCATATATTCCACAAAATCCATTGCGGAAATGGTTCCCCTGTTAGACGCGCCTTTTATAAGGTCAAGTGTCTGATAATAGTTCAGGCCGCCAGGTGTTCTGCCAATGACACCAGGTACAATTGATGGGTCGAGCGCATCAACATCCAAACATATGATGATGTTGGAATCGGGCTGGATTAAGTCTATTGCAGCCTGGACGCCATTCTGATGAAGATCGTATGCCGTAACAAAATGAACACCCCAATCAAGTGCGTCCTGATAGTCCTGTGGATGTCCAGAACCTATTCCTCGAGCACCAACCTGGACAATGTGCTTAATGTGTTTCATTTCGGAAGCACGACGCATGGTCGATGACAACCCCAATGATTCACCCATGTGAGAATCACGCCAGTCAATATGGGCATCAATTTGCAATACAGTGTACTGTTTACCAGTGCTCTCCATTGCTTGCAGCATGGGAATAGGAACCGAGTCATCGCCACCAACAACGATGGGCACTGAGTTCTTAGACACGACATCAGCCACAACTTTGTATATTCGATTTCGGTTAGTCAATGAGTCTTCTTCGTCTAACGAAATATCGCCATAGTCCGCCGCCTTACTGGTACCTTCTGGAAAAGTGGGACCGCCAAGGTCAAAATTATATCGATCGATATTTGCAGACAAGGAAGCAATGGATTCTCGCAATGCCGCTGGTGCGTTTTTGCAGTACGACCCCACGGCTCCATAGGGCGTGGCACCTGGCGCTCCGATAAATACCGAAGAGGCATCAAGTTGCTGCACGTCACTACACTTAGACAGGTCCAATAAAGGCAGACCCAGAAACGTGTCTGCTGGTGTTGCGCCAAACAAAGCTGCCAGATCCGGTTTTACGTTTTTCATGCCGTTTTGTTTCTGAGGAAAATTTTCATTGAAGATTTCAAGTCCTAGCTGCTGCTAGACTTTACCGCAAAATCTTCAACACGTACAATGCACTAAAGATTCACTCACAGGTGCGGCAAATCGACAAGCACTGGCCAGCGATGCAACACAAACACTGGAAAACCGTTTTTCTCCTGCAGCGTTACTGTTGATCGGTATAGATAAATTTAAGACTATAAACGATACACACGGATATGATGCTGGTGATGCAACGTTGTGTCATTTCACTGCACTAGTAAAAGAATTTATCAGACCGGAAGATCAATTTGCACGTATTGGCGGTGAAGAATTTATTGTACTACTTGACGGTGCAGATGCGACAGCGGCCTAGTA
>CAYTJF010000093.1:0-19628 GCA_964437945.1 uncultured Granulosicoccaceae bacterium
TGCTCTTCCTCGACATAGGGTGGCTATGCCTTCGAAAGAGCGTCTTGCTGCGTACACAGACAGTCACGCTGAACTCGAACGTATCAAGTGGATGGACCACTAGTAGTAAGCGCTGTGATTATTGCACACGATGCGTAGTGCTTAACTTGTTTATCTATTTAGACCACTCGTTGTCGTGTTTTCGTACTAACTCACTTTTTTATGGCGATAGATCAGCCTGGTGAAGCAGTCCATTTTCTGGCGTCAACGTCAGTGATTATATCAAGGGTGAGTAGGAGGTTCGGTAACGCATTAGTAGTAGAAATGGTGTTTTTTCTGAATAAATTCATTGTGAGAAAACTATTCTTGAAATTGATCGTTAATACCTCTGAGTGACTAATACTGTGGCAATCCTCATGCGGAATTTATCTACATAAGGTTGCCATTTTAAGGAGCTCATAGTGGTTGGCAATCGATCTGCACTACGGCAGAGTGTAATGTTGCCAAAACTCAAAGAATGATGCGGGTATTAGCAATGCCTGCATTTTTCTTAATAATTTAGGAGTACTAAATATGTTGAGTTTCAAAGTGATGAGGTCACTCTTGTTTTCCTCGATTATGTTAGTAGGACTTGTATTTACACAATCGGTGTATGCCGGGACTTGCTCGCGGGAACTTGCAACACATTGCCCATCTGGATACCTTTGCTTTGTTGATTTGTATGATGGAAGATGCGGGAAAGTTTCAGGTACTAATAGCAATTGGACAGACTTTAATTGGAATGATAAAGCTGACTACTTTTACAATAATGGGAATTCTTACAATGTTTGTGTTTATGAACATGCGGGATATAACCCGGGTCGATGGGGTTGGATTCACGGGAGTACCTACATAAAACGTGGCGAATATCATTCAGCCTCTTATGGAGTTTCATCTAATCGTTGGACTTCAAGTTCAGGCTGTCCTCGAGGTTAATCTGCTCGTTCTATCCCTGTCTATGCGTTAAATGCATAGGCAGGTTTTTACAATCAAGATTGCTTACTTTCAAAGGCACAGACTATGTTGAAAAGAATTGCTTTTATTGCTGGCGCGCTGCTAGTTTCAATGCTTGGAATAGTGGCGGTGACTAACAGTTCACCTTTTGAAGTACTAACAGATAAAACTGAAATTAAAAACGAGAGTAAGGCTGGTGGACAAAGTGGCACTCATTCATCTGTAAAAGAGTCGCCTTATTCGAGTAATGCAGATGCCATTGAATCAGGGTCTGATACATTGTTAGCTGCTAAAGAGCGAACCACCAATGATTCGGAAGCGTTCAATGAAATTGAAGCTGAATACGTATCTGCATTGTCCAGTTTGGAGGCAGATAACATACAGTCTAAATCTCTGTATGTGGCAGAGGAAAACCTGGTTCAGCAGTGCATGAATGAACTGGGTTTTGAGTATTACCCCGGTGAGTTTATTGAAAGTGATCCTTTCGCTGAGCATACTCAAGCTGTGGAGCCGGGGGACTTGGAAGATGCTAAAAATAGAGGTTATGGTATTGCCGATTCATTGGGTTTACATGCAAACAGTGATGCTGAGGATAATGTTACTGGACTTGACGCCGGTAATGAAGTTCAGGATAAAAATTCAATTTATCTTTATTCATTGAATGCTGATAGGCGCAAGGCGTGGAGGGCTGCGCTATTGGGTAAGGTTGATCCTGATGAACACGCATCTCTTTCTGGCTCGGTAATTAAAATAGAAACACCGAACCAGAATACGATTATGTGGGACACGAATTCATGTGTATCAGCGGCCAGCAAAACCCTATACGGTAGTGATATTGAATACAGAGAAAACGTGCTTGCAACCGAAGCGCTGAAAAAAGAATTTGCTGCAGAAATAGAAAAAGACCCTGTTTTCATTGAATCATTAGGAAATTGGAGAGATTGTATGGTGTCGCATGAATTAGATTATGAATATCCTGGCCAGGCTGCTGAACAATTATACGGTTTGTATAATCAGGGAGCGATGAGTGAGGCTGAGTTAAAACTGGCCGAGGTAAAAATTTCAGTGGTCGATGCCCAATGTTATGAGGAGCATCAACTAGGCAAAATGCTAGCAAGTGTGGAACAGCGGATAGGGGAGTCTTTAGCAGAAAAACACGCAGAGACTATTGTAGGTCTTCGAAATTCATTGCTTGGTGCAGTAAAAGCGGCAGAGCAATATCAATAGTCAATACTAAAAACTCGTGTAGTTTCGAAAAACATTGGATTTACTGTCGTAACCAGCATGGCGTCTGCTAGCTAATTTATTTTTAATGGCTGTTTGCCAGTTAATTCAGTTTCCTACGCTCAGCATTTGTAATTAGTAACGCTATGCAAATCGAACACCAGGCAACACCACCCTGATTTCTTTTTTAATGGCGTCGAGTTTCTCGATCAATACCTTTTTCTTGGAAAGAAATCGGGCTGATGGTGCTGGAATGGATATCGCGTAGACATCACCGTTAGATTCAAAGGCGATTCCAACTGCGCAGATGCCATCAGTATGCTCATTGATATCCAAAGCATAGCCGCGCTTGCCAGTTTCCTGGAGTTCTGCGCTCATTTCCGCTCTCAGAGTCTTCTGAGATTTTCGCTTTGATGCCTGATTAGATTCTGCCTTGACAATACGATGCACAGATTCGGTATCGAGCAAAACCAGCACAGCTTTCCCATTCGCGGTATTGGTCAGTGGAAAGGTATCGCCAATAGCAGACACCGTGCGTAAACGTTGATTGCCTACCACCTGATCGATAAAGACCATAGCATCGTTTCTGAATATCGCAAGGTCAACAGTTTCGCCTGCGTCGGATGATAATTTCTCAAGTGAGGTATGAAGTACATTCGTTATATCTTGATGCATAGCTCGGGCAAGTAGTAATACCTCTGGTCCGAGACAATAGCCTGATGTTGCTTCACTATTGGTAACTAGCCCCTCTGCAACCAGCGCATTAACGATGCGTTGAACGGTTGATCTGGGTAAATCTACACGCGCCGCTATCTGTCCAAGGCTCACCCCGTCGTTGTCCATTCTTAGTGTGCGAAGAATAGCCGCTGCACGTGAAATTGACTGAATATTCGAGCCGCTTGTTTTCGTTTGCGTCATCGTTACTGCTGCTTTCACTTAAAAAATGCGCCTGGTTAATCGTTAAGGTGCTGTAGTTGGTGAGCACACCGGTTCGCCGGAAAAGCGCGACTCGCGAATTGCTTGACCACCTGCTTTGTGATGGTTATAGTATCTTAAAAATGGTACAAGTGTATCGCATTATGATACACATCCCGATACATATTTATGAGGAGCATGAGGCATGACGATTACGGTTCGTGGTATCGAATTTGAAGATAATCTCAATAACAATATGGGGTTGGAGTTTTATAACCTTTCTCATCGATATGGGTTCCAGTGCCCTAATTGGCCGTATTTCCAGGACGTGGCGATTGATCGTAAGCATTACATGGCCAAGTCGGGTGTGCTTAGCCAAACAATCACCACAACCATGCATGTCACTACGCATATAGATGCGCCTGCGCATGTGGTTCAAGGTACGCCGTTTATAGACGAAGTGCCGTTACCGCATTTCTTTGGTACGGGCCTAGTGGTCTCTGTTCCAAAAGAAAAATGGGAACCCATTACCGGTGAAGACTTAGAGGCGGCCTGCGGACACGCCATTCGTCCTGGCGATGTGCTCATTATTAACACTGGTTGGCACAAGCGTTACGAAGATGGTGACTACTTTTCTTACTGTCCAGGTTTAGTGCCAACAGCTGCAGATTGGATGGTGGAGAAGGGTGTGAAGGTAGTTGGCCACGACACACAGGCAAACGATCACCCACTGGCAACAGCAATTGGTCCACAACGCAATGGACCTATTCACCCTCACCTTGAAGCTGAATACTTTGAATGGTCTGGAGGTGTGGATTGGAAAGAGGCTTTTCCTGAATGGGAGCCTGTGCATAACAAATTGTTTAAAAATGGCATCCTCGGTATTGAAAACGTCGGTGGTGATCTCGATGCCGTAACTGGTAAACGCGTAACGTTCGCATTCTTTCCATGGAATTGGGATAGAGGTGATGGCTGTATTATTCGCCTGGTCGCCATGATGGACAAAAAGCAGGGCTATCGCATAGAAGCGGGTGAGTCGTTCTAATGTTGACTAAACGCTTTAAAGACGCGGAAGCGTATGAGGCACCTAATCATTGGGGTGTGGTCGGTTTACGATTGCAAGGGTTTGAAGAGGGTGGTCCGGAAAATCAATGGATTGGCTTATCGCAATTTCTACCTGGTGGCGGTGCCGGACCTGATTCAACACCGTTCGAAAAAGTCTATGTTGTTATTGAAGGGGAGATGACGGTCACTGTTGATGGTGACGACACGGTACTGGGTCGCTTTGACTCATGCACTATTCCAGCCGGGCAAGAACGGCGCATAGAAAATCGCTCCAACGATATATGCAAGATGCTCGTGGTTATCCCTTATCCGGAGGCCACATAATGGATGCATCCAGTTTATTTGATGTGTCTGGAAAATCTGCACTCATCACCGGTGCGTCCGGTGCGTTCGGTGGTGTGGCTGCGCGTGTGCTGGCAGTGTCGGGATGCAAACTAACTTTGGTAGCTGGTAATAAAGAAGCACTGGATGACATTGCCGCTGAATGTCGCGAACTGGGTAGTGAAGTGACGTGTGTCAATGCACGTCCTGATAGCGAAGCTGCGGTAACTAAAATAGTGCAACAGGCTGTTGATACACACGGACGTTTGGATATTCTGGTGGTGGCCTCAGGTATGAATAAAGTCATGAAGATCGACGAAATGCCACCGGATACCTTCACTGAGGTTATGGATGCCAATGTCACTCAGTCATGGTTGATGGCGCGAGCTGCAACCACACAAATGAAAACTCAAGGTGACGGTGGCAAAATTGTACTGGTGTCATCTGCGCGCGGCCTACTGGGTCATCCTGCAGGCTATACCGCTTACTGTGCATCCAAATCAGCTGTCGATGGAATGACCAAGTCACTGGGATGTGAACTTGGGCCAACTGGTATAACCGTTAACGCTATTGCGCCAACTGTGTTTCGTTCACCTTTAACTGCGTGGATGTTTGAAGACAACCCTGAAGCCGAAGCTGTGCGCAATGGGTTTTTGACCAGAGTACCAAAGGGTCGTCTTGGCGAACCTGAAGATCTGGCCGGTCCACTGTTGTTTCTGGCGTCCAGTGCGTCAGATTTTTACACCGGGCATATTTTATATGCCGACGGTGGATACACAGCAGGGTAAGTAGCTGCCTGAAACTCAGTCAAATAAGCAGGTTAAATAAATGATCCAAAATATTGGCATTATAGGTGCGGGGCTTATGGGGCATGGTATCGCCTTGACCTTTGCGCGTGCCGGTTTTCAAATCAATATTTTCGACCCCTCTACCGAGAGTCTGGATCAGCTGCCTGACAGAATCAAAAGCAGTATGGACGCACTGGGCTGCACCACATCTGACATTGCTGGTGTGCTCGACAAGGTCACTACTCACAACTCCCTCGAGGCATGCTTGCTTAATGCTGAACTTGTCATTGAAGCAGCTCCTGAGAAACTTGAATTAAAACAAGCGTTATTCAGTGATATCGAAGCGTTGGTTAGCTTGGAATGCATCCTTGCGTCAAACACATCGGTGTTACCGATTACGCAAATTATGAGCAAGCTGCAGCATCCTGAAAGGGCGTTGGGTACCCATTGGTGGAATCCACCACATTTTATACCGCTGGTGGAAGTCATCCGAACGCCAAGTACTACTGACCATGCGGTGGATGTAACAATGGAAATATTAGCGGCGGTTGGTAAGCGACCTGTTCGAGTAGAAAAAGATGTACCCGGCTTTATTGGTAATCGACTGCAGCACGCGCTTTGGCGTGAAGCCATTAGTCTGGTGGAGAATGGAATTTGTGATGCGGAGTCTGTGGATACCGTAGTGAAAGAGAGTTTTGGTCGCAGGCTTGCCGTGCTCGGGCCGTTAGAAAACGCAGACCTGGTCAGCACCGAACTGACATTGGATATTCATAATACCGTGCTAAGCGATATAGAACAGCGCCCCGGACCTTCACCGTATTTACAAAAACTGGTTAATGAAAAAAAATCGGGCATGGCCACAGGTGAGGGATTTAGACAGTGGACACCTTCGAGTGCACAAGCGGTACGTGATCGACTGGCGAATCACTTAAAAAAGCTCGATACAATTTTAGATAATAGTAGTACTTAGATAATAAAAACGATTGCGTGAAGTTGTTAACACGGTATTGATGCCACAGCAGACTTACCACCGGTTTACTACAGAATTAAAGAGGAGTTACACCGTATGTCAAAGAAGTCAAACTTGAATCGTCTATCAAGACGCCGTTTTATAACAACACTCGGCGCAGCTTCATTATCAGCACCAGCAATTCTGAAAAGCACACAAGCTTACGCAGCCAACCCAGTCATCAAAATTGGATTTGTCAGTCCTCAATCAGGGCCGCTGGCAGGTTTTGGCGAAGCAGATGAGTTTGTGTTAGCCGGTATTCGTGCAGCATTCGAAGGTGGAATCGAGAACAACGGAAAAACGTATTCTGTAGAGATTTTCGCCAAAGACAGTCAATCCAATCCGAATCGGGCAGCCGAGGTAGCTGCCGATCTCATCCTGCAGGATGAGGTGGATATTATCGTTGCAGCATCCACTCCGGATACCACTAATCCGGTAGCCGATCAGGCTGAATTAAATGAAGTACCGTGTATCACTACAGATTGTCCATGGCAGCCGTATTTCTTCGGGCGCAATGGTAATCCAGCTGAAGGATTTGAATACACTTATCATTTCTTCTGGGGGCTGGAAGATGTTATCGGCTCGTTCCTCGATCTGTGGGATAGCGTAAGCGTTGCGAAAAACGTTGGCGGATTATTTCCTAACGATGCAGATGGCAATGCCTGGGGTGACAAGGAGCTAGGGTTGCCAAAACCTTTAGCTGAAGCTGGTTATAATCTGGTTGACCCTGGTCGCTACCAACCGGTTAATGATGATTTTTCGAATTACATTGGTGCATTCAAAGATGCTGGTTGTGAGATTGTCACCGGTAACATGATTCCACCAGACTTTGCGACTTTCTGGTCGCAAGCGGCACAACAGGGTTTTCAACCTAAAGTCGTCACTATTGGTAAAGCACTTTTATTTCCGTCAGTCATCGATTCTTTAGGCGATCGAGGGGAAGGGTTGAGCTCTGAGATCTGGTGGTCACCCAACCATCCGTTTTCGTCTTCAATTACCGGTACCAGTGCCAAAGAACTTGCAGACGGCTATGTTGCTGAAACAGGCCGGCCATGGACTCAGCCCATCGGTTTTAAGCATGCTTTGTTTGAAGTGGTTCGAGATGTTATATCACGCGCAGAAGATCTTGAGGACGCAGCGGCAGTTACCAGTGCAATTGCTAGCACCAGTCTTGACACTATCGTAGGCAAGGTTGACTGGTCCAATGGACCTGTAAAAAATGTCACTAAAACACCGCTGGTTGCTGGTCAATGGCAAAAGCAAGATGATGCAATGGAATTGGTGATTACAGCGAATGCCAATGCACCGGAAATTCCTTTGGGTGGTGAACTAAAATTAATAAGCTGAGTAGTGCAGAGTAGTTTTATCAGCATAATCTAATTGCATACGTTTCCGTATGGGTGATAACGCAGAATCGTTACTGTCGCTGAAAGATCTATGCCGATCTTTTGGTGCAGTAACGGTAGCCGATGCTATTTCACTGGACGTACCAGAGGGTCAGGCACTGGGTATTATCGGACCTAACGGCGCCGGTAAGACATCCCTGTTTAATCTCATCACTGGTACTCTTGTGGCTGATTCAGGCACCATTCGCTATAACCAGCAAGATGTCACACGTGTTGGCGCTGCTAAGCGATGTCGAGCAGGCATTGCTCGCTCTTTTCAAATACCGCAACCATTTGCAGACATGAGTGTTTTCGAGAATGTACTGGTGGGTGCTATGCATGGAGCTGGTTTGTCCAGAGCTCAAGCCAATAAACACAGCCTTGAGGTACTGGAACGCACAGGCCTTGCCACACGCGCCAACGATACTGCAGGCAAATTAACTTTGCTGGAGCGCAAACGTCTTGAACTCTCCAGAGCATTGGCGGCTCGCCCCAAAGTATTATTACTTGATGAAATCGCTGGTGGACTCACTGACCGCGAATGCCATTCATTGATCGATACAATTCAATCTATTCGACAAACCGGGGTAACCATCATATGGATAGAGCACATAGTCCATGCACTGCTTGCCGTTGTTGAACGACTAGTCGTCATTGATTTTGGTCGTCTCGTTGCCGATGGAGAACCAGAGCAGGTCATGCAAAGTGATTTGGTAAAGGAAATTTACATGGGGTTGGATACCCATGCTTAAAACCCAGGCGCTCGATGCTTTCTATGGTGATTTTCAGGCATTGTTTGGTATTGATCTGGCTGTGAATGAAGGAGAAGTCGTCGCCATTATAGGCGCCAATGGTGCTGGTAAAACCACAGCTATGCGCACCATAACCGGCTTGTTGCCATGTCAAAGCGAAATGGTCTACTGGAAGGATGCACCAATAGGACATCTTCGCGCCGATCAAATAGCAAAGCTTGGTATAGCCATGGTGCCTGAAGGTCGGCAACTGTTTCCCTCGCTTACGGTGGAAGAAAATCTGGCGATTGGTGGTCGCTCCGGGCGAAAGGGGCCGTGGTCATTGGATGCTATCTATACGCTTTTCCCAGTACTTGGTGAGCGTCGAAAGCAAGCGTCGACATCATTGTCTGGTGGGCAACAACAACTTGCCGCTATAGGTCGTGCACTAATGTCCAACCCGGAAGTAATCTTATTTGATGAAATCAGTTTGGGGTTGGCACCGATCACTATTCAACAACTCTATGAAGCTTTGCCAACTATCGTGGACGAGGGCATGAGCGCTATCGTTGTGGAGCAGGATATTAGTAAGGCCTTATCGGTAGCTGATCGGGTGTATTGTCTTGCTGAAGGCAAAATAGCTTTATCAGGTGCTGCCAATAGTCTTACACGTGATGCAATTGGTCAAGCTTATTTTGGAGTGTAAGTTTGGAGTATAAGTCTGGAATCTGAGTATGGAATATGTTAACGCCATAATTCAAGGCATTCTTCTGGGCGGCCTTTACGCCATGTTTGCTGCTGGCTTGTCGCTGATTTTTGGCGTAATGAGATTGGTCAATATCGCCCACGGCGACATGATTGTACTGGCCGCATTTATAGGATTAAGTGTTACCACGTTAATGGGGTTGCACCCATTGATTGCCATGTTGCTGGTCGTACCTATGATGGCTGTGGCAGGCTATTTTTTGCAAAGACTCATTCTGAATAAAACGCTTGGTGATGATCTATTGCCTCCGTTGCTGGTAACTTTTGGTTTATCGATTATCATTCAAAATGCCTTGTTGGAGTTGTACACCGCTGACCCTCAAAAGCTGAATTCAGGTGCCCTGGAAACCGCAAGCTATAGTGTAGGGCCGATCAGCATTGGGCTGTTGCCGTTACTGATGTTTGTTGTAGCGGTGGCTGTTATTGCAGCACTGCAGTGGATGTTCTACAAGACATCATTGGGACGAGCTTTTCGAGCTACTTCTGATAACGCCGATATTGCCCAGCTTATGGGGCTGAACAAGGCGCATGTGTTTGGATTGGCTATGGCACTGTCAATGGCGGTGATCGGTATCGCCGGTATATTCCTTGGAACCCGAACAGCCTTTGACCCGTCCAGTGGTCCAGGTCGCCTTATTTTCGGATTTGAAGCCGTGATTATTGGTGGCCTGGGCAATCTCTGGGGAACCTTGGCTGGCGGTGTCATTCTTGGTGTTGCACAGGCGATTGGTGCCAAAGTAAATCCAGGGTGGCAGTTACTGGCAGGGCACATCGCCTTTTTGCTTGTGCTGGCAGTGCGACCGCGTGGTTTGTTTCCGAGGGTAGAGCATTGAACGCACGGGTAACAGCGACGTCTGCTAGCAGCAATGTATTTATTATCTTTGCCACACTGCTGGTCATCGCTTTAATTGCAGCGCCGTGGTGGGCAGGGCGTGCTGATATTCGCTTGTTAAACGAGATGCTGTTGTATTTATCGCTGGCCTGCTTATGGAATCTGCTGGCCGGTTACGCCGGTTTGGTATCGGTTGGGCAACAAGCTTATGTAGGGTTGGGTGGCTATTTGTTGTTTGCCATGGCCATGTTCGCAAGTGCACCACCGTTGTACGTGTTACCACTTATTGGTTTGCTCGGTGCTTTAGTATCCATTCCGGTTGCAGCACTTATATTTCGATTAAGAGGTGCTTATTTTGCGATCGGTACCTGGGTTATTGCAGAGGTGTTTCGTTTGTCAGCGGCACAGGTAAGTGCATTGGGTGGAGGGTCCGGTACAAGCCTGCCCACATCGGTTGTCAAATCGATATCAGATAGTCGCGCTGGAAGAGACAGTGCTATCTACTGGAGTGTGTTGGGGCTGACCTTGGCGATTATTATCATTGTTGTACTACTGCTTCGATCGAGGCAGGGTTTTGCCCTTAAAGCGATTCGCGATAATGAGCTGGCAGCATCATCTTTGGGTATAAACACCTGGCGAACCAAATTTTTTGTGTATGTTGTCACAGCCGGTCTTACATCAATGATTGGTGCCATGATTTTTCTACAAAAACTTCGAATTACACCTGATGCTGCATTCAGTGTTAATGACTGGACTGCATTTGTTATTTTTATTGTTGTTATTGGTGGTATAGGAACATTGGAAGGGCCCATCATTGGTACCTTGGTGTTCTTTTTACTGCGAGAAACACTGGCCGATCTGGGTTCCATTTATTTGATGATTCTGGGTGCCGTAGCTATCGTCATTATGCTTTATGCTCCCAGTGGTGTGTGGGGCTTCATTCGTTCACGGTACGGTATTGAGTTGTTTCCCGTTACCCCGCGGGTCGTAGAACAAAAGGAGTAAATCATGGCTAAACAGAAAACGATAATTACTTGCGCCATTACCGGTGCCATTCACACACCGACAATGTCTGATGCCTTGCCGTATACACCTGATGACATAGCACATCAGGCAATGGATGCAGCTGAGGCGGGTGCATCGATACTTCATCTGCATACTCGCAATCCTGAAACCGGCGCAGTATCAATTGACCCTGAAGACTTTGCACCATTTCTTCCGAGAATAAAGCAATCAACCGATGCGGTCGTTAATATTTCAACGGGTGGTAGTTTAAAAACCTCCATTGAAGATCGTATTGCACCTGCGCAACGATTCTCTCCGGAAATGTGTTCATTGAATATGGGTTCAATGAATTTTTCATTTCATCCACTGGCTAAACGCTATGATGACTGGAAGTTTGACTGGGAAAAAGAGTATGTAGAAAACTCTGATACCTATATTTTCAGAAACACATTTAGAGATATAGGCACCGTTGCGAAAGCCCTGGGAGGGGAGCATGCTGTCAAGTTTGAACACGAATGCTACGACGTAGGACATCTCTACAATTTAAAATTCTGTATGGATACTGGCATGTTCAAAGCACCAGTTTTTATTCAGTTTATATTCGGTATTCTCGGTGGCATCGGGCCTGAAGTAGACAACCTGGTATTCATGAAGCGCACCGCTGATCGTTTGTTTGGTGACGACTACCGCTGGTCAGTACTCGGTGCAGGTGCGGCACAAATGCCAATGGCAACCACGGCCAGTCAAATGGGTGGCAATGTGCGAGTGGGTCTGGAAGACAGTTTGTTTATTGCTCGCGGAAAACTTGCAGAAAGTAATGCGCAACAGGTAACCAAGATAAAACGAATTGTTGAAGATCTGGGTTGTGAGGTGGCGACACCGGATGAGGCGCGCGAAATGCTGGCTTTAAAGGGTGGTGATCGGGTTAATTTTTAACTTTACGCTGACTGGCTCGAGAATGCATTGGCGTGGAAACGCACAGGGCAAGGTGATATCGCTTGCGAGAAGCTTATGTTGTGGCCAGCGGTGCACCCCAGGTACAGGCGATGCGTATCACCAATGTAGGTAAATTTGGTGGGCGCTACACCTGACTACTAAAAATGTGGGTAAGTAGTATTCTATATTGGCGGTGGTGCTACCGAATCGGGGCAGCATAGATTAATCCATTATTTGTCCAAATCTCGTTGATACCTCGATCAAGTCCGATCGGTGTTTCCAGGCCAATGTGGCGATTATAGATTTCAGCATAGTTTCCCATCGTGGCGATTATGCTCGCACACCAAGTTGGCTTTAGCCCAAGCTTTTCTCCCGCATTTTGATCAATGCCTAACAGACGCCGAATAGCCGGTGGGGAGTCAGCGTTGTAAGCTTGAATATTGGCTCGTGTTACTCCCAGTTCCTCTGCGTTTATCAAACAAGCTAATGTCCAACGATTGATATTTTCCCATTTTGGATCATCGTTACGCACGACGGGACCAAGTGGTTCTTTAGATATAACTTCTGGAAGAATCAGGTGTGCTCCTGGTTGTTTAAACGAAGCGCGTTGGGCGGCTAAAGCGGATCGGTCTGTAGTAAGTGCAACACAATTGCCGGCGGAATAGCCTTCAGCCGCTTCAATTTCATCATCGAAGAAAACCGGTTTATAGCGTAGCTCGCTTTCGGCAAAAAAGTCCGCAGCGTTTAGCTCTGTTGTCGTACCGCGCGAAACACAAATTGGTTGATTATCCAGTTCAAGAGCGGTGCGTATCCCGGTGTTTTTCTTGGCCATAAAACCTTGACCATCGTAGAACATCACACCAACGTATTCTCCGAATTCGACATTACGGTCCATCGTCCATGTCGTGTTTCGAGACAAAACATCTATGCGTTTTTCAACTAAAGCGATGAGTCGATCTGGTGCCGACAACGGAATATAGTCTACCTGGTCCGGAGTGCTGAAAATTGCAGATGATACGGCTCGACAGAAGTCAACGTCGAAGCCAGAGAATTTACCAAGGCTGTCTCGTCGGCTGAATCCTGTCAGATCAGGATTAACACCACAGCGTACCGATCCGCGATCATACGTTTCAGACAGTGTGTCAGCAGTAGCTATTGCTGGCAAAAAAAAGACACTGGACAGAAGCGCGCTAAGGCACAGTAACGAATGTCTGATAGTCCTGGCCGCTGATATTGGTAACATTTACAAAATTCTCCGTGCAGTAACTATGATGTATTGATTGCCAGTTCCCTTAGTTTGAAAAAAGTCAACTGGACTGGTATGAATGCCGGCCAGCGGCAGATTAGACGTAATGCGGACCAGGATGCGCGCTATAGCGATGAAAAAAGCACTCATGCAGACTAAGACTCTTTTAATCGATAGTGAACAACTTCGACTGGTACCGGCGAATTATCCGCAGAGTGTCTGTAGTTAGTGCGACTGCAGGGGGCTAGATAGATAGAGGTTTGGGGAACCCCGTTACTGATGAATTCTTCCTCTACACGAATGGCCCGTAAGACGGCTACTTCGTTGGTACCATCCACGTCGTTGCAGGCTTTGACAATAAGTAAGTCATTCTCATCGAACTCACGCGCCATTAAGCCAGCTGATCGCTTATTGCTCGGTCCCAAATACAGCGTATCTTTATCGGTAAAAACGAACACCGTTCGACGGTAGCGGTCAAACTTGGCTAGTTGTGGTATTTGACGATCAGATTTAAAATAATGCTGCCTGGCTTTCGCCATTACCATTAACCGAGGGGTCTGCTTATTGACAGGTATGCGGTCATAAGAGTTTACACGAACCTCGCTCACTGCCGCAGAGCCGGCATCTTCGGACATTGCACCGGATATGAACGAATCCGTTTCTACATCACTACCTTGTTCCTTGAATATCTCGTCAGTGACTTCGATGTCGTCTATATAGGCAGTGCCACGGATGTTCATTAGCGATGCCGGGAAAATGCCATTGGGTTTGACAACAAATTCGCGTGAGAGATTGATGTCGTTAATCGACAGGTTGAAATCTGTCACTGGACCAGTATCAGTTTCAGCGAATCGGCGACCATAGGATACGTAATGTGTTCCCTGATCTGCCGAGACCAGCTGAAGCGCAAAACCAGCGTCTTCTAAAACGCGAACCAAGACATTGCCAAATGGGGTTATTGGCTCTGCAACCTGTAACTTCACGGACATGGGGCGCAACTCGGGGATTTGCAACAGCACAGACACCAGGTTGGTGGCCACCAGGTTCAATTGGCGTAATTCTTTGACGGTAATACTATTGAAAACTTCTGTATTACCGATGCGACTTGGCGTGTACATAGCCATTGTCTCAAGATCTGCTGTTGGCTCAGCGCTGTATAAAGTATCAGACCTATCTGAAGAGTCTATTGGATCAGGACTTTTGGTTGTTGTGCATCCCACCGCTAAGCATATCAATACCGGAAAAGTCATTTTCCGGACAAAGTTAATATGTTTCATCAAACCTTTTCTCTCCACAATTCAAGTACAACACCGCGCCCTGGGTAATTATTTCCTGCTCTGGGCGCCCAGCAACCTTGGTCCAGGATTTTCTCTCTTGGTATACCGAGTGACAGCAGCTCTTCTGTGACTCTTTCACCCCGGCCCAATGCCAATCCTGCATTTCCCAATGCAGAAGCGGTTGGACCGTTGCTACAACCGATGACGCTTACCAAGTCTAGCTGTTCGATGAAAACTTCTATGAATCGGCGAATAAGCAGTTTGTTTTCATTACCCATAGTGATGGAATCATTAGGGAATACCACTGTTAATTTATCTATGGGTAGGTGGCCTTCGAGTACGGAACTGAATGTGCTTTCTCCGTAATGCAAATTGTTCACTTCAACTTTTGCGGAATTTATTGATGTCATCTCAGGTAAACCTGGATTCTCAGCAACAGCACTCTGGACAATTTCAG
Organism: uncultured Granulosicoccaceae bacterium; assembly: GCA_964437945.1. GTDB lineage: Bacteria > Pseudomonadota > Gammaproteobacteria > Granulosicoccales > Granulosicoccaceae > Granulosicoccus. Next base: position 14,929 of record CAYTJF010000093.1, read on the forward strand.
GAGCGATCAGCGAAAGGAGTGGCAGTGGTTCATCAAGCTTGGTTGGCGCCAGATATTCGGTGCTTGCCATTTGCGAGTCGGCGCCAAATAATACCCGACTCTGTTCGATGGGGGCTCTTGAGCCATAGACCTTAAATGGAGAGCTGGGTTGGATTGTTTGATCAGTATTAAAACTGTAGGAGCGACCAACAGAGACCTGACCTATGTCAATTTTTACATTATTAATGGGCGAGCTGTTATTGGTTTGTTTTTCGATCTGTAAGTCGGTCGACAGTAGTGAGGTGCCCTGGTCAGTAGTCACTTTTTGGATACCATAGCCAGAACGCGCCATGGTCTCTGCGACCAATAACGTCAGGTCGTCATCATTGGAAGCACTGATCTGAACGGTAGTGTGTATTGGCGGCAATATTTGAACGATGGCTGAGAGCAAATCGTTGACCATGACACGCTCGTTGACAAACTGGTCTGGGACCTCAGGCGTTGTTTCTGGTTGCTGATCCGCTTCTTCAATCAAGTCGCCTTTTGGAGGGGTTGGCCGTTCTTGGGTGGCACACCCTGATAGTGAAATGGCAAGAACGAGAAAGGCCAGTAATCGAGTGGTTCGATCGATTCGTATCGGAGTCGTAGTTTCCATAATTTTAACGAGTCATTCCCTGTGCGGCTATTGGATAAGTCTATTTTGTTAAACGTTACCAGACTTCTTACCGAGTGTCGTCCTGTAGGCATCGCATCTTAATGCTAAGCCAAAGACACAACCCTAAACTAAATAATTGATCCCTTTGGTTATGATGTGGCAGAGACAGCAAAGAACGCCCCAAACCCAATTAATGCTACCCCTGAGAATATTTTGAAAAAATGCACAAGCTTGTCTGATTTTGCAGCTTGCAAGAGACGAGTGATGAAGATGGTAACAAGGAAAAACCAAATAGCATTAACGAAAATATGAATCATAACAAGAAAATAGGAGTCTGCCGTAGCGTAGCTCGCTGTTCCAATGAACTGTGGGAAGACGGCCAGGTAGAACATACTGATTTTCGGGTTAAGGCAATTCGTGATAAACCCCTCTCGCCAACCCCTGATGAGTGACTGACTGCCTAAAGGCGGCGGTAAAGCAGGTAAATCATACATCGGTGTGGAGGAAAGTAATCGCTTTGAGGCTGCTAGCTCCCTTAGTACCTGTATGCCGAGATAGCATAGATATGCTGCACCGAGCAGCTTCACCGTAAAGAAAAGGCTTGCAGAACTGCTGAGGATTACAGAAACGCCAAATATCGATAGTGCGCCGTGCAGCATGAACGCTGTAGAGAACCCGGTTATGTTCGCAATAGCTGAGACACGCCCAGCGGTAGTCACAGTCTTGATTATTAGCAGAAAGTTTGGCCCAGGCGAGACCTCGACGACCAATGCCATTAAAAAGAATGTGGGAATATGATTCCAGTCCATTAGGGTGAGTGGTTAGATTTCTGTGTTTGTACGTCGGTATTCTATACAAAGCGGACTGAATCAGGTGAAAGAGTTCAGTTTCGACAGTATTTTCAAAAGCTTGCAGTCTAGTATAGTTATTATGGGCCAGAAAAGCGGTCTTGCATGGTAGAACCAATAACTATCCAAAGTGGTCGTGGATGTTGCGATCGCAGAAATCGATTCAAATATGGCTGATAAGGGGTTGCGAATCGCTAGTTTCGTAGACTGATCAAGAACCAAGAGTGACTGTTAAAGTGTTTACAGCCTAGTTAATTCGCCGCAGCTGAGCGATTCACATCGCTTCAATGTTTTCTGCTACGAACGAATTAAATAAACCGTTGCGGCGTTTTCCTACAGTGCTCGTACTGCTTTTTCATTGATATCGACAATTCACGTTATTGATATTGAATTGCTCCGAGTCAAATTCATTCAGCGAATTCAGCCTGGACCAGATACCTGTTGCTTCGACAGCTGCACCGGAACTGATGTCTCCAAGTTCAGCGAATACAGCAGTTGCCACATCTGCAATTATATTTGAGCGTTTAGCTTCAACGCCACAAACAGCCATATTGACAGCTACTGGTGAGTTGTTCGTCAGCATTAGCCCTATCGTTGGCCTGCCCGAATCTGATGAGACGGTTGTAAATGTCACTGTAACAGCACCGTTAACAATGTCTTGGCCGTTATTGTCTCCAACGGACCACTCACACCCAATGCGAATAGTACTTATGCTCGAATACCCATTAGCCAGTCCAGCAAAGTCTGCAATACTGATGGCGCTCTCTCCGGAATCAATAGGGCCCCCTTCAGCAAATGTAGCGCTTGTTACGTCGATATTCTGATCGTTCTCAAGGGCAGTCAGTTCACACACGCTATTGAAAATGGCTGTCGGTGTTGTGGCATCAGTGCCGGTTCCATTCTCGGTTCCTGTACCAGTTTCGGTTCCGGATTCTGTTTCAATTTGGGTCTCGGAACCTGTTTGAGTCACCAGATCAGAATTCATTCCGGGCGTTTGTTCGGTGCCCTGATCTTCAGTGACTTCGTTAGGTGACGACAGTGTTACCGCGTTACTACTATCGTTGCTGCATGCCGCCAACATTGTACGGTGACAAGAGCAGGAAACTGATTCAGCTTGAGCATTTAAAGTCCTTACATGCTATTTATATCGTCAAGGTTCACCGCAGGTCAGGCTGGCGAGCGCTAATTCTACTGCAATCTCAATTGTCTGAGCTTGTAACATAACTGCGAGATTCGTCGATGTGGCGCCTGCGAAAGCGTGAACTTCGTGGAGTTATGAAGTTTTAGTACGGGAGCGTAAGGGGGTCAAGTACGTATGCATGCTCCGAAGCCCTTGCAGCTGCTGGTGATTACAATTTTATAATAATAATGAACTGGGCAGCTCAAAGCCATACTCGATAGTCATCAGTGCGGCCCGTAAATGTGTGGATTGCGGTACTTACCGGTACATACCAAAGGTAAAGTTTTCCTCAGAGACAGGTTGGTTTATAAATATCTGGCTCATGCTATTCGCGTTTTGCTCAAACTGATCATGGACGGAAATATTTGATACAGGAAGGTCTGACTGTGTCCCACGCGTCGTTAAAAACGTCAACAATTTCCACGGGCAATTCCTCGCCTTGCATGGCATTTAAGGTTTTGCTGTAGGTGCGCAATCGAACTTGCGCCAAGAATAATGCCGTGGTCCGCCCATGGTGAAGCCAATGCTGAATGATGAATCAACCATCTAATTGCCGCTTCAGCAGGAGCAATACCGTTTGAATTACACGTAGTTGCAACTTCATTTCTCTGAGTTAACGGGACGGTAGTGAGTTTATTACTTTAGTACTGTATAGGCATCCAATAGCTGCTTTCGAACCATTGCTGTAACGGTCAATATTGATTATTGTTACGCCCAACTCTTCCGCGATAATCACGCATTTCAGAGGCCAACGATTGGTATTTTCCCATCTGATGTCATTGTTTCGCACAACCAGAAAGGAGTAATCTAATGGAATCACGTCCACCCTTACCACCCTTTGATCGCAAGAATGCCATTCAGAAGGTCAGACTGGCCGAAGATGGCTGGAACAGTCGCGATGCAGCCAAGGTAGCACTCGCCTATACCGAGGATACCAAGTGGCGCAATCGATCGACATTTGTAAACAGCAGACAGGAAGCACAGGCATTTCTTGAGGCCAAGTGGATAAGAGAGCTCGAATATCGATTGATAAAAGAGTTATGGGCCTTTACCGAAAACCGCATTGCTGTACGCTACGCGTACGAATGGCATGACGATAGCGACAACTGGTTTCGTTCTTATGGTAATGAAAACTGGGAGTTTGCAGAAAACGGCTTGATGCAAAACCGATTTGCGAGCATTAACGATTTACCTATTACCGAAGCAGATAGAAAGTTCCATTGGCCTCAAGGACGACGACCTGATGATCACCCAGGCTTGTCATCATTAGGATTATAGAAAATTGCTGCAACCGGTTGCCTTGGCATTGTTGCCCAGCGCAACGTCAAACGAACAGCATAGCAAGCTCTGGAACCGCGATAACCAGCGCTATCATGGCCAGCAATGCAATGCAAAATGGCAGCACACCGATGAACACATGACTCAGCGGTACATCTTTCGAGATGCCTTTAATCACAAAAACATTAATTCCCATAGGTGGAGTAATTAGCGCGAGTTCAACTACCAGTACAACGAGTACGCCAAACCAGACAGGGTCGAACCCCATGTCCATAACAATTGGGAAAAATATGGGAATTGACAGAATGATCATTGCCATAGTGTCGAGAAACGCACCCAGTAAAATATAAACACCGACGATCAAAATGATTGTCATAATCGGTGTTAATGCCAGTCCGACAATCCAACCTCCCATAAGTGCTGGCGTACCACTGAGTGACAGGAACGCAGAAAACAGTATTGCGCCAATGAGAATCAGGAAGATCATTGACGTCGTTTGCACGGTGTCCATCAAGCTCTCACCGATTTTTCGCCAATTAAGCCGTTTCATACTCACACCAATCAGTAGCGCTCCGACTGCGCCAAATCCAGCCGCTTCAGTTGGTGTGAATACTCCGCTGTAGATTCCGCCAATGACCAGAAAGAACAGTAATAGCGTTGGCCAAACTCTGGAGAATGCAGAGCTTGAGGGTGTACGTGGTTGTGTTTTATTGATGGCTGGTGCCGAGTTTGGGTCGAGCCTGGTGACAATAACAACCGT
>CAYTJF010000094.1:0-19602 GCA_964437945.1 uncultured Granulosicoccaceae bacterium
GGCATCGACAATGGTGGCTATACGTAAATCAATTTTTTCAAAATCGCCAATCTCAATTTCAGGCTTGATAGGTTCGCCTTGGGTACTGCTTGAGTTACTTGCTGCAGAAGCCGTCTGTGCGGCCTGGTTTTGTTTCGCAGTGGCTGTCATCATTTTTTCAACCTGGGCAGGTTCAATGCGTGTCATCAATGGTTTGAATTTTTCGATTCGGTGATTGACCAGCGGTGAATCAAGCGCTGCTATGGTGAGCTTTGTATTAAGGAAACTTTCTGTTTTAGCACACAGCTCTGGCAACACCGGGCTTAAGTAGGTCATGATAATGCGAAAGTAATTCAAACCAACTGTGCAGATGGCTTGTACTTCTTCACGGCTACCATCCTGTTTGATCTTGACCCAGGGTTCAGCATCGTTAATGTAGGTGTTTGCATGCTCTGCAAGCACCATGATTTCACGCATCGCTTTGCCATATTCGCGAGACTCATAGTGGTTCATAATTTCCGACTGAGCGTTCACCAGTTTTTTGTAGTCCTCCTGCATAGTTTGCGGGTATTGCTCGCTAAGCATGCCGTCGAACTGTTTGGAAACAAATCCTGCGCATCGACTGGCTATATTCACCACTTTGCCAACAAGGTCAGCGTTCACACGGGTAACAAAATCGTCGAGATTCAGATTGAAATCGGTAATGCCGGAGTTTAATTTGCTGGCGTAGTAATAACGCAAATACTCAGGCTTAATGTGTTCAAGCCAGGTCGCTGCAGATACAAACGTACCACGAGACTTTGACATCTTATCGTCGTCCAGCATAACGAAGCCATGGCAAAACACACCTGTTGGTTTTCGAAAACCGGCACCTTCAAGTACCGCTGGCCAGAACAGACAATGAAAATTAATGATGTCTTTGCCGATAAAATGATACAACTCTACATCGGAATTGGGTTTCCAGCTGTCTTCAAAATTCTCACCGGTGCGCTTGGTCAGATTCAAGTGGCTGGCGATATAACCAATGGGTGCATCGAGCCAAACGTAAAAGTATTTTCCTGGTGCGTTCGGTATTTCAAATCCAAAGTATGGTGCGTTACGCGAGATGTCCCAATTTTGTAAGCCCGTATCGAGCCACTCTTTAAGCTTATTGCCAACTTCGTCTTGCACAGCAGGCCCCGCGGTCCATTGCTTGAGCATGTCGTTGAATTCACTCAGGGCAAAAAAGTGTTGCTCTGAATCTCTTAGTTCCGGTTCAGTGCCAGATACTTGCGAGATCGGGTTCTTGAGTTCTGTTGCATCGTAGGTGGCACTACACTTTTCGCAATTATCGCCATACTGATCTGGGGTGCCGCAGTTGGGGCAAATGCCTTTCACATAGCGATCAGGCAAGTACATATTCTCTTTGGCATCGTAGAGTTGTTTGATGGTCTTTCTTTTGATCAGACCAGCTGCATCGAGTTTTGTGTAAATCTGCTCGGACAGTTCCCGGTTTTCGTCGGAATGCGTGGTATGAAAGTTATCCGGTGACAGCAAAAAGCCGGCAATATCGCGCTCGTGTGAGGCCTTGGTTTTCTCGATGAGTTCCTCGGGTGTTATGCCGATCTGCTGAGCCCGCAGCATAATGGGCGTTCCGTGCGCATCGTCGGCCCAGACCCATTGGCAGTGGTTACCCATCAAGCGCTGGTAGCGGACCCAGATATCGGTCTGGATGTATTCCAGAAGGTGGCCAATGTGTAAATCGCCGTTTGCGTACGGCAGGGCGCTGGTAACCAGAATTTTACGGCTCATATTGTTCTACGGTTCATATTCATTTGCGGCACAAAAAAACTTGTATTCTTTGGCCAATATTGTGCCCTGCGGGCTATTGGTACTAGGCGCTTCACGGCGCAACTGTGTATAGTCAGGGGTTCGACTCGATAGTTTAACAGCCCACCATCATGGGAGCCACGCAACAACATGTCTGATTTGTCCAGGGAAAAAATCGAGCAAACGCTCGGCGAGTTCTACGACCCAAACCTTGGGTCCAGTTTGAGTGCTGGCAAGGTTGATTGTGAAGTGGAGGAAAATGGCGATGCCATTACGGTTTCACTCACTATGCCCTACCCGTGCGCCAGCTACAGTGCCACTTTGGCGCAGAATCTGAAAAGCGAATTGGCTGAAAAAGCCGGAGTCACCGACGCCACCATCAAGATCGACCATAACGTCATAGCCCACTCGGTGCAGCATGGGGTTAAGCGACTGGATAACGTAAAGAACATTATAGCTGTGGCCTCCGGCAAGGGTGGCGTTGGCAAATCCACAACATCGGTTAACCTGGCGCTGGCACTGGCAGCCGAGGGTGCCAGTGTCGGGCTACTTGATGCCGATATCTACGGACCAAGCCAGCCTCGTATGATGGGTTTGTCCGGACAGCCAGAGTCGGTTGACGGAAAAACCTTACAGCCAATGGAAAACTACGGTGTGCAGTGTATGTCTATCGGGTTCCTGATTGATGAGGAAACACCGATGATTTGGCGTGGGCCGATGGTTACCCAGGCGCTTGAGCAGCTGCTTAACGACACCCAATGGACCGATCTGGATTACCTGATTATCGACCTGCCGCCGGGCACGGGCGATACCCAGCTAACGCTTGCGCAAAAAGTACCTGTAAGCGGGGCCATCGTTGTGACTACCCCACAGGATATTGCGTTGCTCGATGCTCGAAAGGGCTTGAAGATGTTCGAGAAAGTGGATATTCCGATACTGGGTATTATTGAAAATATGTCCACACACATATGCAGTAGCTGTGGGCACGAGGAGCACATATTTGGTGAAGGCGGCGGCACCGCTATGGCCGAAGAAGCTGACGTTACGCTACTGGGCGCATTGCCTTTAGAGATGCGGATACGACAACAGGCAGACTCAGGCAAGCCAACTGTTGTCGCAGAGCCGGATTGCCGTGCAGCTGAAATATACAAAGAAATCGCCCGCAAAGCGGCAGCGCGGCTGGCCAAGCAAGCCAAAGATTACAGTGCCAGTTTTCCGAACATAGTTATCCAAAGCACCTAGTTTGCTGCTTGTCCGTTACGCCATACGATCAACAAACACGAATGGTGAACACGAGTTGTTCGAGTCTCTATACGAGTCACTATATGGTTGAAACACTGTCTGTTTAAACCACTATCTGTTTAAACCATTATGAGCATCAAATCAGACAAATGGATTCGGCGTATGGTCGAATCACAAGCCATGATAGAACCGTTCGAGTCTGGTCAGGTACGCGTGGATAACGATAACAGTCGCATCGTATCCTATGGCACATCGAGCTACGGCTATGACGTTCGCTGCGCTGATGAGTTCAAGATATTCACCAATATCAACCACGCCGTTGTCGACCCGAAAGCCTTCGATCCAGACAGCTTTGTCGATTTAAAATCCGATGTTTGCATCATTCCACCTAATTCTTTCGCGCTGGCAAGAACGATCGAATATTTTCGCATTCCGCGCAGCATCTTGACTGTGTGTCTGGGTAAATCGACTTACGCGCGCTGCGGTATTATTGTTAATGTGACACCGCTGGAGCCCGAGTGGGAGGGGCATGTGACACTCGAATTTTCCAACACAACCCCCCTGCCCGCGAAAATCTACGCTAACGAAGGCATTGCTCAGATGCTGTTTTTTGAAAGTGACGAAGTGTGCGAGACCTCATACGCTGATCGCGGTGGGAAATACCAGGGACAACAAGGCGTTACGCTGCCCAAAACGTAATCGAGCGCTAACGTTACAGGTTAGCCCGCGCGGTAATTTTAACTGTACTGGATTTGCCAGTTACCCTCGTCTTTGCGTACAGTAGGGTCAGAGTACAAAAGGTTACTAGAACACCAAATGATAGATCGTGATGGTTATCGCTCGAATGTCGGCATAATCCTCAGTAATGATGAGGGCAAGGTGTTCTGGGCGCGACGTGTTGGACAAGATGCCTGGCAATTTCCGCAAGGTGGTGTCGACGAGCACGAATCGCCCGAGCAGGCTATGTATCGCGAGCTGATGGAAGAAACTGGTCTGAATCCGAGTGATGTGAAAGTGCTCGGTTGCACCAACGACTGGCTCAAATACCGGCTCCCGAAACGATTTGTTCGTCGCAATCAGTCGCCGGTGTGTATTGGACAGAAGCAAATCTGGTACATGTTACGTATGACCAGTGCTGAATCTGCGGTGAATCTGGCTGCTAATGAGAAGCCGGAGTTCGACAGCTGGTGCTGGATTGATTACTGGGAACCAGCCAAGCGCGTCATATTCTTCAAACGTAAAGTCTACAAACGGGCGCTAAAAGAGCTTGAACCCCTGTTAACCATCGGCCAGAGTTAGCATCTTAAGGCTGGCCCTGAATTGCTTCAGATCAATCGCCCCAACGTATTTCTCCGCAAAATTACCGTTTTTATCGATCAGGAACGCCGTTGGTGTGACTTGTATGTCGCCAAATGATTCGCTTACCTGATTATCCAGATCGATTGCCACCAGAAACGGCCAGTCGTTACGCTCACTAAGCTCCACCACATCACTTGGTCGGTCGAATGGCATGGCCACCGCTACCATTTCAAAGCCTTTGGGTTTGAATTCTTTGTAAATATCCGCTAAGTGCGGCATTTCTTGCAGGCAAACACCACAGCTGGTCGACCAGAAGCTGACCAGTAGCGGTTTGCCCAGCTGGTTCATTCTTAGAGGTACTGCGCTTTTCAGCGTTTTAAAACTAACCTGCGGGGCGGGACCGTCTATACCGGCATGGTTGCTGCACGCATTGAGCACTAGCGCTAGAGCCAGGGTTAAAAGTGCGCAGCGGATGAATGCAGCGTGTCTGGCCATGGTGATGAGTATTGTTGTCATAGGAAGAGTGTGAGTTTCACATAATTTACGGCAGCACGCACGACGCATTGGTGACAGTTTGTACCAGTGCCATGGGAATTCAGTGAGCTAGTTGGCAATGTGGTCTGTTGATCATTTCTCAAGAAATTCGCCAATTGACCGACATTTTTAGTTATTGCAAGTGGCGATCTATGACGTTTAGCTCAGGTTGTTCACTTTAACGAATTTGCAAAGCGATGAGCTTGAGCGAGTAGCGGAGATTTTTTATGAAAAAGCTTGTGGGCATTCTTGCCTTGAGTTTAGGTTTATTTGCAGGTCAGGCGCACGCCGACATCGCCAAGATGTATTACGGGGTTGGCTTTACTGACGGAAAAATGGAATTGACCAATGAAGCGGATGGTGACAGGAGTCTGGGCACCATCAACGCAACGCTTGGGTTCCAACTGATGGACTTTGTCGGTCTTGAGCTTGAAGTCGGTGCGGCATCAGATCAGGCCGGTAGCATTCTTAGTGAACCGTTGGTTCAGTATCAGGCGGCACTGCTTCGACTGGGTTACCGCTTTGACCGAGCCGGTTTTTATCTTCTGGGTGGTCAAGCCCGACTGGATGTAGACAAGAGTCTGAACTCAACTGATGCGGGTGTGGCCGTCGGTGCCGGTATCAATTTGTTTGGCAGTGAAACCACATCGCTCAACATGCATTTTCTCAGTATTGATGGTGGCACGTTTACAACAGCCAGCATTGGTTTTCAATATTACTTCGGTGGCTTTCGGTAGGGCTTACACGTGATACGAGTGGCAGACTTTAGGATAATGAACATGAAGAAAATCGGTATTTTGCTTATTGCCAGTGCCATAGTGTTGAGCGCGTGTGGTAAGCGTAGCGAAGACGCTGAGCAAGGGGGGGCGCTAGGCTTTAACGCCGCCGGTGAAGCAACCATTGATGGTGTGGTAGAGCCGGGCCTGGGCGCTGCATTGGGGCAGGAACTAACTGTGCGGGTAATCAGTAACGAGGCCAGTTTGTTAACAGGCGGTCAGGAAACAGCCGAGATTACAGCCGCTGTCACTAACGACGTTAATTTACCGGAAGTGGGAGTTGAAATTCAATTCTCTTCCAGTGCTGGCGTGCTCCAAAACGCACAGGCAGTGACCGATGAGAACGGTGAGGCGACTGCTGTGTTATCGCTTAGGTACGATTCTGCAAATCAGGATATTACCGTTATGGCTGAGGTGGGTGAGTTTTCAGGAATGGCACGAGTCGTTGCAGAGGGCTCAACTATCGACGTGACTGGCGATGATAATGTTGTGCTTGGTTCTGAATTAAACGTTGAAGCAAAGCTGACGGCCGGCGATGGCGAGCCAATCGCAAATGAGCTTGTCACTATTACATCACGGGCCGGCAACACCTTGAGTGCCACCAGTGGTGTAACCGACCCCGAAGGCATTATTAATGTCGTTGTTGGCAGTGCTAATGGAGACGATATGCTTACGTTTACGGCCCTCGAAGCCGCCGATGGTGTGCCAAGCGTGACGCAATCCTATGAATTCTCGGTATCGGACGATCAACTCAAGTTTGCTGCAAATTCTGCTGAAAGCTTACCGGTTAACAAGCCGCATCAGTTCTCTGTTAACTGGAGTTTCGGCGGGCAGCCAATTGTTGGTAGGCAATTGAAGTTCACCATTACTGCCGGTCAGGTAGTCGGTGGTTCAACTGTGACAACCGATGCTAACGGTGATGTGAGCGTATCTGTGCTGTCAAGCATTGCAGGTGAGGTTACCCTGAATGTTGAGGCTGCAGATGGTTCGGTCAATAATCGACACAAATTCAGCTTTTTTGGTGAAGTACCGGCATCCATTCGTACCAATTCAACATCTACACGAGTGAACACACGTGACAATGCAACTATTCTCGCGGTGGTTAAAGACGCTAATGGTAATCCCGTTAAGGATACGGTTGTGGTGTTCTCAAGTGCAAATTTGAAAGGTGGACAGCTGAGCACTACCTTGGCTACAACCAATGTTGAGGGTGAGGCGGAGGTTACTTTTACAGCCGGAACAACGCCGACAGAACAAGATGAAATTACTATATTTACTGAAGTCGATGGCACCAGTATCAACAGCTCCGTATCACTGACTGTAGTAGACCCCGCACTCAATATCACTATTGGTTCGGCGAATGTTATTGAGCCAATAGGAAACAATACGCAGTACAGCGTTCCCTATGTAGTTCAAGTGGCAGATGGTGGTGGAACAGCGCTGGAAGGTGCGAAGGTGAGATTGTCCATTGAGCCTATTCTCTATCGTAAAGGCGTAATGGAATTAATAGACAGGGATGGGCGGACACGTGCTCAGTTGACGCCAGCTGATGGAACATTCGCACCAGACAGCTGGATCTCGACTTCCGTGCTAACAACCTCATGTATAAAGGAAGATACCAATGGCAACCGTGTACTGGACGCAAATGAAGACATTAACGGTAATGGAACCCTGGACCCACAAGACCCGGCCATCATAATGCCAGTCAATGCCGATTTAGAATTACCTACCCTTGAATCTAACGGTGTGTTGACCACGGATGCTTCTGGCTCAGGTTATTTCAATGTTGTTTATCCGGTAACCAATGCTGCATGGGCTCAGATTCGAGTTGTAGCTCGGGCACAAGCACTTGGTGTCGAAGCGGAAGACACTTACACAACCATGTTGAACTCTGATGCAACTCAGATTGGCGATACCTCAATTCAACCGGTCAATGCTGTCAGTCCTTATGGGGTAGTACTGAACTGCACGAATCCTAACTAGCGTTGCACTTTAGGGATGGCCTATGGTCATTCCTTTAAGTGCCAAATGAAGATTGAACTTTAAGGCTAAACAAGGCGAACACAGTGTTTAAATCTGATTCTAATCCAGCAAATTCAAACTCTGACGAGAACAGCATTCTGATTCTTGCAGCGGCGGGTTCGGTGAGCCCGGTAAGTGAGCTGAACGCTGTCAATCGTGCTGCCCTATGCAAGTCTTCGGCTGTTGTCCATGTTCAGCGTAACGATCAGTTAAAACCCGAAGGTGCCAACCGATGGTTGATGTACCTGGTTGAGGGTTCGCTTGTTTTGTATGACGGTAAAGATGAAGTTGGCACTATAACAGCCAAGTCCGATGAAGCACTCCAGCCTCTGTTTCTGGATAAATCGGCTTACCAAATTGCAAAAACCCAAGCTACGGCCAAGGTTGTCAAATTCGGTCGTGAACAGCTTGATATTTTGTTGCGTGAGCAACAAAAGAACGCGATCACGGTTGTTGATGTTCACGTGACTGAAAAAGATAACCTGATTTTTGATTCTGTGGTTGAGGAAATGAAATCCGGTAAGCTCAATTTGGGAAGCTTTGGCGAAACTACTGCGAAAATACTGACGTCACATGCGCAGGTTGCTGGTATTCCTGAATTGGCTGAAGTCATTCAGTCCGATCCTGGATTAGCGTTAAGCATAGTAATTGCGGCAAATATGAATGACGGTGGTACTGGCGATTCAATCACCAGTATTCGAGGCGCAATTTCCCGATTGGGTGTTGAGGCTACACAGAATAGTATTGAAACACTGTTGCGAAAGAACACCATCGTTCCAGCAAATGAAGTCATTGAAAAGCGATTTCGACGTTTTATTCAGCGCACTGCTTTATCGACATCGATCGTTTACGTTCTGGCCAAATCACTACCGGATATAAAAACCGAAATAGCCTCACTGGTTGCATTAACCTGTGATATTGGTGAGTTGCAAATCATCACGCACGCTAACAAAATGCCTGAACAGTTTCAGGAAGATGCTGATCTGGATGGCGTCATTGATAATCTGCGAACGGTGCTGAGCAGTTGGTTATTGAGTGCCTGGAATTTTCCGGAAGAGTATGTACATGCAGCAAACGTGGCTCGTGACTGGTACCGAAACCATACCGGCGAGATTGGTTATGTCGATCTGGTCACGGCTTCGCTGTTGATTATTCAGTCCGAAATGCCTGATGGTCAGCCCAGTTCAATCCCAAGTGCGGATAACCTGTTGTTGGCCAGGCGTCTGGTTCAAGCTGGAATCGATTTAAAAGCACCTGCTGAAATAATGGCGCAGGCAAGCAACAAGCTGGTAACTACTCAGTCTTTGTTAAAGGCGAGTTAAGTGGACGGACCACTGGGACCACCAGCTCTATCCATACGGCGTAGCGCTTTTGGGATGGAGAAAGAAACGTTTTCAGAAATTCCATCGTTCTCGGTTGCGGTGCTACCACCGGCATCGCGAAGTCGCTGAATAACTTCCTGTACCAGCACCTCGGGTGCTGATGCACCGGCTGTTACACCGATATTTTTCTTACCGGCAAGCCAGGATTCCTGAATGTCTTGTGCTCGTGTAATCAAGTAGGAATCCACACCCGCACGTTCACCTAATTCCTGCAAACGATTGGAATTAGAACTATTGCTCGCACCCACAACCAGCAGCAGATCAACTTGCTTGCACAGATCTTTTACTGCGTCCTGACGGTTCTGCGTTGCATAGCAGATGTCGTCTTTGTTCGGTGCGGCTATGCTCGGAAAGCGATTGCGCAGGGTGTCGATTATATCCTGGGTATCGTCTACTGATAATGTAGTCTGGGAAACAAATGCCAGTTCATCGGGTTGACGAATTTCCAGTAATGCCACATCTTCAGGTTTTTCAACCAGTATAATTCGACCACCGTTGGACGTATCGTAGCGACCCATAGTGCCTTCAACTTCGGGGTGCCCTGCGTGCCCAATCAAGATGACCTCTTTACCTTGCTTTGCGTATTTCACCACTTCAAGATGAACTTTGGTAACAAGCGGACAGGTAGCGTCGAACACTTGCAAGCCTCGGCTGGCAGCGGTGTCTTCAACTTGCTGAGACACGCCATGAGCACTGAAGATAACCGTGTTGTCGTCGGGTACTTCATCAAGCTCATCGACGAACACAGCGCCTTTGTTGCGAAGCGAATCAACTACAAATTTATTGTGAACGACTTCATGACGTACATAAATTGGTGCACCATGAATTTCTAATGCACGTTCAACGATTTCGATGGCACGATCAACTCCTGCGCAAAAGCCGCGAGGATTGGCTAGTAATATGTTCATGTAGGCAGTCCTGTCACACGGCAATTAGCTGTTGTCGGTTGATGTATCTGGCTCTTTTTCAAAAAACATACTTATCAATAAAACGGCAGCACCACAGAAAATAGCCGAGTCGGCAATATTAAATGTAGGGAAATACCATTTGTCATAGTACACCTGAATAAAATCGACTACATATCCGTAGTACGCACGATCAATCAAATTTCCAACAGCACCGCCCAGAATTAATGAAAACGCCAGACTAAGCCATTTTTCTTGCATGGTAAGTCGGTACAGCCAGACGATTAACAAAATACTGACGACCAACGAGATACCGGTAAAAAACCACCTTTGAATGCCACCTGGGACATTAAGAAAACTGAACGCGGCCCCATAGTTGTACGCCAGTGCAATGTTAAAGCTTGGCATAACGGCAATGGCTTCGTGCAAGTCGAGTGCACGTTCAGCTGCAATTTTAGTGATCTGATCAAGCACCACACAAACAATTGCAATTCCAAAACGTAAAAACTGAGGCATAAAAGGTCCTTACACAAATTGCCGTTGTTCGCCGTCGCCGAATGCATTCGATACACAGCGTGCGCATAGTTCAGGGTGTGCAGTATCAGCACCGACGTCGTCTCGTTTGTGCCAGCAGCGCACGCATTTCATTGCATCGGTTTTTGTTGCACCGATAGCCAATGGCAACTCCTGTACACTGACAACGGTAGCGTCAGCTGGTTTTTCATCAAACGATTTGATACTGGCTTGCGATGTAATAAATACAAAGTGTAACTCGTCGCCAAGTTGGCTCAATGCATCTTTAAGCTCGCCATCGCAATAAAGCGTAACCGATGCATCAAGGCCACCGCCTATTTGCTTGTTGGCACGCAATACTTCAAGCGCTTTGGTAACCGCATTGCGTGTCTCCAGAATTTTATCCCATGCAGCGTTATCAAGCTTGCCTTTATTCTCAAGTTCCGCCAAGCCTTCAAAATACGTTTGTGTGAAAACCGAGTGACTGCGATCGCCTGGCATGTGCTGCCAGATTTCATCACTGGTGAAGCTCAATACCGGCGTTAACCATCGCACCAGTGCTTCTGTGATCTGGTACATGGCTGACTGCGCCGAACGTCGTCCAAGGCTGTTGGGCTGCATGGTGTACTGACGATCTTTGATAATGTCGAGATAGAAGTTGCTCATATAGACATTGCAAAAGTTATGAACGCTCTGATAGACCGCATGAAACTGGTATTCTTCGTAGGCCTGTTGAACCGCAGTTTGGGTTTTCAGGGTACGATCAATCGCCCAGCGATCAATGGCCAGCATGTCTTCATAGGCAACAGCGTCTGTAGCCGGATTAAAGTCGTTAGTGGCGCTCAACAGGTATCTGGCAGTGTTTCTAATGCGTCTGTACGAATCTGCCATTCTGTCAAGAATTTCCTGCGATACGCTCATCTCTCCGCGATAATCAACCGAGCTAACCCATAGCCTGACAATATCGGCACCCAGAGTTTTCATCAGCGTTTGAGGAGCGATAGTGTTCTTTAGCGACTTCGACATTTTCTTACCGTCTTTGTCAACGGTAAACCCGTGAGTAAGCACTTGCTTGTAGGGGGCGTGTTTGTTGATCGCGGTACTGGCAAGAATCGATGAATGAAACCAGCCGCGGTGTTGGTCTGAGCCTTCCAGATATAAATCGGCCGGGTAAGTCATCTCTTCATTTTGTTGCAGCACATGATAAAACGAAGTGCCTGAATCAAACCAGACGTCGAGTACATCGGTCACTTTGCTGTAATTGACTGCCTCATTTCCGAGCAGTTCGCTTGGATCAAGATCGAACCAGGCCTGGATGCCTGATTGTTCCACACGTTGTGCAACCTGTTCTAACAGCCCCTGCGTATCACTGTGAAGCTCGCCCGTTTCCTTGTGCAAAAATAACGGGATAGGCACACCCCAGTAGCGTTGCCTGGAGATACACCAATCGGGTCTGTTCTCGATCATGCCCCTGATGCGCGACTGCCCCCAATCTGGTACCCATTTGACTTTGTCGATTTCATTGAGCGTATCGTCTCGCAAATTCAGATTGTCCATACTGACAAACCATTGAGGCGTTGCACGGAAAATGATGAATGTTTTGGTTCGCCAGCAATGTGGGTAGCTATGCTGAATTTTTTCGTTGTGTACAAGCTTGCCTGCTTCACTCAAGGCCTCAAGCATATGCTTGTCGACTTTGCTGACGTGCTCGCCGCCAAACACTTCAACGTTGGCTCGAAACACACCGTTGTCGTCTACCGGATCCAGTAACTCAAGGTTGTAACGCTTGCCGGTGTAGAAATCGTCAACACCGTGATCAGGTGCGGTGTGTACACAGCCGGTGCCGGTTTCGGTTGTCACATAGTCGCCAACCACCAATAACGAATCGCGCTGGTATAAAGGGTGTTGCAATACCAGGTTTTCAAGAGCCGCACCTTTGGCTGTGCCTAAGCGTTCAAATGAGTCGAACCCGTAGCGTTGCATGATTTGCTCGACCATCTCGTCAGCAACCACTAAACGTTCGTTGTTAACCGCTACCAGTGCATAGTCCAGATCAGGGTGTACGCACACTGCCAGGTTGCCTGGTATGGTCCACGGTGTGGTGGTCCAGATAACCACGCTGGTCTCTGTTCCATCATCGCTGGCGCCAAATTTCTCAAGCAAAGCCGCTTTGTCTTTTGGCGAAAAACGCACATCAATGGTGGTTGACGTTTTGTCTTCGTATTCGACTTCGGCTTCAGCCATTGCCGAGTGCGCGCCCCAGCTCCAGTGCACTGGTTTTACACCTTTGTAGATGTGGCCTTTTTCGATGATCTTGCCAAGCGCGCGAACAATGTTTGCTTCGTTCTCGAAGTTCATTGTCAGATACGGGTTGTCCCAATCGCCGAATATACCGAGTCGCTTGAATTCGTTGCGTTGGTTGTCGATCTGTTTGGTTGCGTACTCGCGGCACTTTTGTCGAAATTCACCTTCAGTGACTTTGTCGCCTGCTTTGCCAACCTTTGACTCAACTTTGTTTTCAATCGGCAGGCCGTGGCAATCCCAACCCGGTGTGTAAGGGGAATCGTAACCGTCCAGCTGTTTGCTTTTGATGATCATGTCCTTGATCACCTTGTTGACGACGTGCCCAATATGAATATCGCCGTTCGCATAAGGAGGGCCATCGTGCAAAATGAACTTCGGCTTACCGGCCGCAGCAACTCGAATTTGCTGATAAATGCCGTCCTTTTCCCAGCGCTTTGCAGTTTCCGGCTCTCTTTGAGCCAGATTACCGCGCATGGGGAAATCGGTTTTGGGCAAATTCAGTGTTTGTTTGTAGTCGGTCACGAGCAACAACTCAGGTTGTAGGTTTGTGTTTTATGGTATTAAGCAGGGCAAAGCTTGTGCCCAACTGCTTAGTGTATTCGATTACGCCGAATTACACAGGTATGTAAGCTTTGCATTGCTATTCAGCAAGCGAAAAGCGGTATCTGCATCGTCTGAAATGGCTTGTTTCAAAGCGTCGAGAGACTCAAATTTCTGCTCACTGCGGATATAGTCGAGAAATTCGACTTTCAAATGGTGCCCGTAAAGCTCCACGTCGGTATTCAACGCATGCACTTCGAGTAGTAAACGACGACCGTTCACTGTTGGCCGCTCGCCAAGATTGGCAACGCATGCGTAAGACTGCTTATTGGTCTGATCGTGAGCCACTACCGCAAAAACGCCTCTAAGCGGTGGCCGGTGCTGATGTAACGCAATATTCGCGGTTGGAAATCCGAGTTGTCGCCCCACTTTTTCGCCGTGCACCACTCGACCGCTGATCGAATAGGACTGACCAAGTAGCTTTGCCGCGGCACTCAACTCGTTCGCAGCAAGATGGTTGCGGATACGGGTACTGGAAACACGCCCGCCATCAACAGTGATGGTTTGGCACTGTGCGACGCTAAAGCTGCCACTTGCCGATGTCGCCTGAAGCATGGCGAAGTCACCAGTCCGGTTGTGGCCAAAGCGAAAGTCGTCGCCAACCAATACGTGATGCGCTTGCAGCTTATCAATCAAAATACGGTTGATAAATTCATCGGCTGATTGGTTTGCCTGTGCCTGATCAAAGCGTAGTAACACAAATTGATCTATCCCTTGAGCCGCAATGCTTTGCACACGATCTCGAAAACCATGCAGTCGGGCTGGAGCAGAATCGGCGCTAAAGTATTCGTGAGGCAAGGGTTCAAAGCTGATTACGCAGGAGAGCAAATTTTGCTTTTTTGCGGTCGTAACCAATTGCTTGAGCATGGCTTGATGGCCTGCATGTACGCCATCGAAGTTGCCAATGGTTACCGCGCAGGGGCCAGTTTCATGCCATCGATCAATACGGCGTATCAAGCGCATGTAAGCCTGTCCTTATCGCAAAAAGCTGGTTTTCTAATGATTATTCGCATGGGTTAAGCAGCGTTATTAGGGGCTGGCAATATCTTTAGGCCGAATACCTAGTGCAAACAAGGCCACTGCATACGTGGCAGCGCTCACACCAATTATAACCAGTAATTTTAGTGCACGAGCAGTGGCGTTCATGGCATGCCAATCGGCAGAGCTGATAGCCCACACCACCGCGGCCAGTACAAGCCAGGCGATAATCATGCGTTTGCAGAACGCAATAAGTTCATCTGAAAAACGATATATTTCCGATTGATTGAGTTTCTGATACAGCATCCAGACCTGCTGCCAGGCAGATAAGCTGGTGGCAATGGCCAGAGCTGTATGTGGTGCAGTAAACCCGAACCACACCATCGGCAGCACCAGTATCAGGTTATATGCCATGTTCGAGATCAGCGCGATAATGCCTATGCGCACAGGTGTTTTTGTATCCTGACGTGCGAAAAACGCTGGTGCGAAAATCTTTATCAGAATAAATGCTGGCAGGCCAAATGAGTACGCGATAAGACTATAGCTCGCCATGCGGGTATCGCTTGGGGTAAATTTTCCGTACTCAAATAGCGTGCTGATCATTGGCGATGCGAGCAGTGCCAGACCAATGGCCGATGGAATGCCAATCAGACACACTAGTCGCAAAGCCCAATCAAGCGTGCGTTGGAATTGCTCCGGTGAGCTGTGGGCGTGTTCTTTGGATAAGCGCGGCAGAATCACCGTGCCAAGTGTTACCCCCAACAGACCCAGTGGAAATTCCATCAGACGGTCAGAATAGTAGAGCCAGCTGAGGCTCCCGGCAGTGAGAAAGGAGGCGATGATGGTGTCAAGCAGCAGGTTGATCTGTGCTACCGATGAACCCAAGATTGCCGGTGCCATTAGCTTCAGTATTCGCCTCACACCGCTATGCTTCCAGCCCCAGCGTGGTCGGGGCAGTAATCCCAGTTGCTGTAGAAAAGGCAGTTGCAAGGCCAATTGGACAGCGCCTGCAACGAATACGCCCCAGGCAAGCGCCACAATCGGTTGATCGAACATTGGCGAGAACAACAAAGCGGCTGCAATCATGCACACGTTGAGCAGCACTGGCGTAAAAGAGGGCACCGCAAATCGCCCAAAGGTGTTTTGGATACTGCCTGCATAGGCCAGCAAGGACACAAAAAACAGGTACGGAAAGGTGATGCGTAACATATGCGTGGCCAGATCGAATCGCTCAGGGTCATCGATAAAACCGGGTGCAAATAACATCACCAGTAGCGGGGCCAGCATTACCCCTAAGGTGCTGATAACTAACAATATTATGGCAAGCGTACCAAGCACATGAGCAGCCAGATCGCGCAGCGCTGCCGGACTCTTGGTTTCCTTGTACTCGGTAAAAACCGGGACAAAAGCCTGGGCAAAGGCACCTTCTGCAAATAATCGGCGTAGAAAATTCGGGATTTTAAAGGCCACCAGAAACACATCGGTGATAGCACCTGCGCCAAACACAATCGCCATCACCTGATCGCGCACAAACCCCAGCACGCGCGAAATTAGCGTCATGATGCCAACGATCGAACTCGATTTCGTCAGGCTCACCAGCCGCGCATCCTGTTAGGTGCAAGATTCTGCGAAATTAGGTTATACAATGGCACTCTGGCTGATTGACTCTTGTGTGTCAGCCAAGCATAATAGTCGGCTAACTGTCATTTTTGCACAATTATTTTAAGAGGTAGTCCGTGGCCAATTCAGCACAGGCACGCAAACGCGCTCGTCAATCGGAGAAATCCCGCCAGCGTAACGCCAGCCAGCGTTCTTTTATGAGAACCAAGGTTAAGCAGGTATTTTCAGCTATAGAAGCCGGCGACAAGGGTCCAGCTGAAACAGCACTTAAAGAAGCCATTCCAGTTCTAGATCATATGGCTCGAAAAGGGCTGATTCACAAGAACAAGGCTGCACGGTATAAGCGTCGTTTTAACGCTCAGGTTCGCGCACTGTAAATTGTTGTCCCGGCCAGCAGCCCCAACCCGATTTAGGGTTGGCACAAATGGCTTGGCCGGAATACGTATCCTAATTGTTGGTACGGCTAGATTCTTTTGATTGAACGGTTCTCGTTCAGTTTCAATTACCCAACTATATCCGAAACCTTTTTTTGATTGGTCGCTCCAGCATCCATCATGGTGGGCTCATCAATTCGGCCACTTCAATCGAACCTTGATTCTTTAAAATTGGGCATCAAAATTGGGCATCCGCTAGCGATAGCCATCGCGGCATCCATGGATGTGCTGGAAATCAATATGTCACCTGACTGAATTAAATCGATTGAATAAAGTTTTCTCCACTATTAGTAGTTGGAAATACTTTGCCTATATTTGCTGATCGCAATCTTGCTTGGGTAAGCATGCAATTACACTAAAACTCTTCACAAATACCAGGATTAGTTCGTTGGAGGCGAAACCATGTCTACACGATCGAGACAATTACTAATTGCAGTGTTGGTATGGGTCGCCGGAACGCTTGCCGGGACTGTTAATGCGGCAACCTATCACGTTGCTACCGAAGCTGACGGTGCCTCGGATGATAACGATGGGCTTTCGATAAGTGCTAACGGAGCAACCGGTCCTTGGAAAACATTGAGTAAAGCGGCGAGCTTAGCCACCGCAGGCGACACAGTATTGATTTACGATGGCGACTACCGCAGTGAAGAAACTGGTTGGGGTCCTGGCACTATCTATATTGAAAATTCAGGCAATTCTATCGATCAACCAATTGAATTCAAGGTGGCTGATGGCAATGAAGCTTTTGTCGATACAATCCTGGTGCACGATAAGCGCTGGATCAGCCTGCACGGCTTTACGTTTATCAACCCGGATTTCAATCTTCCAGCAACCTGGCAAGACATGCCAGAGATTGTTGTGGATGAAGATATCGCAATTGATTTTGATGTCGATTTTGAAGCGCGAGAACCGATCGTACGACAGCGCTTTAGTACCTTTATGGGTATCAAAGATGAGCTACAGGCAGTTTATAGCAATGCTATCGATATCAAATCTTCTGAAAATATCACGGTCAAATACAATTTTATTCAACGCTATGCATTTGGCATCCAGGTACGTGACAATTCGAGTAATATAACAATCGAGCACAATGATATTTCGTATTGTTTTGAAGGTATATTTACCTGGCAACCCGCCCCGTCAATTTCAGATTCTGTCATCCGCAAAAACCGATTGCGCCAGATTTTCAATAACGCAATTATGGTTCGCGAGTTCGCAAACAATGTGTTGATTGAAAACAATACTATTCACTACAGCGGCACTTCACACATTACAGTCATCGCTGACAGTACCAATATCACTATACGCAACAATCTCGCTCGCTTCGGTGGCTACTATACGGAAACCATGACATTCCCAGGCAGTAGCGCAATAAATATCCATACTTCCGGACCCGGAAACGTAGTCGAGGGTAACTGGGCAACCGATCAAGTTGATTTGACAGGCATCGACGGCAATGGCTTTATTGCAGATCTAATGCGTGATGGTGCCAGCATTGTGTTTCGCAACAACATTGCATTGCGAAATTACGGCTCTGGTTTGCGTACTACGATAAGTCCAAATACACAAATACTCAACAATACGTTTGTTGACAATGGCTTTGGCGCAGGCACTACAACCAATGGCGGTGGCATTCAGCTAGCGCGTGATCAAGATACGGATAACACGATACAGAATAATATTTTCGTTAATAATAATCCGGCAGGCATCAAGTCGTACCGCTTACTTGATGATCAAGCGCTAATTGATAACAACCTGTATTACTCCGTCGATGGTGCACCCCTGATATGGGATGGATTCAACGCTGATGAACGCGCTTTTTATACAATCGACCAAATAATTAGCGATTCAGGATGGGAAGCTAACGGGGTTAATGGATCACCGCAGTTTGTGAATTTAACAGCGCAGAATTTCCATTTGTCGGCAACGAGTAGTCTGGCCATTGATATGGGTGCGTCCAACAATATGGTTAAGCAGGATCTTGATGGCAACAACCGACCCGTTGGAAACAGCTACGACATCGGTGCTTACGAATATTCAAACGACAAGTGCCCGACACTTGATCTCACTCGAAATCTAAAAGACCGCACCTGGGCATTACTGAGCTTGCCTTGTGGTCCGGCACAAGGCTTGACTGTGAACGATGTCTTTGCTGACGATCTACCAGGAACCTTGGGCACCGACTGGCTGTTGTTTTTGTTTGACTATTCCAATAATCGCTACATTAAGGCAACCGCAGATACACGTTTACCACCTGGAACAGGATTTTGGATTATCCAAACCAGTGGGCAGACACAAACGGTGGATTTGCCATTGAACAGTGAACGTACACCGCTGAAAACTCCTGACGGCAGGTGTACAAGTGTGCGAGGTTGTGTCGAACTGGACTTAGCGCTAATTGCGAACAGTGCAGATTCATCTTCGTGGCGGTTATTGGGTAACCCTCTCTCTGCTCCAATCAATTACGGCGAGCTGTCGCTGAGCACCAACTCTGGTACTTGCAGTGATATTGACGGTTGCTCTTTACTGGAATCGTCTCGATCATCAGTGAATCTTTCGGGCTTCGAGCTTTGGCGATATGATGATCAAGCATCGATAACCGAATTTGTCAGAGTTATACCAGGTGAAGCTATTGATCCTTGGTCAGGATTTTGGTTATCAACAAAATTTGTATCTGACAATATGGGGCCGACCTTGCACGTACCAATGCCGATACTTTAACTCACGCTATTGGGAGTGCTGCAAAGTACCCGTTAGAAGCACTTGCACTTGTTATCGGGTAAATAACTTCCAGCCGATACCTACAGCCAGCACAGCCATAGACGTTAGTGATAACAGAGTGCCGATCAGTCGAGTAGGGATTAAATTGTTGAACACTACCATGCCAATGTAATGCAACAGCCGGCCGATAAGCATCAATCCACCACCAGCCCACAGAACAACACTTGCTGTTCCCAGGTATTCAGCGCTTGCCAGCGCAACTAGAAACAAAGGAACAAATTCAATAAAATTTCCGTGTCCGCGTACCAGACGATCAAGTTTGTCCTCTCCACCCCAGAACATCACTCCAACTTTTGCGCGATGAGGGCCGATTGGCATAAGGATGACAATATTCATAACGACGAACAGTAAAACGAAAAGCGGAGTAATGGAGAGCATGTTGGCTAGTGCCTGTTTGGTTTGCACAAAGCATATCGTTTGTCAG
>CAYTJF010000095.1:0-6391 GCA_964437945.1 uncultured Granulosicoccaceae bacterium
AGATCAACGTTGTGAGTAAATAACGTATTCAATTGTGTTGAAAGATTAAGCGAGTGCGTGTTTATGGTTGCACTGAAATTGCGGCTTTGTATATGCAGACCTGATAAATCTGTATAGCATTGTGCACCCTGTTGTGTTGCCCAGTCGCGCAATATAGCCGGTAAGCGTTCCAACAACTTTGTGTCGTTGTCCACAACTTGCCAGTGCTGTGCATGGCCAAGTGCAGGTATTAGATAGCGTAGGTTCGATCCTGTACCTGCACCGAGTTCTAACACTTCTACAGTGTCAAGTTGTGAAGCCCAGGTAATGAGTGCGCTGTTCACGTCCACGTTGCGCGCGGCATGATCAGCAGGTTCACGTAAGGTTAACCATCTTTCACTAAAACCATGGCCTTCATTGCTACTATCGATTGTTGATAGATCAGCCATTGATACCATGCTTAGTTGCCAATACTGCAGAAAACTCATTGACACATTCGTGCCAGGAGCGAAGTTGCTTGCGCGCGACAACAGCAGCTGCTTTTAAATCGATGCGAACTGTCGGGTTGCCTATGCAGCGGCGAAGTGCGTCAGCAAGCGCTTGCGAATCACCCGGGGGCACGAGTAAGCCCGCTCCCGCAGGTACGGTTTGCCGCGTGGCACCTGCATCGGTGCATACAATGGGCAGGCCTCTGGCGATGGCTTCTGAAAGCACCATGCCATAGCCCTCATGAAATGATGCGAGCACGAACATATCGGCTTGGTGGTAGTAGCATTCAAGCTCTTCATCGTTTACCTCACCGACAAACTCTATCCGTTCATTAAGCTTCAGTCGTCTGGATTGGTTTTGCAGCGCTGCATAAGTGTGTTTATCTCGTTCGGTGCTACCTACACACTGCAATTGCCAGTTGAGATCATTGAGGGTGGCGAGTGCATCGAACAGATGCTTGTGCCCCTTGCGCGGTGTTAGCGTGGCCACGCACAGAAGCTTTGTCGTATCCGACTGAGAACCGCTTGCCAGATCAAAGTTGTCGGTACCAGGCAGCACAGCTGTTACTTTACTTTGATCGATACCGTAGTCGGTTAGCTGATGTGCTGTCAGCTTGCTGGTGGTAATAACATGCGAAGCGTAGTGCAACGCCTGTGTTTCGAGTTTTTTAAACTGTGCGGCCTGTTGAGTATCAAGACCTGTTTCCAGCGCCAGTGGATGATGGATAAGTGCAATGAACGTCAAACGCTGTGCATGCTCTGCAAGAATCTCAGGCATGACGCTGTATGCCAGACCATCCATGACCACCACAGAATGATCGGCGATCTTTGACAATTGAAGTGCAGCATCGGCTAACTGTTCCCTGGAAGGAAACGGATAGTCTCCTGTAAGCGATAGCAGCGAGATTTTTTGTCGGCGATGATTTGAAGTGCCGTGGTTTAAACCTTCAATTACGCGTTTGTCGTACAAATAGCCCCCGGTGCGGGTATTAAGGTCGCCGGGGTAAACGAAGGTAATATCGTGGCGCTGCATTACAAAGACAAGTCACGCTCATAAGCACCCCAGGCGACGTGTGATTCGTGGAGTGTGACTTTCAACGCATCAAGGCCCTTTGCCGCATCGCCCAGTTCACCTGTTTTAATCCTGGCTTCTACCCGCTCGTAGATAACGGCAGCCAGAAATTCCGTGGTGGTGTTCTCGCCTTTGAATTCGGGTACATCGTCAAGGTTCTTGAAGTTAAGTTCGGCAAGGACTGCCTTGAGAGATTCACTGGCAAGGCCAATGTCCACAACAAGGCCATCAGCGTCTAATTGCTCACGACGCATCTCAAGGTCGACAATATAAGTTGCACCGTGAAGCCCTTGCGCCGGGCCAAATACAGCTCCCTGGAAGCTGTGAGCGATCATGAAGTGTTCTCTAACGTTGAGGCTATACATGCGCGTAAATACTCCTTCTGGAATTTGTTGGGGAATAGTTCATTTGTCGTATTTTATTCGATGGCACAGTGAAGTGTGTCCTTGGTTACACAGCCAGCTCATGGTTTCGGGCAGTTGTGAGAAGTGACTCTCACCGCTTATCAGGGCATCCAAACAATCATCGAATAGAAATGCTAAAGCCAGCTCGAATCTGCGTTTATAGCTCCAGCGAGATCGTTGAGCAGTCGCAATATGACCGACTTGCGAGCTCTTGATTTGCAGGCGTTGTGAATGAAAAGCGCTACCTAAGTGAATAGGTGCGGGTTTGTCACCAAACCAGCTCAGTTCCAGAACCGTTGCTTCGAAGCCTGCCAGATTTAACGCGCAATCAAGCCCTTGAGCGCTGGCAGAAGTGTGAATGATCAAGTCTTGATTGTCTTGTGCGTGCTCGGGTTGAACACAGTGCAAGCCCATTGATTCAGCCAGGGATTGACGTTGTGGGTTGATATCAATCAACTGTACTTGGCATCCCTTGATGTTCGAGGCCAGATAGGCAACCAACGCACCCAAAACGCCAGCGCCAACCACACTGATACGATCTCCAATATTCGGTTGTGCATCCCACAGAGCGTTAATGGCAGTCTCCATATTGGCTGCAAGCACCGCACGAGCGGCAGGCAATTTTTCAGGCAACAGGGTTACCGAGCTTTCAGGAACATTAAAATGTGTCTGGTGCGGATACAGGCTGAAAACCGGTTTACCGATAAGGTTTTTTGGCCCGTGTTCAACGATGCCCACGTTGATGTAGCCGTATTTTAAAGGGAATGTGAACTCGCCTTCCTGGAAGGGCGCTTGCATGCGCGCATGCTCAGTCGCTGGTACTTGGCCCGTGAAAACCAGTGCCTCAGTGCCTCGACTTATGCCGCTGTACAGCGTTTTTACTCGTACTTCATTATTAGAGGGTGCAGGCAGCGGCTGTTCGATAATCTCTCCTACGGCTCGGTCTGTTATCCAGAAGGCCTTGCAAGAGTTAGCGTTCACGCTGGCACGCCGTTAACGATGTCATCAAGACTTGGCCAAACTCAAAAATTCATTGCGAGTATTAATATCTGTCCTGAAACGCCCAAGCATTGAAGAAGTAGTCATTGACGAATTCTGTTTACCCACGCCACGCATCATCATACACATGTGTTGTGCCTCAACAATTACACCCACACCTAAACCACCAGTAACGCTGTTTACTGCATCGGCAATTTGTTTTGTCAGGTTTTCCTGTATCTGCAACCGTCTGGCGTACATGTCAACAATGCGTGCAATTTTAGACAAACCGATAACGCGACCACTAGGTAAATAGGCAACATGACATTTTCCAATAAAGGGCAGCATATGATGTTCGCACAGCGAATACATTTCAATGTCCCGCACGATAACCATCTCATCACTGTCAGATTCGAATATGGCGTTGTTGACGACTTCGTCCAGGGTTTGAGTATAACCATGAGTGAGAAACTGCATCGCCTTGGCTGCGCGTTGCGGTGTATCGCGTAATCCGTCTCGGTCCAGATCTTCACCCACCTCTGTCAGAATGGAGGCATAGGCCGACTTTAGTTTTGACATTCGTTTTTTTCCGAAAAAACTGGTTCTGGTGCTGCGGCGAAACTATAGCGGATATCGGTGTTGGCCGCCTGTAATTGCCAGAATTCTAAGCCTATTGGTCCGAATATTGTCCTGCTCAAAACCATTAATGGGCACTATTTGGGCCAAAAACGGTCGTAAATTCATCGCATTAGAATAAATCCTGCGGGTATCTTTATACTTATATCGAGGTCACGTAAACTGTGGTTAACGCCGTATTAAAACGGGTTTCGGCCGTGGGTGAAGTTTTGTCCCCTCCAATTTTGAGTCGTGCGTCCGATAAATACTAAATAATTACTAATTAGTTTAAATTGATCATTTTTTCCTGGAGAGTTTCATGGGCCTAGTTTTCTGGTTAGTTGTTTTTGCCGTTGCACTGTTCTGTATATCGCGTTTTCGAATTAGTTTGCCGGTATTTACGGCTGCGGCGGGAATCGTGCTGGTGGTTGCGCGGATAAGTGGCTGGTTACCTGGCCTGTTTGGTTTAGGCGTTATATTGGTCGCCGTGGCCGCTGCGCTGATCTTCAATATCCGTAGCGTTCGTCACAAGCTGGTTAGCACTCCGTTGCTTAATTACGTTCGGGCAGTGTTGCCACCCATGTCAGACACAGAACGCGAGGCAATAGATGCCGGCACAGTCTGGTGGGAAGCAGAGTTATTTCGAGGGGCACCCAACTGGAACACATTGGTTGAATACCCTGAAGCCAAACTCACTGCTGAAGAACAAGCTTTTGTTGACGGTCCGGTTGAAGAACTTTGCGCCAACATGAATGATTGGGAAATCACCTACGAGCTCAACAATTTACCCGACAGCAATTGGCAGTATATAAAAGACAATAAATTTCTCGGTATGGTGATACCGAAAGAGTATGGTGGTCTTGGCTTTAGCGCCATGGCGCACTCCGAAGTGGTTATGAAGCTTTCTACTCGAAGTGTCAGTGGTAGTGTTAGCGTTATGGTGCCAAACTCACTTGGTCCTGCCGAACTGCTTTTGCACTACGGCACCGAAAAACAGAAAGACTATTACTTGCCACGTCTTGCCGTCGGTGATGAAATTCCGTGTTTTGCTTTAACCGGACCTACTGCAGGTTCGGATGCTGGTGCAATGCCCGACTTTGGCATTGTCTGTAAAGAACAATTCGAAGGTAAAGAAGTATTGGGTTTAAAGGTCACCTGGAACAAGCGTTATATAACTCTGTCGCCGGTGGCAACTTTGCTGGGTTTGGCTTTTCGTGCATACGATCCAGATCACCTCATCAGCGATGAAGAAGATGTAGGTATCACGTGTGCGCTTATTCCAACCGACACCGACGGCGTAAACATTGGTCGACGTCATTTCCCGGTAAACCAGTCATTCATGAATGGCCCTAATAGTGGCGATGAAGTGTTCATTCCGATGGAATGGATTATTGGTGGTCAGGATATGCTTGGTCAGGGCTGGCGCATGCTAATGGAATCCTTGTCGGTTGGTCGGGGTATTTCCTTGCCATCCTCGGGAGTTGCCTCTGGCAAATCGACTTCAAGATTCGTTGGTGCCTATGCGCGGGTCAGAACACAGTTTGGGTTGCCGATTGGCAAGTTCGAAGGTATCGAGGAAGTGCTTGGCAGGGTAGCCGGACTAACTTACACCATGGACGCAGGGCGTCGCTTAACCTGTGCCGCTTTGGATGCTGGTGAAAAGCCATCGGTCGTATCGGCCATACTGAAATACTTCAACACCGATTGCATGCGCACCGTTGTGAACGATGGCATGGATGTACTGGGAGGCAAAGGCATTTGCATGGGGCCCAGTAATTTCATGGCTCGGCCGTATGAAGGTATTCCGGTGGGCATCACCGTAGAAGGTGCCAATATCCTTACTCGTAGTATGATCATATTTGGACAAGGGGCTATGCGTTGTCACCCGTATCTGGTTGATGAAATCAATGCAGCCTCTTTGCCCAATAAAAAAGAGGCAATTGAGAGCTTCGATGAGGCCTTGATGGGGCACATTGGTTACGGCATCCAGAATGGTGCTCGGTCTCTGTTCCATGGATTGACAAAGGGGCGTTTTGTGGGGGCGCCGGTCAGCGGTCATAACGCCAAATACTATCGTCGCCTCACGCGCATGAGCTCGGCTTATTCATTCCTCGCCGATTTTGCGATGTTATTTCTGGGTGGCGGACTGAAGCGAAAAGAAATGTTATCGGGTCGGTTTGCCGATGGTCTGGTACATATGTATATGGCATCGGCGGTGTTAAAACGTTTTGAGGACACTGGCCGCCCGGCTGAAGATCAGCCATTGATGGAGTGGTCTGTTCGATACTGCCTGTTTCAAACTCAAATTGCGCTCGACCAAATACTGCGCAATTTTCCGAACAAATACATTGGACTGATCTTGCGAGGCGTTGTATTCCCGCTGGGCCGTCGCTATCGGACTCCGAACGATAAACTCACTCAACAGTGCGCACGGATTCTGCTGTCGCCCTCTGATGCCAGAGACAGGCTTACTAGTGGGTGTTATGTGAATAGTCGTCCCGACGATGTAACCGGGTCAATTGAATACGCGCTGACCTGCGTGGTTGCAGCCAAAGATGCAGCAAAGAAGCTGAAGGAAACCCGGTTGAAAATGCCTTATGGCTATGATCACGCGGGCTGGATGGCAGAATTGGTGAGTGACGAAGTTCTGACACGAGAAGAGGCGGATTTACTTGAAACGGCAAATGCTGCCACCATGACGGTCATCAATGTTGATGATTTTCCAAATGATTTTCGTCAAGGTGCTTCCTCGGATAGTGACAGCGAATTGCAAAAATCTGCCTGATTGTTAAACAAATCCGAATAATTCGACATTTCGGGTCATTTTTTGCACCAAAAAGATTGCACCGAAAAAG
>CAYTJF010000095.1:6491-19488 GCA_964437945.1 uncultured Granulosicoccaceae bacterium
AAAAAGCCCATCGGTATGGAGGGATTTTTTGGTGCAATGCAGTTAATCGTGTTAAGTCAAAACACCTGCTAAAACGTTGAATTATCCGTCTGTAACAACAACTTGACTGACCGGCAACCTATACCCTGTATAGTTGAACCTGCAGGGTAAAAAGCACTCATACAATAAAAGGCAGGTCTACTACTCTTAAAGCATGTTTGAGCTTTTATTTAAGTATCCCGTTAACACATGGCAGCATGCTGAATTCGTATGGTCGAGCGGATGGTCTGCCCGCGCCTTGTTGCTGTGTCTGTTACTGGCACTGGTTATTGTTGCCTTCTCCTTATTCAGACAAAAACTCTCACTAGGCAAACGAGTCATTCTGGGTCTGCTGCAATTCACAACGCTGGCAACTCTGTTTGCAATGCTTTGGCAACCGGCACTGCGTATGGAGCTTATGCTCGCCGGTGAAAATACGGTAGCCTATTTGCTTGATACCTCGAAGAGCATGCATTCAAATGACACCGGCTCATCGTCTAGGCTTCAGGAAGCAAGTGACTTTCTAGGCTCCGACTCACTCATCGATAACGATCAATTTGATGCTTCTGTGTATGGTTTTGGCGATTCGCTCACGCCATTGAGCTTGCCCCTGGAAAACAATAACCAAAATCTGACCATTGACAACGCTGGCGCACGTTCTGCTGTTGCAGATAGTTTACTCAGTGTGTTGGAGAGTGTTAACGATCAGGCGTTGGCAGCGGTGGTAGTGCTCTCTGATGGTGCGGACAATGCCAGCGAAATTTCTTCGCAATGGTGGCAATCCATAAAAGCTGCCGGTGTTCCGGTTCACACGGTAGGCTTTGGTAACGCTGTCGTTGAGAACGATGTTGAACTGCGTGAAGTTTTCCTCGATTCGCAAGTCGGTGAAAATGCATCGGTGACTGCCAGACTTCGCATTGTTCACCAAGGCTACCCCGAAGTACGGTTAAGAGTTGAATCTGGCGATGAGCTATTGCATGCTCAGAACCTGCTGCTTGATCAGAGCCTGTCGGAGTCGGTACACACAATTAGTTTCAATAGCGGTGACGCGGGTGTCAAAGAGTTTCAATTTTCAGTTTCTGCAAAATTGGATGCACCATCGGCCGAAGTCAATTTGACCAAGGAAGTCAACCAGACCAACAATGTGCAACGACGCGTTGTGAATGTAGCCGATCAACCAAAGCGGGTGCTGTATGTTGAGGGCGAGCCCCGATGGGAATACAAGTTCATACGCAGGGCCTTGCACAACTACGGTGGTGTTGAATTAGTGAGTTTGTTGCGCACGTCACCAAACAAGTTCTATCGTCAGGGTGTGGAGTCAGCACAGGAATTGGAAGATGGTTTTCCAAAAACCCGCGAAGTGTTATTCGCCTACGACGCTATCATCATCGGTTCACTTGAGGCGGCTGAATTGAGCACAGAGCAGCAGGCAAATTTGCGTGACTTTGTTAGTGAACGCGGCGGGTCGCTATTGATGCTTGCTGGCCAACATGGCCTTGGCGATGGAGGATGGGGGCGATCAGCTGTCGCTGCCGCTTTGCCAGCAAAATTAAGCGGTAACAGCAATGCTCGAGATTACGAACGCATACGAGTGTCTGTACAGCCGACAATACAAGGGCTTCGCACTCCATGGTTACGCCTGGATGAGGACGATGCCGCAAACCTTGATGCCTGGTCTAACATGCCGGAAGTCAATGATATTCAAACCATCGGTGTGGTTAAGCCAGGCAGCACTACATTGTTATCTGCCCAGCTCGATTCACAACCAGTGCCACTATTGGTTTGGCATCGATATGGGCAGGGACAAAGCTTTATTCTTGGAACCAGTGGAACCTGGCGGTGGCAGATGGCTTTGCCGTCCGAAAACCAATGGCATGAAGTGTTCTGGCAACAAATATCATCGCAGTTGGTTGCCGGGTCTTTGCCACAACTCTCAATTGATGATATGCAAGCCGTTTATCGTGACACAACCGATATACCCATAACTGTGACTGCCAGACAAGCAGATTTCCAACCTTTGAGCGATGGAGAGCTCAGCGTAAACGTGACTACACCATCGGGTCAGCAAATACCAACCAGTTTAATCGCTGACATAGATCAGCCGGGTCGCTATAAAGGCTCAATTTCAGCGACAGAAGATGGGCCATATGCCATCACAATGGCAGCACCGATGCAAGGGGAAGCACAGGCTGCAAATGAAGGCAGTGATGTTCAGAAGTGGTTATTAAAAGAAAGCGATACGGCTGAGCAGTTCGACACTGGCCTGCATCGCGAGTTTCTTCAGCGTATTTCTGCGGCAACCGGGGGACGTTATCTGGATGCTGCAGATAAAGATCAACTGGCGCAGGTGCTGACGATGCAAAATGCAGGAATCACCAAAGAAGAAATTCTGCCCTTGTGGAATATGCTCGCATTGTTTCTGTTGTTGATAGTGGCAAAAGCGTTGGAATGGTTGTTAAGACTGCGATGGAAGCGCTTGTGATGCGCAGACGAATATTAGCCTTGCTCCACTCTGTAGTGATTGGTAAATGCGCGAGTGCCGTATGCCTTATATGCGTAAGTTTAAGCATCAGTCTAGGCATAACTAATGTAGCTATGGCGAAAGCCACTGGGTTGGTTGTCAGCGGCATTGGTGGCAATGAAGACTACGCTGAACAATTTGAAGCACAAGGGCAAACAATTATCGATGCGCTTCGTACCGTTGCTGACGAGTCAGAAGATTTTGTTTTGTTACAGGCAGAACAAGCCACACGTGAAGCTTTACTGACGACGTTGGAAAAACTGTCCAGTGTGCAAAGCGACAGTTTTTTTCTGGTATTGCTAGGACACGGCACAGTAGACGCCGAATCATGGCGCTTTAACCTTGTTGGTGAAGATCTAACCACCGAGGACCTGGTCGGTGCCATGGCCAATGTGGATGCGGCCACGCAATTGGTGTTGTTGGGAACGAGTGCGAGTGGTGCTGTACTGGATATACTGAGCCAACCGGGCCGGTACGTTGTTACGGCCACCAAAAGCGCAGGTGAACTCAACGCGGTACGCTTTCCTGAATATCTGGCTAAGGCCATGGAGTCGGCTGTGGCCGACACCGATCGAAATGAAATCCTGACATTGGCCGAGGTATTTCGATATACCAACGCGCAAACTCAAGAG
Organism: uncultured Granulosicoccaceae bacterium; assembly: GCA_964437945.1. GTDB lineage: Bacteria > Pseudomonadota > Gammaproteobacteria > Granulosicoccales > Granulosicoccaceae > Granulosicoccus. Next base: position 9,663 of record CAYTJF010000095.1, read on the forward strand.
TATTACGAAGAACAAAAACTGTTGGCATCCGAGCATGCGCGACTCACTGGTGACCAGCCTGAGCGTTTGGCATTGGCTAGATTAGGGTCGCTTCGATCTGCCAGCGACGACCCGGTAGTGGCAAAATTACTCGACGAACGTTTGGTGTTGGAAGATAAATTTCTCGCGCTCAAAGCGCGCAAGCCTAACATGCAAACCGCACTTTTCTATGAAGAGCTTGAACCGTTGCTGTTATCAATAGCAAGGCTTCAACGAAAAATCGATGCAACCACTGGTTGGCAGGATGACAAGACCAATGAATAGCATATTGATTAAAATTAACCGTTTGCATAGGCCCGATTTGAATAGATTCGGTTTGTCTAAATTCGGTTCATATAGATTAACCAGTTTAGTTGCCATAGCATTACTGCTGCTATGCCCCAATGCTTACGCACTGACCATTCACTATGGCGACGATCGTCATGAAGCGTTTGATGAGTGTGACGTGTATGCATACACCGGCGAGACAGCACAAGCGACAGCATGCTTCGAATCCTTGAGTGATCATGAAGAATTACTGGTGCAGGCGGACGCAGCGGCCGCTTTAGGCGATGTACGATCAGCTAACAAGCTTTATCGTCAGGCAACATCAAACAGCGCTGACCCATTGATTAAAACTCACTGGGGAATGTTGTACTTGAAAACCCACCAAGTCAGTGATGCGGTATCTTTGTTTCGCGAGGCCTTGTTATTCGATGAAGGTTTTCTTCCCGCGCGCCTTGGTATGGTTGAGGCAACCATGCAAACCTTTGAAGGTCAAGCAAGAGAAGAACTGAACAATATATTGTCAGAATTTCCAGAGAATATTCATGCGCTGATGTTGCAGGCACGGATAGAGCTTGAATTGCAGAACGTTGATGTAGCGCGTGACATTCTCAGCCGTGCCAAACCGTTGATCGAAGCGGCTGAATTACCGCTATTGGAATTCTATACCTTGCAAGCTGGCGCAAACTTGCTCGAAGCAAAACCCATTGATGATTGGGTTGACCAGGCGCTCAGTGTAAACCCAAACTACGGTGATATTTATTCTACCGTTGCTCATTATTACATTATTACCTACCGATACCGTGAAGCGGTAGATCTGTACAAGAAAGCGGTGGCGCTCGACCCACAATTAGCTACCGCACAGCGCGACCTTGGCATCAACTATTTACGCATAAATAATGTGTTTGGTGCCAGGTATCACATCAGGAAGGCATTCGAAATAGACCCGTTCGATGCGCAGACGGTTAACACCTTAAAGTTTCTCGATAAGCTGGATAACATGCGTGTCAGTTCTGTTGATGTCGCCGATCCGGACAATCCAGATCGTACACTTGGGCGCGTAATTATTCGACTGGATACCGAAGATGCAGACGCACTCGAGCCTTATGTACAGAATCTATCTGCTAAAGCCGTGCAATATTTCTCCAGACGTTATGACTTTGAGCTTAAGCGTCCAATGATTGTTGAGCTTTATCATGATCACGATGATTTTGGTGTGCGCACAGTGAGCACGCCGGGTATTGGTTTGTTGGGTGTCACTTTCGGGTACTTGACAGCAATGGACAGTCCCAAGGCAAGACCTGCAGGTGAATTCCATTGGGGTTCCACCCTGTGGCATGAGATTGCTCATGTATTTACGCTTGAAGCAACCAATCACAGATTACCTCGCTGGTTTAGTGAGGGTTTGTCGGTTTATGAAGAATGGAATAGTGGTCCATTGGCAGATCGAACCATCCCGATTGATACGCTGTTGGCGATAGCAAAGAATGAGTTGTTGCCGATCGACTCTTTGGATAACGGTTTCGTTCGCCCCACGTACAACGGGCAGGTACAGGTTTCGTACACGCAGGGCGGGCTTATCTGTGATTACATTTCAAGTCGCTGGGGCCATGAAGCCCTGGTCGTTATGTTAAAGAGGTTCGCTGAAGGGGATACAACATCTGAAGCCTTGATAGCCGGCATTGGAATGGACGGCGAAAGTTTTGATAAAGAATTCCGTGAACACATTACCGCTAATTTTGGCGAGCTATCTCGCTCGCTTGATGACTATCAGGTTGCTAATCGGCAATTGTCGCGTGCCATAAACGCCGAGGATTGGATTAGCGTATCAATATTGGCAGAAAACATAATCGAACGCGATCCGGAACGTGTTGCTGAAGGCAATGCCTATGAAATTTTAGCCGGTGCACTTAGAGAGCAAGGCGACGAAGACGGCGCAGTTGATGTTTTAAAGACATGGCATCAGCTCGGTGGGCACGGTATCGAATCGCTACAATGGCTGGTGCGCAAGCTTCGGGACAAAGAGCAGTTTGCAGAAGCTGCAAACGTAATGGAGTCGATAAACTGGGTCAGTCCTTACGTGATCGAGGAACACCAGTGGCTTGGCGAGTATTACCTGGATGAGAATGAAACCAGCTTAGCTCTGCGCGAATACGATGCGTTGCTTGGATTACAACCTGAGGACCCGGCGGAGGCGCTACTGGGAAAAGCCCGGGCTGCCATGCAGGTCGGTGACAAAGAAAAAGCAAAACGACAAGTGCTGTATGCGTTAGAGCATGCACCGTTTTTCCGTTCAGCGCAAAAAATGCTGTTGGAATTCATTGAAGGAGAAGCTGTTGAGTGATACAAACATGCAATCAGGCCTAACGGGCGGAGAGACTGGTGAGTTAGTACAACGCTTTCGCTCGGTTACCACTGAATTGCGTTCGGAAGTGGGCAGGATTATTGTTGGTCAGGACAATGTAGTTGAGCACCTGCTAATTACTTTATTAGTTGGTGGTCATTGTCTTGTTACCGGCATGCCAGGCACCGCGAAAACATTGTTAGTGCGAACGCTTGCCGATGCGCTTGGTTTGAATTTCAATCGAATTCAGTTCACCCCCGATCTGATGCCAACAGATATCACTGGTACAGACATTATCGAAGAGAACGATTCGGGTGGCCGTAACTGGCGTTTTGTTCCAGGCCCAATATTCACTAATGTATTGTTGGCCGATGAAATTAATCGAACACCACCAAAGACTCAGGCAGCTTTGCTGGAGGCCATGCAGGAATATTCTGCAACAGTGCGAGGCACACCGCATAACATAGACAAGCCGTTTTTTGTTTTGGCTACTCAGAACCCATTGGAACTTGAAGGCACTTATCCCTTGCCTGAGGCGCAACTCGATCGTTTCCTATTCAATATCATGCTGGACTATTTGCCACTGGAAGATGAAATAACGGTTATTGAACGCTTTACCACCGATGTACTGCCAGATCCTGTGAGGGCCTGCACCAATGCGGCTGAAGTACGTGCATTTCAACAACTCACGCGACAGGTGCCGGTAAGCAAAGCTGTTGGGCGTTATGCTGTGGAAATGGTTCGGGCTACGAGACCAGAAGACCCAAGTGCTACAGCCACCGTTAAAAAATACGTAAAATTTGGTGCATCGGTTCGTGCTGCCTTGTTTATCACCATGGCGGCTAAGGCACGCGCACTCATGCAAGGCCGATATCATGTTACAACCGAAGACATTGATGCCCTGGCAGCTCCAGTGCTACGCCACCGCGTCATGCTGAATTATTTTGCTGAAGCAGACGGTATGTCGATGGATGATGTACTTCGTGATCTTGTCGACACCCGGATGGCCGCCTAAAGATGAGTGCGGTTGCTGCCAGTCGCTTTTTAAAACCAGAGTTGCTGGCCCGATTGGGCTCGCTAGAATTGGTTGCGCGAACGGTAGTAGATGGTGTTTTAACAGGCTTACATAAGTCACCCGATTTTGGCTTCAGTCAGGAGTTTGCCGAGTACAAGGCCTACAACGAAGGCGATGACTTGCGCTTTGTCGACTGGAATGTGTACGCCAGAACCGATCGAATGTACATAAAGCGTTTTCAGGGTGAGACTAATACCAGTGTCACCTTGTTATTGGACGTTAGTGCATCCATGGGATTTGGCGAACCGGTCAGTAAACATGAGCAAGCCCGTTTTCTGGTTGCAGCCCTTGCCTATCTAACCCGACGTCAACACGATGCATTGGGTGTCATTTTGTTCGACGATATTATTCGTGAATACGCGCCACCAAGTTCGCGTCCAGATAGCCTGCCGAAGGTGTTGGGGCTTCTTGAGGGAAGTCATGTTGGGACCAGCACCGATGTGGTCGATGTGCTCAGCGATTTGCAGGCAACGATTACCAAGCGAGGTTTATTGGTATTGGTATCCGACTTGTATACCGAGCCCGATCGTTTACTGAGTTCTTTGCAGTCATTGGTTCATGCAGGTCATGATGTAGCAATTTTTCATGTTCTTGACGATCAGGAATTAGCGCCTGATGTAAAAAAAATCAGCGCATTAAAGAGTCTTGAGTCAGGGAACTCAGTGGTTGTTGACCCAGAGTTTTTACGAACAGATTACCAAACGCGCATTCAAGATCATTGTGAGCAAATAAAACACAACAGTGCCAAAGCCGGTGCCGATTACGTCAGACTAACCACTGGTGAATCGCTCGATAGCGCCATTGTGAGTTATTTGCAGTTTCGTGAGCGACGTTCCAGATGAGTTTGTTAGCGCCTTTATATTTGCTGGGGCTCCTGGGTTTACTGCTGCCTTGGTTACTGCATCGTTTCAGTCATCACGAGCCACCAGAACGGGTATTTCCAACCACACGCTTTTTGGAACCCACCAGGCCGCCTGCAACCAGTAAGCGCAAATTGCGCTATTGGCTGTTGTTCCTGCTCAGGCTATTGTTTCTTGCGGCACTTTGTTTTTTATTTGCGCAACCATGGCTACGTTCATCGAACGATGCGGCTAACTCGGAAGCGGTGCAGTTAGTGATAGTAGATAACTCGTTTTCGATGCGTGCAGCTAGCCGTTGGGAGCTGGCGACCCAAGCTCTGGAAACTGTGTTAAGCGAGTTACCCGACAAAGACGCGGTTCAATTATTCAGTTATGCAGGACAACTGGTTAGTCATACCGATATCGTTACCGATCGAAGTTTAGTTAAAACCGCGGTGAATCAAATTGAACCCGGGTTTGAGCCAGCCGATTTTGGTGAAATGATGCGCAGGCTGAACAAGGTGGCAGGCGATATCGACAAACCGGTACTGGCCACATTCATTACGGATGCACAGCGCACTAATTTGCCGCAACAAATGAATAGCTTATTGGCGAGTCGGTTGCAGGCATTAAACGTTGTTTCTGTAACTAGTGACACAGATGCCACGCCAATAAATTATTCATTGCATGCCGAGGCCAGAACGGAGGACTCTGTGACGGCTCGTGTGAGTGTTAGAGTCTCAGCCTCCGACACAGCTTCTGAGTCAGTTTCGGAGTTGGCGTCCGATGCGGACACAACTTCGCAATCTTCTGAAAAAACCGTGCGGGTCAGTATGCAAGGGCGGGTGCTGGGCACACAAGATGTTAGTCTGAATGCCGGGGAGTCTAAAACCATACAGTTTGATGCGATTAATTTGCCTAGTGAGCAGGGTGCGTTAGTCAACGTCTCGTTTGCGCAACCTGATTTTCTTGACGACGATGATAAGGTCGATGTACCTGTGCTCGGGCTATCATCTGCAAATATCACCTTGACCCACATTGGTCAGGAGCCTACTGATCAGGCGCGTGTGTTTATCAGTACTGCGTTAGAGACCAAAGGCGATGCGCAGGTTGAAGTGCTTGATGCCAGCGCTGCATTGTCCCCGGGTGTTCGGCACGCGATTGTTTTTATTGACGATCTGGATAATGTTCCTGATGAGGTAACCCGATTTGTAATGGCAGGCGGTAATGCGTTGTTATTGCCTGGTGACCCCAGCGCTACTAGCGCTACTAAGAATTCGAGTGAAGATACAGTTTCATCAGCGTCTTCCACTATTGGCCGCATCGATCTAGCTCATGCACTGAGTCTTGGCGATATCAATTGGTTTGAAACCCGCTTTTATTCGTTACCTGAGTTGCAAACGGGCGCAGACGATCAAATATTGATGAGCCTTGATAGTGGTGAACCACTGCTCGTTGAACGTTTCCCCGGCGATCGAGGCAGAATGCTGATACTCAATGATGTGCTCGACGGGTTTAACAGCGATTTGCCTTTGCAACCAGCTTTCGTTTTATTAATGGGGCAGATTGTTAAGTATTTCAGTGCAAATACCGCCTTGCCAGCCGAACTGGAAGTAGGCCAGGATCTATTCTTGCCAGCAAATAGTCAGTTACTTACACCAGAGGCTGAGCCTGTTCTTGAGCTTTCTCAACTCGGCACTGCTAATAGTGTACGTATCGAAACACCCGGTGTGTATTCTGTGCTTGGTGCATCCAGTACTGAAAACGTCAGTGTCGTGCTAAATAGTGGTGAATCGAACCTGGTGGCGATGAGTTCGGGTGAGATTGATGCCTGGGAATCAAGACACAATGTCAGAACGTCAGATGACGTGGCAGGTGCAGATGACAGTGAGCCGGGTAGTGAGCCAAGTAGCGAACTGGCCGGTGAACTGGCCGGTGAACTAGGTAGTGAAGTTAACAGTGAAGTCAGCCGTAATGTAGCAACAACAGACGACATGCGGTATAAGTTAACGCTATGGCGCTGGTTGTTGCCGGTTGTTTTGGTTTTACTGGCCATAGAATCATTGTATGCCAACCGAATGTTGTGGGTCCGGAGGGATGGGCTGTGAACGCTAAAACTACATCGCAAAATCACTTTCAGCGGTATCTGCGTAGCGCTACGCGCCGAGAGCATTTCCGTGTTCTATTTGTCTCCATAGGCGTATTGCTGGCAGTGCTAATGAGTGTCACTGCCATTGGTGTTGCCATTGGACTGGTTCGTGGGTTCACAGAGACATTAACCAATCTGACCCGCGCAGGCCTTTTTCTCGGCGCTATCATTGCCGTGTTCTATATGTTGTGGAAACCAATAGCACGCCTGCGACGCGACAGCGGTGCAAATCTCATTGAAACGTCAGATGCTGCTTTTAATGGTCGAGTGCGTACGTATCTGGATACCAAAGAACGCTCACCTGATCATCAGTTTCTACCGCTATTGGCTCAGGACGGCCTCGCTGTGGCTAAGCGTGTCCCGTTGTTTCGTATTGTGCCCATGGCGGCGATATTGTGGCCCATTGTTATTATCGCCAGCCTGCTGTTTGTCAGTGTCGGATTTTTTCAACGTGCTCCACTGGAGTGGCGAAATGCAACTACGCATGTATGGGCTGGTTGGAAAATTCCCGGCCTGGTTGCGGTACGCAGTATCAATGCACTACCGGGCGACGGTCAAATAATTTCCGGTGAGAACCTGGTACTAAAAGCTGACGTTGCCGGTTTCAGTACAGACCAGGTCACATTGCATGTGCGAACGGATGCGGATACGTGGCAAACCAGTGTCATCGATCGAAATGCCAATAATAATTTTGAATTCACCCTGTTTCGAGTGGTGAAGCCAGTGGACTACTATTTTTCGGCTGCCTATACACAAAGCGAACAACACACTGTAGACGTTGTAGTGCCGGCGAAGCTTGTCAATATAACCGCGAGCTATGCCTACCCTGAATGGACCAGGCTACCTTCTGTTGAGAAACAGGATGCTGGTCGTATTAGTGGCGTTAAGGGCACTCAGGTGTCTCTGAAATTCACCACGGATAAGCCCTTGCAAGATGGCTTTCTAACCTTTGGTGATCAACAGTTGGGTTTGCAACAAGAGGGCCTGGATTACAGTGTTACGTTGCCATTGAGTGTCGATGGTCAGTATCAACTCATGGATCGCATGCTTGGCAGACAAATTCCCATCAGCAGCGAGCAGGCGGTTGTTATTCAGGGTGATGAAGCACCAGAGATTCGTTTTGAGTTACCAGGCCGCGACGTCACAGCATCACCTGTAGAGGAAGTAACGGTTAAGCTCGTTGCCGTTGATGATTACGCGATTGAATCATTGGAGCTTTTGTATTCGGTTAATGCCGGTGAATGGCAAACCCTCGATTTGAGCCCCGAAACCCCCGCGACCTCGCAAAAAGCCGAACATGTATTCACACTGGAGAACCTGGGCACCGGTGAGTTAGGAGAATTAGGAGAGGCTGATGAGCTCAACAGTCCCGATTCACCAGGGCCAATGCAACCTGGTGACCTTATTTCATACTACGCTCGTGCCAAAGACCACAACAGCACCGCTGAAACAGACATGATGCTGATCGATGTACGCCCGTTCGATCGGCGTTTCTCTCAAGGTAGTGGCGGTGGCGGCGGTGGTGGTGGCGGTGAGGCCGCCAACGAGGGCAGTGAAATATCGCGTCGACAAAAAGAAATTCTTATTGCTACCTGGAACTTGCAACGCGCGACTGAAGCGTCTGGCGGAGACGTCAGTGCCCATGCAGATAACGGAAAGTTGTTGGCTGAATTACAGGTAACACTTGCAGAGCAGGCAAGAACATTGGCTGATCGTTCTGAAGCGCGTGAGCTTGTACAACAAGGTGACGAGATCAGGCAGTTCGTCGACTATCTAAGACAGGCAGCCGAGGCTATGGCGCCATCAGCTACTGCACTTGAAGAGTTGGCGTTTGCCGACGCTGTGCAGCCCCAGCAATTAAGCTTACAACTGTTGCAGCGAGCTGAAGCCTTGTTTGCTGATATTCAGATAACGCAGCAAGAAGGACAGGGTGGTGGTGGACAGGGACAACCAGGTAAAGATATGGCCGAAATGTTTGAGCTGGAAATGGACCTGGCTCGAAATCAATACGAACAGCCTGATCGTGGTTCAAACGAGAGTCCTTCACAAAAACTGGATGACATTTTTGAAAAGCTCTCCGAACTTGCTCGCCGCCAGCAAGCGTTGGAAGAGGAGCGCAAGAATCGGGAGCAGCTAACCAGAGATGAACGCTGGCGTCAGGAGCAGTTGTCGCGAGAATTGGAAGAGTTGCGTGAGCAATTAGAACAACAGCGCGAACAAGCCAGCCAGGCGCAACAAAACGGTGAATCTGATCAGTCACAGTCTGGTGAATCTAACGGTCAATCGAGTGCCGAGCAAGCAAGTGCTGAGCAAGCATTGGAAGAAGCTGTAGAACGTCTGGAGCAGGCTCAGGAAGCGTTGCAGGAATCACTGCAAAACAAACAGGCTGAATCGAACGAGCCTGGCTCAGAGGAACCGTCCTCTGGCGATGGCTCTGAACAAGCTTCTGCGGGTGAGTCACTACAGAATGCGGTGGATGAACTTGCTCAACAGCGATCGGCAGATTTATCAGAAGGTATCGGGCGTGCGGTTGCGGAAGCTGAAGACATTCTGCGTGAACAAAGAAGAACAGAAGATTTGTTGAGAGATGCGGTTGAGCGCGCGGTGCAATCGCGTTCTGCCGGAGTATATTCACCAGGCTTGAATCGCGAACAGGCCAAAGCTCTAGCAACTAAGAAACGGGAATTAAAGCAAGAGCTTGATAACTTGCGCGACGACGTTGCCGACCTGTCAAGACGATTTGGTGATCAAGCGATGCGTACCGGTGATGAATTGGACGAAGCGGTAAGTGAGCTGGATGACAGCCGTGCATCGGATATGTTGGGCATAGCCGGTGATGCTATCGACGATGGTTCATTGGCAACGGTTTTACCAACTGAGAGTTTGGTAACTAATGCTATACGAGACCTGCGTGATCGTCTGGAAGATGCTGCTGATGTTGCCAGGAATGAAGGCATCAATCCAGTTGACAATCCCAACTTGCAAGTCGCTGATGCGTTGGAACAAATTCGCGAGCTAAGGCAACAACTTGAACGGGCAGGTCAACAAGGCGAGCAAGGTCAGCAAGGTCAGCAAGGTCAGCAAGGTCAGCAAGGTCAGCAAGGTCAGCAAGGTCA
>CAYTJF010000096.1:0-19307 GCA_964437945.1 uncultured Granulosicoccaceae bacterium
CATTGCACCAACGAACGATGCGACCCCAGACAATACCAATGCATCACCTGCGCGACCGTTTTTTGCCATTGGGTAACCGTCCAGCGTGGTCATCAGTGCAGGTTCATCGCCGGGTATGTTCAGTAAAATTGAAGAGATTCGCCCACCGTACATAGCACCGTAATAAACACTGGTCATCAACACCAGCGACTCGGTGGCATCAAGCCCGAGCGAGAACGCAAGCGGAATGAGAATGGCTACGCCGTTCGAAGGACCGAGTCCGGGCAGGGCACCCACCATAGTGCCGATAATGCAACCGGCTATGGCCAGCATCAATGTGCCAGGTGTTAGCGCGACGGCAAATCCTTGCGCGAGTAAAGCAAAAGTATCCATGTCAGTTTATCTTTTGATCAGCCACCTAGCCAGCTCATCAGTGTGCGCGTCAAGTCACGCGATACGGGAAACAATCCCAGACCAAGCGCGTATTTAAAAATGACAAACAAACCAACAGAAAGACCAAGTCCGGTAATTATCGCAGCCTTGAGTTTATGTCCGATCTGGTAGCTCAAAATGCCAGATGCAATGGCCGTGGGGATTAAAAACCCCAGGGGTTTTAATGTGTAGGCGTAACCAACCAGCACCAGAACGCAAACCAGTAAAGCGAGCCAGGTTTTTGCCGGTGGCCATCCAGATGAATCGTCTGGCTTGATAATGATGGTGATGGCACAGATAAACGCCACGCCAGCGATGAGAATCGGAAACAGCTTCGGGCCAACAGGGTCGGTCAGAAAACTGGTTTGAATGCGTGTAGCACCGACCATATAGGCCAGTGCTACCGCTGCGACTATCAGTCCGAATAGTCGATCACTTAATGAGTTTATTTGATCACCCCAATTTCACGCGATAGATCACCGATTTCTTCAATGACTCCATCAACATAACCTTGAAAATCGTCACCCACTTTTGTGAATGGCGCAAGTCCATTGGCCACCATTGCCTCGGCCCACTCATCAGAGGCGGCAACCTTAGCGAGTGCGTCTGACCATTTGGTATAGGCATCATCAGAGATATCTTTTGGCACGTACAATCCACGCCAGTTAACAGCAACAACATCTATTCCTTGTTCTTTCGCTGTAGGGATATCACCGAAGTCATCGCCCGGGATACGCTCATCAGTGAAAGCGGCAAGAACGCGAACATCGCCCGATTTCAAAAAACCGACCACCTCAGAAATATCGCCGGTCATAGCCTGCGTAAAACCACCAATGGTTTGGGTGATAGCATCGGCGCCGCCATCAAGTCCGATGTACTTAACTTTGGTAATGTCCGAGAATCCGGCTCGGCCCAATGCCATCAGCACTTTCAAATGGTCGAATCCTCCAACGGCAGAACCACCGGCAAAGGTAACCGAAGCAGGGTCGGCTTTAACGGCATCAATGAGATCGTTCAGTGATTCGTATGGCGCATCTTTAGCAACAACAATGACGCCTGGGTCAGCGCCGATGGCGCCGAGAAATCGCACTTGATCAGAAGTCATGCCGCCAAAGGCATCTTGTGCCAGCCTTGTGGCTGTGGCTGAAGATGCAGCAACAATCAATTCTTCGTCATCGCCGCGCTCGTTAACCACGTGGGTGTAAGCCAGGCCACCGCCACCGCCAGCCATATTGGTCACTTGAATAGGGTCTTCAACGGCACCGATGTCATGCATGATTTTACCGATGGAGCGGCAGGTAAAATCCCACCCACCGCCTGGGTTGGCCGGAGCGATGCATTCCGCCGCCATCGCCATGCCCGACGACAGCCCAAGGGAACCTGTAACCAGGGCGCAGGCTAAAATTGATTTACTGAATTTAAACAAAATGAACTCCTCCTTTATGATGTGTAACAAACTAGTTGTACAACAAAAACAGTCCGCAGCGCAGTACAGTACGTTGGAACCGACCGCAAAACGCGGCGATCAACGACAATATCTGCTTCTAAAGCTTTTGCATCGAAAAGCGGGCCTTAAGATGTGCAGTTTTGTCTTGATGTAGCGCAAGGATAGCGCAAGTTAACTATGCACCGATAGTCCGCTGCCGAGTCTGTCGCGCTCAGAATTGTCGCGTCGATACTTTTCACGGTGCTTAGGGGCAATCCGCGTGAGTTCGAGACTAAAATCAGTAAAGAGGAAGGCTGCTTGATACGGCAGGTAACTACCACTGCGGATCGTTAGCCGGCTTTTTCACTGTTGTTATCCGCGGCGGTGAATTCATCAAACGGACCTTTGGTTGAAAACCGGCAAAGGCATCGAAATGTTGGCATAGATCAAGATATCTACCTAAACTAATTCTATTGTTTCTAAGTAATATCAAACATTTAAGCGAGTATTCGCTCATGGTTCCATTGCCGGAGCGGATAGCCTCAAATTCCTGTCTGCTGGCTTGATTTAAATCGGCTGGTAACTCCACGCTGTCCAACAGCGATGAAAGTGTTGGTTGGCCGGTAATCTGTGACTTGTGATCTTTGGCGGCGATATACTGCTTAATTAAACGCTTTATCTCGATTTCATCTCTGCGCATAATGGTTTTTCACATAAAATTGTTACCCCTATACCCTTACCCTTACAGACATGCCTCCAACGATAAGTACTAATTGGTGATCAAATACGCTGTCAAATGGTGATCAGGTGGAGCTGGGGCACAAATGATCTGCTCGCCAGCAGGTTATTTTTAATTCACAAGATGTAGCAATTGCTAGTCTTCCCTGTTATACTTGGCGGCTACCGCGCACCACAACAACTGGTGATCGGCAATATTTTTCTAAAGAAACCGGGGTTCGCAGTTAGAGCGATACGCTCAGGCTCGATCTGCCGGTTTTTGTGTTTGATAGGTTTTGGCAAAGTCCAGAAAACCAGCAAGCATTTGAACCAGACCAGAAAAGCCACGCCTAGTACATGGCGGGAAATTATTGGTTGTTACAGTCACGTGTTCGATCAAGATCGCGAGCCTATTGATCGCTCTTGGTCGCGCACCTATGACGGAGATAAAAATGACACTCGGTGTTCTGGGCCAAAAACTTGGCATGACACGCATATTCGACGACGCAGGCATTTCTCAGCCGGTCACCGTAATCCATGTGCAACCTAATCGTATCACCGCACGCAAGACCGTCGAAACTGACGGGTATGAGTCTGTGCAAATAACCACTGGTTCCAGAAAAACTCGCCATTTGAGTAAATCTCAGATTGGTCATTTTGCCAAAGCGGGTGTAGAAGCGGGTCGTACCGTGTGTGAATTCCGCCTGGAAGGCGTTGAGTTCAATGAAGAAGAAATGGTTGTTGGTGGTGAGGTTGACCTGAGCATATTTGAGGCTGGGCAAAAGGTCGATGTAACGGGTACCAGTATCGGTAAAGGATTTGCCGGTGGTGTGAAACGTCACAATTTCCAAATGCAGGATGCTACTCACGGTAACTCCATTTCGCATCGTGCGCCGGGTTCAATCGGTCAGAACCAGACGCCAGGTCGCGTATTTAAAGGCAAGCGTATGGCGGGTCATATGGGTGCACGCAAGCGCACTACTCAAAACCTGACCGTTGTTCGTATTGACTCAGAAAAAGAAGTCATCCTGATAAAGGGTGCTGTTCCAGGGCCCGAAGGCGGCGATGTCGTTATCAAGCCTGCAGTAAAAAGCAAAGTAGCAAAGTCAAGTGGTAAGTAGTCCAGTAAGCAAACACGTTTGTAAACTCGTTAGCAGAAAAAGTAAGAGCTGATTCCGATGGATCTTAAAACACACAGTGGTGGCACCGTTTCGGTATCTGATACCGTTTTCGGAGCAACCTATAACGAAGGCCTTGTGCACCAGATTGTCACAGCTTATATGGCTGGTGGCCGTTCGGGTAATGCGGCTCAAAAGACACGCTCGGAAGTACGTGGCGGTGGCGCAAAGCCGTGGCGTCAAAAAGGTACCGGTCGTGCACGAGCCGGTACATCGAGAAGTCCGATCTGGGCTGGTGGTGGTGTTACGTTCGCCGCAAAGAAGCGTGACTATTCGCAGAAAGTAAACAAAAAAATGTACCGTGCGGCACTGCGGTCGATTCTGTCGCAAGCGGCCACCGACGGTCGGTTGATTGTTGTTGATTCGCTCGATATGGATGAGCCGAAGACCAAAGCTATGAAAGCGAAGCTTGCCGATTTAAACGTCAGTAAAGCGTTGGTACTGCTCGATGAAGTCAGTCAGGCGGTTTATTTATCATGTCGCAACATTCCGAATATTCAGGTGCTCGATGTTGAAGGTGTTAATCCGGTTTCACTGGTTCGGTATCCACACATCGTGACAACAGCGGCCGCTATCAAGCAGTTAGAGGAGCGTCTGGCATGAACGACGAGCGTTTATACAAAATTCTTTTGGCACCACACGTTTCAGAAAAAACCGCCAATGCTGCAGAAATGCAGGGACGTCATACTTTTAAAGTGGCGGATGATGCTAGTAAGCAGGAAGTACGCAAAGCGGTCGAACGTCTGTTCAGTGTTGATGTGAAGAGCGTGCAAATCGTGAACGTGAAAGGCAAGACCAAACGTTTTGGTGCTTCGATCGGCAAGCGTTCCGACTGGCGTAAAGCAATTGTCAGGTTGGCTGAAGGTCAGGATCTTGACTTTATGAGCATCGAGGGATAACGCATTATGGCACTCGTTAAATCCAATCCAACCTCACCTGGTCGTCGTTTTCAGGTTCGTGTTGTCAACAAAAACCTCTCAAAAGAAGGTCCTTACGAGCCTTTGGTTGAAAGCCTGCACAAGTCAGGTGGTCGAAACAATAAAGGTCGTATCACCACACGCCATATAGGTGGTGGTCATAAGCGTCGCTACCGCGTTATCGATTTCAAGCGAGATAAAGACGGAATCCCTGCAGTAGTAGAGCGCCTGGAATACGATCCGAATCGTACAGCGAACATCGCATTAGTAAAGTATGCAGATGGCGAACGTCGCTATGTCATAGCCACTAAAGGTATGGCGGCAGGCGACAAACTAATGTCTGGTCGAGAGGCGCCAATTAAATCTGGGAACTGTTTGCCTTTGAACAACGTCCCCGTTGGTTCTACCGTGCACTGTATTGAGTTGAAGCCAGGTGCTGGCGCACAGATTGCGCGAACCGCTGGAGCTGCTGTGCAGTTGGTCGCTCGTGAAGGTCAGTACGCCACACTGCGCTTACGTTCAGGCGAAATGCGTCGCGTTCAATCCGACTGCCGTGCAACGATTGGCGAAGTGGGTAATGCCGAGCACGCGCTTCGTAAGTTAGGTAAAGCGGGTGCCAAACGCTGGCGTGGTGTTCGTCCTACCGTTCGTGGTGTGGCGATGAATCCGGTAGATCATCCACATGGTGGCGGTGAAGGCCGTACCTCTGGTGGACGTCATCCGGTAAGTCCATGGGGTACACCGACAAAAGGTTACAAAACTCGTTCGAACAAACGCACCGATACCATGATTGTGCGTCGTCGAAGCAAGAAATAAGGAATAAGCCGTGCCGCGTTCATTAAGAAAAGGTCCGTTTGTTGATCATCACCTGGTTAAAAAGGTTGATGAAGCAAAGGCCACCAATAGCAAGCGTCCAATCAAGACCTGGTCGCGTCGTTCGATGATTCTGCCAGACATGGTTGGTCTGACCATCGCTGTTCATAACGGTCGTGTGCATGTGCCAGTGTTGGTTTCTGAAAATATGGTTGGCCACAAACTCGGTGAGTTCTCAGCCACTCGTACTTACAAAGGCCACGTTGCCGACAAGAAAGTGAGATAGCCATGCAAGTCGAATCAACATTAAAGCATGCACGAATATCAGCACAGAAAGTGCGCCTGATTGCTGATCAGGTACGTGGTCTGCCGGTAGAGAAAGCACTGGAAGTGCTCACTTTCAGCGAGAAAAAAGCGGGCGCGATCATGAAGCAGTTGGTTGATAGTGCAATAGCCAACGCTGAACACAACGAAGGCGCTGACATCGACGAACTTAAAATTGCCGCCGTTCAAGTGAACGAAGGTCCAACAATGAAACGACTACGCGCCAGAGCCAAAGGCCGTGCTAACCGTATTCTCAAGCGCACCAGTCACATTACTGTGACTGTTTCGGACCGCTAGGAGCAGAGCAAAAAACATGGGTCAAAAAGTACATCCAATCGGTATTCGTCTTGGCATTTCTCAGGACTGGAACTCAACCTGGTATGCAGGTTCGGAAGACTACGCCAACTATTTGAATGACGACATCATGGTTCGCGAGCTGCTCAAAAAAGAGCTGGCGCATGCATCGGTCAGTCGCATCAAGATCGATCGCCCGGCAAAAGCGGTCGTGATTACGATTCACTCTGCGCGTCCAGGTATTGTTATAGGCAAAAAGGGCGAAGACATTGAACGCCTTCGCCGTAAAATTGCGCCGAAAATTGGTTTGAACATCAACAACGTAAAAATCAACGTTGCAGAGATTCGCAAACCTGAAATCGATGCACAGTTAGTCGCTGAAGGTGTGGCGCAACAGTTGGAACGACGCGTTATGTTCCGCCGGGCTATGAAACGGGTGTTGACTAACACCATGCGGTTGGGCGCACAGGGTGTAAAGATTGCGGTTTCAGGTCGATTGAACGGTGCAGAAATAGCGCGCCGAGAGTGGTATCACGATGGTCGGGTGCCTTTGCACACATTGCGTGCAGACATTGACTACGGCACTGCAGAAGCCCGAACCACATACGGTGTTATTGGAATCAAGGTTTGGATTTGCCACGGCGAAGTATTCGATCTTGAAGATAAGCGCGCAAAAAGTGCAGCAACTACAACAGCCAAGTAAGCGATTGCGACGATAACCGCGATAGCTTTGATGCAGCTGCTATCAGGTTGTTGATAAAGAGCAGAAGAATAGAGTAAAGGGCAGAAAAGAGCAGAAAAGTCATGCTTCAACCGAAACGTACAAAATTTCGAAAACAGCACAAGGGCCGCAACCGTGGTCTTGCGCTGAACGGCAACAAGGTCAGCTTTGGCGAGTATGGTCTTAAGGCAAATGCGCGCGGTCGATTAACTGCACGTCAGATCGAATCTGCACGACGAGCTATGACACGTCATATCAAGCGTGGCGGAAAAATCTGGATTCGCATTTTTCCCGATACACCGGTTACTAAAAAGCCAATCGAAGTTCGGATGGGTAAAGGTAAGGGTAACGTTGAATATTGGGTAGCCAAGATTCAGCCAGGCAAGATGCTCTACGAAATGGAAGGTGTGTCTGAAGAGATAGCCCGTGAGGCGTTTGCACTTGCGGCAGCGAAGCTTCCAATCTCGACAACGTTTGTAGTAAGGACTTTGGCGTAATGGCAACGGCAGAATTAAGAGAAAAGTCGATCGATGAGCTCAACACTGAGCTGTCGGAATTGTTCCGTGAACAGTTCAACTTGCGCATGCAGCAAGGTTCTGGTCAGGACGTAAAACCGCATAACCACAAGCGTGTGCGTCGTCAGATCGCAAGAATTAAAACCATAATTAATCAGAAACAGTCAGCGGGCGCATAAGCGGGTTTATCAGGGTTTATCGGGACTAACAAATGAGTTTAGAAAAAAATAAACTGCAGCGCACGGAAGTAGGCCGAGTGTTGAGCAACAAGATGCAGCAATCAGCGACCGTGGTTGTAGAACGACGTGTAAAGCATCCGATGTATGGCAAATATATTCGTCGTAGCAAGAAGTACCACGTTCATGACGCAGAAAACGCTTTGAACATTGGCGACCTTGTTCAGATTAAGGAATGCCGACCCATCTCCAAGACAAAGTCCTGGACCTTGGACAAAGTGCTCGAAGTGGCGGCTGAGTAGGCAGCGTCATTTTGATAACGTGTATTGATAACGCGTTTTGGTAATAGATTAGTTTTCATAACAGAATAATTAGAGTAGCGTACCGATGATTCAAATGCAGACCGTTTTGAATGTCGCTGACAACAGTGGTGCCAGAAGCGTTCAGTGCATAAAAGTACTGGGCGGTTCACATCGCCGCTATGCTCGCGTAGGCGATGTCATAAAGATCAGTGTCAAGGATGCCATCCCTCGTGGTCGTGTCAAAAAAGGTGAGGTATACAACGCTGTTGTGGTACGCACTCGTAAAGGCATTCGTAGAGCGGATGGTTCTGCGATTCGATTCGATTCGAATGCTGCCGTTATTCTGAACGCAAAGCTTGAGCCAATAGGTACACGTATCTTTGGCCCTGTAACCCGTGAGCTGCGAAACGAAAAGTTTATGAAGATCGTGTCGCTGGCACCAGAAGTCCTGTAGGTAACGCGCAATGAAACTGATCAAATCAGGTGACGATGTCATCGTACTCGCCGGCAAAGATAAAGGCCGTCGTGGAAAAGTAGCCAGGGTGATGGACGATCGACTTATCGTTGATGGCGTCAATATGGTCAAGAAGCATGTCAAAGGTAACCCGCAGGCTGGCGATCCGGGAGGCATACAAGAGAAAGAAGCTTCTATACATATTTCAAACGTGGCTCTGTTTAACCCCAAGACGAAAAAGGGTGGACGAGTTGGCGTGCGTGTGGGCAGTGCTGGAAAAAAAGAGCGCTTTTTTAACGCTGACGAATCGGCAGTAGATTAAGGGTTTTGTTCGATACGGTCTCGCACCGCATATGCACCGCAGACAGTACACAGATGCGGGCTAACGAAAAAAGTTTAGACGGTAAACGTAATGACAAGATTAGCAACAGAATATAAAGAGAAAATCGTTCCGGCGATGATGGAAGAATTCTCTTACAAGAGCGTTATGCAGGCTCCACGTATTCAGAAGATCACACTGAATATTGGTTTGGGCGAGGCTGTGGGTGACAAGAAAGTGCTTGAGAATGCTATTCGTGACATGACTGCTATCAGCGGTCAGAAGCCGGTTGTCACCGTAGCCAGAAAATCTATTGCGGGTTTCAAGATTCGCGACGGTTATCCTATCGGTTTAAAGGTAACGCTGCGCCGAGCACGCATGTACGAATTTCTTGATCGGCTTGTGGCTATCTCGATTCCTCGTATTCGAGACTTTCGTGGCATTAGTTCAAGATCATTCGATGGTCGTGGAAACTACAGTCTGGGTGTGAAAGAGCAGATCATCTTCCCGGAAATTGATTACGATAAAATTGACGCTATACGTGGCATGGATATCACCATCACCACGTCGGCAAAAACAGATGCGGAAGCGCTGGCTATGTTGAAGAAATTCAACTTCCCTTTTCGCACTTAAAACTAGTGTACATAGACTAGTGAACTTAAACAAAGAGTAGCTTGTGGCTAAAAAATCAATGATTGCGCGTGAAGCAAAGCGCACCAAACTGGTTCGTCAGTACGCGGCGAAACGTAAGAGTTTGAAAGCAACGATTATCTCTGAAGAGGCATCGTTCGAAGACAAAATGGCAGCGGTAACAGCGTTGGCGAAACTGCCACGTGACTCATCGGCTGCCAGGCAGCGCAATCGTTGCCGTATTACTGGAAGACCGCACGGTTACTATCGTAAATTCGGTTTAAGTCGCAACAAGTTACGGGAAGCGGCCATGCGTGGTGATGTTCCCGGTTTGGTAAAGGCCAGTTGGTAAAGAGGCCAGTTTGCAAAGTCTAATTGGAACAGTCTAGTTAGCAGAGGAAAGTAACTATATATGAGCATGTCAGATCCAATCGCCGATATGTTGACCCGCATCCGTAACGGTCAGCAAGCGCAAAAAGTGGAAGTTTCTATGCCTGCCTCCAAGGTAAAGAGTGCAGTGGCCGAAGTTCTCGCTTCAGAAGGGTATGTCTCTGGACATTCAACCAGTGATGTCGACGGCAAACCGACACTGACTGTCACGTTGAAGTACTTTGACGGCAAGCCGGTAATTGAGAAGATTCAGCGCGTTAGCCGACCTGGTTTACGACGCTATTGCGATAGCGGCAGCATCCCTGATGTACTCGGTGGTTTGGGTGTCGCCATAGTATCTACCTCAAGGGGTGTGATGACCGGCGTTAAAGCACGCGCTGAAGGCCATGGTGGCGAAATTATGTGTACGGTTCAATAAGTCAGAACCTACTTTTAAAATATTTTTAACAAGATACAGGCGACATCGGAATACAGATATGTCACGCGTAGCAAAACAACCGATTGAAGTGCCAAAAGGCGTGGATGTGACCATTAGTGGTCAGACCGTTAGCGCAAAAGGCCCGAAAGGCAATGAATCTGTCACATTGCACGAGCATGTAACGCCAGCCATGGACGATGGTGTACTTGGTGTAAAAGCGGTCAATGACTCTAAAACAGCCATTGCCATGGCTGGAACCATGCGCTCGTTGCTGAACAATCTGGTTATAGGTGTATCGACCGGATTCGAGAAGAAACTGGAATTGCGTGGTGTTGGTTATCGCGCACAGGCTCAAGGTAGTTCAATCAACCTGACGCTGGGCTTTTCTCACCCGGTTGTTCACAAGGTGCCTGACGGTATCAAGGTTGAAACACCGAGTCAGACAGAAATAACGGTCAGTGGCTCTAACAAACAAGTGGTTGGTCAGGTTGCAGCGGATATTCGCGGTTACCGTCCACCAGAACCGTATAAAGGCAAGGGCGTTCGTTATGTTGATGAATACGTTCTTATGAAAGAAGCCAAGAAGAAATAAGTTCAGCTGTTATCCGAACTTAATAATTCTGAGCATGCTTTCTCTTATATAAAACAGGTTTGTACCGAACAGGTCTAAAAGATGGACAAGAAAACAAGTCGATTGCGTCGTGCCAGACGCACCAGAGCGAAGATTAAAGAGCTTTGTGTGGCACGTCTTTCTGTGCACCGCACACCGCGCCATATCTATGCCCAGGTTATTGCTGGTGACGCGGCCGACGGTGAAGGCGGCGGAAGAGTTCTCGCATCGGCATCAACGGTTGGCAAAGATCTGCGATCTGGTTTGAAGTACAGCGGCAACGTAGATGCAGCGGTAGCGGTTGGCAAGTCTATCGCCGAGAAAGCGGTAGCAGCTGGTATTACTGAAGTGGCGTTTGATCGTTCAGGCTTCAAATACCATGGTCGAGTAAAAGCACTTGCAGACGCGGCCCGTGAAAACGGCCTGAAATTCTAGGAAAGCACATGGCTAACAACAACGATTACAACCAAAGCAGCGACGGCTATATCGAAAAGCTGGTTTCAATTAACCGTGTGGCCAAAGTGGTTAAAGGCGGTCGTCAATTCGGCTTCACCGCGCTGACTGTTGTCGGTGATGGCAACGGCCGTGTTGGTATTGGTTACGGTAAAGCACGTGAGGTTCCATTGGCAATTCAAAAGGCTATGGAAAAAGCCCGTCGTGATATGAAAACTGTTTCGTTGGACGATGGCACATTGCAATACGCAACTAAGGGTCGTCATGGCGCGGCTCGGGTGTATATGCAACCAGCCTCTGAAGGTACGGGTATTATCGCAGGTGGTGCCATGCGTGCAGTTTTTGAAGCCGTGGGTGTGCGAAATGTATTGGCAAAAATTATAGGAACAAATAACCCGATCAACGTGGTTCGCGCAACTATCAACGGCTTGAGTGGTATGCAAAGCCCTGAATCAGTAGCAGCGAAACGTGGCAAGTCGGTAGCGGAAATTAAAGGTGAAGCATGAGCGACAAAATGCTTAAAGTAACGCTGGTTCGAAGCATGAACGGTCGGTTGAAAAACCATAAGGCTTGCGTACGCGGGTTAGGCATACGTCGTATGCATCAAACAGTTGAAGTGCGCGACACACCAGAGAATCGCGGCATGATTAACAAAGCGTACTACATGCTGCGGGTAGAAGACTAGTTAGCGAGCTTAGTTAGCGAGCTTAGTTAGTGGGCTTATAACTAGCGCGGCGAAAGCAGGACTTAACGGAACATAGCGGGACTAAAGAGATTAATCATGAGTCTTAACAATTTAAAACCAGCAGCTGGTAGCCGCAAGACGGCACACCGCGTAGGACGCGGTATTGGTTGTGGTTGGGGTAAAACCTGTGGGCGTGGGCACAAAGGACAGAAGTCGCGATCAGGTGGCTGGCACAAGGTCGGATTTGAAGGCGGACAAATGCCTATTCAGCGCCGATTGCCAAAATTTGGTTTTACGGCACGCATGACTCGCTTTTATGCTGAAGTTCGTTTGCACGAACTGACACTGATAGAAGATGGTGCAGTCACTCCAGCTTCTTTGATTGCAGCAGGGCTCGTACCGTTGCAAACAAAAACAGTGAAAGTGATTTTGTCGGGCAAGATCGACAAAGCGGTTCAGATTTCAGGTTGTCGCGTTACCAAGGGTGCACGATCAGCCATAGAAGCGGCTGGTGGAAGTATCACTGATGTGCCGACCAGTGAAGCAGCGTCAACTTAAGCATTACTTAAGCACTAAGGAAACGCGGTAGTGATTACTATCGCAAAACGCAGATAAAACCATTATGGCAAAAGAGCAAAACAAAAAAGGCGTAGCGGCAGGTATCGGTGGTTCATCCGAGCTACGTGCACGTCTGCTGTTTGTGCTTTTTGCAATTGCGATTTTTCGCATTGGTTCTCACATCACAATTCCTGGTGTGGACCCTCGCGTGATGGGGCAATTGTTTGATGCACAAAGCGGTGGAATCATGGGCATGCTGAACATGTTCGGCGGTGGTGCGCTATCGCGAATGTCCTTGTTCGCGTTGGGCGTTATGCCATATATCTCTGCATCAATCATTATGCAGCTTATGACCCACGTTATCCCTTCACTCGAGCAGCTTCGTAAAGAGGGTGAAAGTGGTCGACGTACTATTACCAAATACACTCGTTACGGTACCTTGCTTCTGGCAACTATCCAATCAGTCGGAGTTGCAATTGCACTGCAATCGCAGTCATCCGGTGGTGATAACGTTGTATTCCTGAATGGCCCAGGCTTTGTCATAACAGCAGCTATTACGCTTGTCACCGGTACCATGTTCTTAATGTGGTTAGGCGAGCAGATAACCGAACGAGGCATTGGTAATGGAATATCGATTCTCATATTCGCCGGTATTGTTGCTGGCCTGCCACGTGCAATAGGCGGTACGCTCGACCTGGCTGCCAGCGGTGAATTGAGCCCATTTGTTGTTATCTTGTTATTCGCAATGGTGTTGGCGGTTACAGCGTTTGTTGTTTTTGTTGAACGGGGCCAACGTCGCATCACGGTGAACTATGCTAAGCGTCAACAGGGCAGGAAGATGATGCAGGCGCAGTCTAGCCACCTACCACTAAAATTGAATATGGCTGGCGTTATTCCACCAATTTTCGCTTCAAGTATTATCTTATTTCCTGCAACTTTAGGCGATCTGGCTACCGCTAACTCAAGCTCATGGTTAAATACGCTGGTATCCACACTGCAGCCTGGCCAGCCGGTTTATATTCTGTTGTATGCTTCGGCCATTATTTTCTTCTGCTTTTTCTATACAGCACTGGTTTTCAATGCAAAAGAAACTGCAGACAATCTCAAGCGCTCTGGCGCTTTTATCCCTGGGTATCGTCCTGGAGACCAAACGGCTCGCTACATTGATGCTGTTCTGACGCGTTTGACCCTATACGGCGCTATGTACATCACGCTTGTATGCTTGCTACCCGAATTCCTTATCCTGCTTTGGAATGTGCCGTTTTACTTCGGTGGAA
Source organism: uncultured Granulosicoccaceae bacterium (assembly GCA_964437945.1). Taxonomy (GTDB): domain Bacteria; phylum Pseudomonadota; class Gammaproteobacteria; order Granulosicoccales; family Granulosicoccaceae; genus Granulosicoccus. The sequence continues at coordinate 13,589 of CAYTJF010000096.1, forward strand.
CTTCATTACTCATCATCGTTGTCGTGGTTATGGACTTTGTTGCACAAGCACAAGCCCATATGATGAGCCATCAGTATGAAGGCTTGATGAAAAAGTCAGGGCCTAAAGGAGCCCCTCGTGGTGCACGTTAGTTGTAGCTATTGCACTAGTGTAGCTTGTGTTAGCGAAGCCATTTAGTAGAGAAAACGTATGAAATGTAGAGCATCAGTCAAGAAAATTTGCCGCAACTGTAAAGTGATCAAGCGCAAGGGCGTTATACGCGTCATTTGTAGCGACCCACGACACAAGCAGCGTCAAGGTTAATCGGAGAACAGTATGGCCCGCATAGCAGGCATAAATATTCCGGTCCAGAAACACACCTGGATCGCGCTTACCTCGATATACGGTATTGGTCGTACCCGCGCGCGCGAAGTGTGTGCGGCGGCAGGTGTTGACATTAACACCAAGGTACGTGATCTGTCTGAATCGGAAGTTGAAAACTTGCGCACCGAGGTTGGCAAACACACGGTGGAAGGTGATTTGCGTCGTGACGTTTCCATGAACATCAAGCGATTGATGGATTTGGGTTGCTATCGCGGCATTCGTCATCGTCGTGGACTGCCATTACGTGGTCAACGTACCAAAACCAATGCTCGCACGCGCAAAGGGCCACGTCGCCCATTAAAGCGTTAATCGCATTGTTATTAATGAAAGCTTGGTTTTATAGCTTAAGACTAAAACAAGCTCAGTCGAATCAGTTAGAGACATAAAGATGGCAGCAAGTAGCCCGAAGAAAAAAGCACGCCGTACCGTCACCGACGGTATCGCACATATTCATGCATCGTTTAACAATACGATTGTGATGATCACTGACCGTCAGGGTAATGCGCTTTCGTGGGCAACTGCTGGTGGTTCAGGATTTCGTGGTTCTCGAAAAAGCACACCTTATGCGGCGCAAGTTGCGGCGGAGCGTGCTGGAGAAGCAGCGAAAGAGTACGGATTGAAAAACATTGATGTTCGCGTCAAGGGCCCAGGTCCTGGTCGTGATTCAGCAGTGCGTTCATTGAACAACGTGGGTTTTAAAATCAGTAGCATTCTGGATGTAACGCCAATTCCCCATAATGGCTGCCGGCCGCCTAAAAAGCGTCGAGTATAACGGAATGAAACAGCTGATTTGTATAAGGTTGGAGTGTAATTAGTGGCTCGTTATATTGGTCCAAAGTGTAAGTTAAGCCGTCGCGAAGGTACAGATTTGTACCTTAAGTCTGGCATTCGTCCGCTTGAATCCAAGTGTAATCTTGAAACCCCTCCGGGTATGCAGGGTGCCAAGCGTGGTCGTCCTTCCGACTATGCGATGCAACTGCGTGAAAAGCAAAAGCTGCGCCGTATGTATGGCGTATTGGAAAAGCAGTTTCGCAATTACTACAAAGCTGCAGCATCGACAAAGGGTGCAACAGGCGAAAACTTGTTGTCCATGCTGGAACAGCGGTTGGATAACGTTGTGTATCGCATGGGCTTTGGTTCGACCCGTGCCGAGGCCCGTCAATTGGTATCGCACAAATCAATTATGGTAGACGGCAAAATCGTCAACATTGCTTCCTATCAGGTTAAACCAAACCAGACAATTTCAATTCGTGAAAAGGCTCGTAAACAGGCACGAATTTCAGATTCTATGGAACTGCATGCGCAACGTGGTCTTCCTGCGTGGCTAGAAGTTGATAACAAGAAATTTGAAGGTGTTTTCAAATCCGTTCCAGACCGTGCGGACTTGCCAGCGGAGATTAACGAGTCACTGGTAGTTGAGCTGTACTCGAAGTAGAGAATTTGTAGAGAACAGATTAAGAGTACCGGTAGTGATGTTAGCCCTTTGCGAAACTGCAATTTTGCACCAAGAGCTAACATCACAAGCGTCGAAGCTATTTACTTCGACTACGTTCAGTAGAGACTAATCAGGTTGAATGCCATGCAGACCGAATTTTTAAAACCTCGCATCGTTGATGTGTCGGCTTCCAGCACAAACCATGCGAAAGTGACTTTGGAGCCACTAGAGCGCGGATTTGGACATACCTTGGGTAATGCGTTGAGACGCATCCTATTGTCATCCATGCCCGGCGCTGCCATCTATGAAGCCGAAATAGAAGGCGTGTTGCACGAGTACACCACCATGGAAGGTGTGCAGGAAGATGTACTCGATATTCTTTTAAACCTTAAAGGTGTGTCCATCGTCATGCACGCCAAAGAAGAGGCAACTCTTAAACTCGTTAAACAAGGACCTTGCGTTGTTACTGCCGCAGACATTACGTTAGATCACGATATCGAGATTGTAAATCCTGATCATGTTATCTGCAGCTTGACTGGCGGCACAAATTTAAATATGACTTTGCGCGCAAGAGTAGGCCGTGGCTACGAGCCAGCATCAAATCGCAAACTCGAGGAAGGTGAAAATCGTCCTATTGGTAGTCTGCAAATAGATGCATCGTTTAGCCCGGTTAGTCGTGTTGCCTACAACGTAGACAGTGCGCGTGTTGAACAGCGTACCGATTTGGATAAACTGATCATCGATCTGGAAACCAACGGCACCATCGACCCTGAAGAGGCTATCCGCAAATCAGCGACGATCTTGCAAGAGCAATTATCCGTGTTTGTTGATCTGAAAGCCGAGACTCAGACACAGGAAGAGGAAGAAGCATCTGATATCGACCCAATCCTGTTAAGGCCGGTCGACGATCTAGAGCTTACCGTCCGTTCAGCCAATTGTCTGAAGGCGGAGAATATCTACTACATTGGTGATCTGATTCAACGAACAGAAGTAGAATTATTGAAAACGCCAAACCTTGGGAAGAAGTCGCTAACAGAAATCAAGGATGTCCTGGCACAACAGGCCTTGTCGTTGGGTATGCGCCTGGAGAATTGGCCACCGCCTGAGCTGCAAAAGCAGCGCGACTTGGTCAAGTAGATATAAAAAACTAACTATTTAGTTTGTCGGCATATTTTGACAACGTAGATTGACAAAGTAGATCGACAAGATTGATCGACCAACAGGTTGAAAAAACGAGTTATAAGAAGTCGGGTTAGAGTGATATGAGACATCGTAAAAGTGGGCGTCAGCTCAATAGAAATAGCAGCCATCGACAAGCTATGTTCCGAAACATGGCAACATCGCTGGTTGAGCACGAATCTATTCGGACGACGCTGCCAAAAGCCAAAGAACTGCGACGTGTGGTTGAGCCTCTTATTACCATGAGCAAGGAAGACAGCGTTGCAAAACGACGTCTGGCGTTTGCTCGTCTTCGTGACAAAGCAGCAGTAGGTAAATTATTCGCCGATCTGGGTCCACGATTTTCGACTCGACCCGGTGGTTATACCCGTATCATGAAATGCGGTATGCGGCCTGGGGATAATGCACCTATGGCAATTATTGAATTTGTTGATCGAGGGGAGTAGGTAGCTGGCGAAGTTTTAGCCCTATCGACCTGAATTGTCTTCAACATGTAGTCTGACCACTACATACTATGAAAAGGCCCGGTTTGCTTGCACACCGGGCCTTTTTTTGTGCAACGAAACACTCTGATACATACAAAATCAACATATTTAGTATATTTGGGATAAAATACCCAATAATGAGATGGTGGAGTGTGGCTTATGGGCAATCGATGTGTAGCGTATGTGACATGCGCAGTATCCCGTCTGGTTTTGGCCGTGCTGTTGATTACCTGTTCAGCTTGCGGAATTAAAAGTCCTGGTCATGACTTCTCACCGGTAGCAGGCGCTAATCAACCGTCGTTAGCGAGCGTTTCTTCACTCGATGCAGACCACTGGGAGCCCACCCTTAAAGGGGTTATCTCAGTGCTTAATAATCAAAGTAAACAGGTCATGCGCAAATACGCTGGCGCAATAACACTGCCGCATAACGACGAAGCGGGCAGTGTAGAAGTTGTTGCTTTCAGGCAGGAGGATGGCAGTGTGGGCAGCCGCTCACGTTTCAACTGCCCTGGAGGAGGTCACTACAGTGTCACGCGTACACTTGAATCAGCGGAAACAGTACTACTGCATTTTAATAACTGTGTGAATGAGGCAGCTTTCCTTATCGATGAATCTGGTGTTCTTAAGGAAGTCATCGGGGAAGAAACTATTAACGGCGTAGTTGAACGATCCATGCGATTAAACGATGCTGGAGAAACTGTGAACATACTGAGATTGCAAGAATTCAGTGTGGTTAATGGATCGCACGGCGTGCATGTTATCAGCGGAGTATACGAATATGATGACGGACATCCGTTCAGTCGTGACGTTATGATCGATATGAACTTTAAATTGGTGAATAATGGCCAGTCAATCATGTTGAATAATGTTGAATCAACGGGTACTTCAATCTTTGGTACAGCCTATGAACGGGGCTTAGCGGCAAATTTCTCAGTAACCGCTCCGTGGACACTCGATCAACCTCTGACGGTAACCATGCCGGTAAAACTGGCTGGAATGCCCCTTGGAGGCTCCTCTCGGGTTAAGGGGCTGCTGGTGCTTGAAACAGCGCAAGGTGATCGTTTAACACTCGACATGACGAATGTGCAACAGAACAAAGTATTAATCGCGTTAGATCGTGCTGGGGTAGTCACCTTTGAGCACCGAGAACGGGATGATTTGTTTGATCAGTTTTAATCTCTTTTTTCGAAGTACCAGGTTGTGGGCTAATTTCGCTGTGGTTAACCAAACCACTATCAGATTTGGTTTGTCTTGTTGTACCAAACGAACGTTGTAACTAACCGGCATTCGAGCCAGTTGGTTTTGGAAAAACAATACGAGTGGTTAAGCGATAAATTGATTTTCAATGACCCGGGAGGACCGATCGCCTAAATAGACAAATTTCGTATAAGATTTGCGCATTAACTCAACTCTTATCAGCACTCCCGAATTCCGTAAGCATGACGCAATCTGCCACCAGCTTTAGTGCCTTGCTGCAATTAATTCGCTATGCACGTGGCTACCGTCGCCGTATTATTTTGGCAAGCCTGTGTTCAGCATTGAACACCTTTTTCGACATCATGCCCGAAATTCTGATTGGCATCGCAATCGATGTGGTGGTCAATCGAGATTCGAGTTTTGTCGCAAGCTTCGGATTTACATCCCCACAATCGCAAATTGTTGTTCTGGGCGTTCTCACTTTTCTGATCTGGGTTGGAGAATCTGCATTCGAGTATTTGTATCTGATCATGTGGCGCAATCTGGCACAAGACCTACAGGCTGATATGCGACAAGATGCTTACGACCAGGTGCAACGACAAGACATGAGCTTTTTCGAATCCCGCAGCTCTGGCGAGTTGACTGCCATTTTGAACGATGATGTCAATCAACTGGAACGTTTTCTTGATGGTGGTGCCAACGATTTCCTGCAGGTATTTATGGCCGTGTTGTTGGTTGGCGGTGTGTTTTTCTATGTGTCGCCAACCATTGCCTGGCTGGCGATTACGCCAATACCCGTGGTGATTTGGGGGGCATTTTTCTTTATGCGCAAAGCCACGCCATTGTATACAGAAGTACGCGCGAAAGTGGGTGGGCTGGCTAACCGACTGTCCAACAATATTGGTGGCATGGCAACAATAAAATCGTTCACCGCTGAAAGCCGGGAATCGGCGCGATTGAGAGACGCCAGTGATCGTTATGTAGCGGCGAACCGGCAAGCCATCCAGGTAAGTTCGGCGTACGTTCCGATGATTCGCATGGCAATCCTGGTTGGTTTTTT
>CAYTJF010000097.1:0-4341 GCA_964437945.1 uncultured Granulosicoccaceae bacterium
GTCGGAGAGGGATGCCGGGGTCGGACCACAAGACCGGAGGATGCCGGGGGGAGGATGCCGGGGTCGGAGGATGCCGGGGTCGGAGGATGCCGGGGTCGGACCACAAGAAGGTATTGATTTCAAAGGGTCTTAAAGTTGGAGGACAGCGATTTTCAGCCTTAGATTAAATTTTCAGATTCAAAAACGCGTTTTAATCGAAAAACATGATCTTCATATTGGAGTGGCTTAACGATAAAACGCATTTTGAGTGCTAGTTTCGGCCTCTAACGCCCAATTTCGACCCGACTGGGCCTGTTTTCCTAGTTATTTCAATGACCTCTGGTGGTCCGACCCCATTATGTAGACCCCATTATGTAGCCACCCCATTATGCTCCATTATGTTTAATAGATTAAGAAGTCCCTTTTTCTACTTCCTCCAGGTATTGCTCTTCGGTCAATAAACCACCTTCGAATTCTGCTCGGCCCTGGTCATCCGGATGCAACACAGGCTGTAAACCATCAATACGTTTCCAGGCCGGGAAAGGTTGAGTGCCGTCTTCTGCTGGAACGTATGGCGAGGTTTCAACTCGCGTGTGCTTGTGGATATAACGAGCACAATTTTGAAAAACCACCTCGACGGCGACATCGATAACCTTGTTGCAGGCTGGGAACAATCTCATCAATTCAGGATCATCAGACAGTTTCGCACTGCCCTGTACACGAATGCGCCACGGCGTCACCATATCCATAAACAACATACCAACCTTTGCCGCTTCATCAATATTGCCCAATGACATCCACATTCCATTGCCGTCATAGTTGGGAAAAATGAGTCGGTTTGGCCCCAGAACTTTAACAAAGCCAACAGCACCACCCTTGTAAGACACAGTGGGCATGCCGTCTGCATTGACAGTAGACAAAAAGAAGTAATCCCGGGAATTGATGTAGTCGGTATGTATCTCTTCCAGTTCATCACGCACAATTGCGTGAACAACCACTTCGGCTAGTTTTTCATGTTTGCCCTGTTTTTGCAGTTTGCGCTGCGCTGGGCTGTAGAAATCATCTGGTGTAGGCATAACTGGCTCCCTTGTGTTCAGCAAACAAATATCAATCAGTCGATGGTCTCAGCCAATTTTTGTTGGGGTGAGGGTTCCTTTGCCTGCGTAACAACGTTAGCGCTGGCAGCGTCATCAAATTCCATCACCGGACGTTGTGGCTGGCGGTTCACTAGCAAGCGAGTCACATCCGGTCGTGAATAGTGACCGGCCGGATCGGCTGCGGCCTTTGCATATGCAATCAAACTCAAGTCGACGTCTGCCATGACCAGACCTTCTTCAGTATGATCGAGATCTGAGCCTATGGACTGACCGTCAGGGGCATAAATTCTGGTGTAGCCACCACCTACCGGACAAAGGGATTCTTTCATTGCATCGCCCTCGCACAATATGTCTTGCTGTTCTTTACTAACCAGAGCACAGGCAGCGACAACAAAACAACCGCCTTCAACGGCATAAATCATACTGGCGCCGTTATTGACTTGATGGCCAAGTGCGTATGCACCACCTTCATACAGTGCAAGGTTTGGCCATGCGGCACAGTGAATTTGCTCATCCTGTGAATACATGGCGTACTTACTCAACGGCTGTAAATGCTCCCAGCACGAGAGTTGACCTATGCGGCCAATAGGCGTTTCCTGAACCACCAGATCACTACCATCACCTTCACCGAAAACCGTGCGCTCAACGTGGGTGGGTTTTAGCTTGCGTCTTCGGCTGAGCAATTCTCCATCGTCTCCATAGTGCCACTGCGCTATGTACAGACTGCCGCCGGCACGTTCTGACAAGCCGAGTGAAACTTGAATATTGTTCTCGCGTGCTGCTTTAGCAATCGCCTGGTCGTGATCGCCGCCAGCCTCAATGGAATTCTCGAAATAACGCCCAACGAACTGCATTTGCCAGGCAACGGGGCCTAGCCAGATGTAATTGGGATAGCCCGGCAGCCAGGTTTCTGGAAAAACCACCAGTTTTGCTCCGGCCGCGGCGGCCTCTTCGATGAATTTAACAGCGCGTTCTACACCTGTACTGATATCCAGGAATGACGGAGCAGCCTGTACGGCTGCGACTTTGAATTGTTGTGACATTGTCTACCTCCACCTAGTTTTGTATAGTGCCGAGATGATGACTGCGCAAAAAATTGATGGGCAGTCGGGAATTGGAAAACTGCTTCAGGACAACATACTCGCATTTGCTGAAAATGCCAATACACCTAATGCCCTGGTACAAGAAACACGGATTGATTTGATTGCAACTGGTCTGGCCGCGAATTGCATCGACAAAATCGCATTGCCATCACGTGAACAGCATATCATCCTCAGGGTCAAGCCATTAATTAGAAACACCTTCGGTAGCGATGAAGAATTGATTGGCGAATTCGGTTTCGCTCTTGGTGGTGCCGCTGGTGTTGAACTTGATCGCTATGATCTTGCACTGGGTACGCCACCCCATACATTGTTGATCGCAGCATCTATCGGCCACACTGACAACTATCCACTTGTTTCGGACGAAATCACTTATGGGGAAATGCTGGGGTCGGACCACGACAAATGCTGGCGGGAAATGCTGGGGTCGGACCACGAGAAGATATTGATTTTAAAGGGTCTTAAAGCTGCAGCACAGCGATTTTCAGTCTTAAAGTAATTTTTCGGATTCAAAAATGCGTTTTAATCAAATATCACAAGCTTCCACCTGACCGGTTTAACGTTAAATCGCATTTTGAGTGCTAATTTCGGCCTCTAACGACCAGTTTCGACCCGACAGCGGACTGTATTCCAGTTAATTCAATGACCTCTGATGGTCCGACCCCCTTAAACCATTAACTCTATCGCACTGGTTCCTTTGTACAATTTACTTGATGAGTAGATTACTGGAATGGTAGCTTTCTACTTAGTGAATCGATGCAGTTAATTGTCTAACACATTTAAATCGTCGATATTGTTGGTTTATTAAGTTGGGTTCGACTACCAAAGCTGTGTACTAAATCAGGAGTCACTAGCGAAGAATTCTAAAGTCAATACCGATAATGGCAAAAGAACAGCCCGATTTTTTCGACCCGGCGAGCGATGATATCGTCGCGTTACCAACCGCAGTCGCGCTTTTGTAACACACTTCGAGTGCATACAATAATGGAGAGAGGAAAATCACATGTTTAGGAAAAACCTGTTTCGCAAAGTCAGATTTGGTAGTGCCATATTGAGTGGTTGTATTTCAATGGTCGCATTATCATCCGCTGCAATAGCCGATGAATCAACCAGGGTAGCATTGGTCCCCGGCGGACCACACCCCTATTTTGCTGCTTGGGAACAAGCCGGTGCGGATGCAGCCAAAGAATTTGGGCTGGCCTCTGCTGACTATAAGGTTCCACAAAAATGGGAGTTGAGCCTTCAAAATCAGTTGCTCGAAAGCCTGGTCACACAGGGCTACAATTCATTTCTGATATTCCCGGGCGACCCAGTTGGAACTGTCGGGATTGCCGATGAACTCGCTGGCACAGGCGCATCAGTCATAGCGCTTGCCGGTTGTTTGAAAGACCCGTCTCAAGCACTTTTTTGTATGGGAACAGACACCGGTAACTCGGCCTATCTCGGCACCCAGGAACTGCTGAAGGAACTGGGAGGTAGCGGAAAGAAAATTGCGCACTTCACCGGCTTTCTGGTAGATCCGAACACCAAGCTTCGTATAGATGCTGTAGAAAAAGCGGCTACTGAAGGCGGTGCTGAAGTCATTCAGGTTATAGCAGACATTGATGCACCAGAGCCTGCCGAAGAAAAAATCAATGCCTACCTTGCAGCTCACGCTGATGAGGTTGACGGCATCATCACCACTGCATGGGTGCCGGCTGTTGTGGCCTCCAACTCATTACGTAAAATTGGCGATAAGCGAATAAAGATGGTAGGAATTGATCACGATGAGGTTGTTATCCAAGCGGTTAAAGATGGCTTCGTACACGGGACGATGTTACAAAACCCTTATGGGCAAGGCTATATAGGATCCTTTGTTGCGGGCAAACTGCGTGGTGGTTGCACGGTAAAGTCTGATGCACCTTTCAAATCAAATGCGCTAACAGAAAAATTCGTTGATTCGGGCACCGTGTTCGCAGGCGTCGACGAAGTAGACAACTACGTTGAGTCCATGCAGAGCATTACCAAAACTCTGTTTGAAGGTTTTGAGTCTACATACCTCGACTGTTAAGTCGTCAGCCCAAAACCATGTCGGGAATCTCTTTCCGGTGCTGCGATCTGTGCAGCACCGGATTTGAAAACAGGCATAATCAATCGGATATCGATTTGCATTTCTCCAGTTTGCA
>CAYTJF010000097.1:4441-19063 GCA_964437945.1 uncultured Granulosicoccaceae bacterium
TTTGCATTTCTCCAGTTTGCACTTCTCCAGTTTGCATTTCTCCAGCTTGCATTTCTCCAACATGTGGAGCACATTAGCCTACCCGCCCAAGGAACACGCTAAGGCATGAATGATCCAGGCAGTGCAGCCAGCAAAGGCTACGAACAGCACGATAGCCCGGCGACATCAAAAACTGTTTTGCTCAGGCAACAGTTCGTGAAAGTGCTGCTGTCAAACGAATTTGGTTTGCTCGCGCTGATCATATTGTTCTCGGTTATATTCTCTATAGCGACACCCGGATTTACGTCGAATTTCAGTTTGTTTGCAATGGGACGCAACGCAGCCGTCAATATCACCATCGGTTTTTCGATGATGGTTGTGATAGTCAGCGGTGGGCTCAATTTGTCTGTCGGTTCCATTGGTGTCTGTGTGGCCATGACCGGTGGATGGCTTATGCAAGTGCTGGGCTTCCCTTGGTGGTTAGGAGTAACGGGGGCACTCACTCTCGGTGCGATGGTCGGCGCTTTGAATGGAATTATGATTGTCAAAACCGGCCTGCACAGTTTCATTATCACGCTTGCCACTATGAGTATCTTTTTTGGTGTGATGATTTATCTGACGCAAGCCGGTTCTTTTCGCGAACTACCACCGGAATTCGTTGGCTTCGGACGCCAAAAAATCAGTGGTGTGCTGTCGCCACTGTTGTTGTTGACTTTAATGATTGCCATTTTGCTATCGGTGTTTTTTCGATTAACTGCAACTGGTCGGCAGCTGTTGGCAGCTGGGGCCAATCCACATGCCGCTGAACTTTCCGGTATACGAGTTGATCGCATGATCGTGTTGTGTCACGTCATCTCTGGGGTACTTGCCGGTGCTGCCGGATTGATGCTGGTCTCACGTACTGGTGCTGCAATACCATCCATGGCCGGGCAACTGGGGCAGGATTGGCTGTTACCGGCATTCCTCGGACCCGTTCTTGGCGGCACCCTGTTAACAGGTGGTCGGGCATCGGTATGGGGCACATTACTGGGTGCTTTTTTAGTCACGCTGTTAACGACTGGACTGTTGCTGTTGCAGGTAGGTGTGTTCTGGGTGCAAACCTGGTTGGGATTGCTACTGCTGCTGGCGGTGCTGCTCGATCTGGTCCGACGTTCATACCTGACACGGAAGAACTTGATATGAATAGCCGACTTAACGGCATGCTTCAGTCAGACTGGTTCGGACCCTTACTCGTTACTGTTGGGGCTATTACTATCGTCGGGTGGTTTAACCCGTCTTTTTTATCGCCATTCAATATTCAAATATTGTTACTGGCGATCGCAGTAAACGCACTTATCGCCTATGCGCAAATGATTATCATCGCAATTGGCCAAATGAATCTATCAGTTGGTGCGATCGGTGGGCTGGTTGCCATTTGCTTCGGTGGATTTATGGAAGTCTGGTCTGTGCCATGGCCAATAGCTGCTGTGCTGGCACTGCTTATCGGCTTGCTGGCAGGCCTGCTAAACGGAATTTTTGTCGCTCTGACTGGTATATCGGCATTTATTATTACGCTTGCCACACTGTCGGTTTACAAGGGTATCAATCTAGGCATTACCGAAGCACAACCGTTTTACGAAATACCTCAAACGGTAAAGAGTCTGGGCAACGATACTTTCATCCATCCACTGCCTTGGCTTATTATCCCGACAATCATTGCCACTGTCGCACTGTGGTTTTTGATGAATCGGTTACCGGCAGGCCGATCAATATTGGCGGTTGGCGGTAATGAACACGCTGCCCAGTTGTCCGGCATTTCGGTGCGCAGAACCGTTATCCTGGCCCATTCGGTATCCGGATTTCTCGCAGGACTTGCCGGTATTATGCTCGTTGGTCGATTGCAACTGGGGCAACCCACTATTGGTGACGACTGGCTGATTCTTTCGTTTGCAGCACCGGTAATCGGTGGCGCAATTCTCACTGGTGGTCACATTAGTGTTGCCGGAACCTTGTTGGGTGTGATAATCGTAGCGATCATTACACAAGTTCTCGTATTGTTTAATGTTGATCCTTTTCTGGTGCAGGTTGTATTGGGTTTACTGATATTGTGGGCCGTCAGCCTTAATCGATTGAAGGAAGTCAAAGCCAGCAAGACTGTCTCCGCTGCAAAAATACCATCTTCTGTTCCGAATCAGGACCGCGCATGAGCAAGGAAATTTTTCGAGCTTCAGGCATTACTAAAACTTTCCCTGGGGTTAAAGCCCTACAGAATGTCAATCTGACGCTTGAAACCGGATCCATTCACGCGCTGCTCGGCGAAAATGGAGCAGGCAAATCAACGCTTATTAAAATTATAACCGGCATTCACAAACCCGATAGCGGCACCATCGAACTGGGCGATGAAACCCTGCAGTTAAATGGCCCACGTGATGCGATAGCCAAAGGCATTGGCGTCGTTCACCAGGAACGAAATCTGATCTCTCGTTTTTCCATTAGTGAAAATATTTTTCTCGAATCACTCAATGCCAAACCACTCTCACCGATTAAATACCGTGAGCTACACAAACAAGCCAGACAATGGCTCAACATGCTGGCGCTCGATATCGACCCTGCTATTGCGGTCGAGAAACTCGGCGTTGCGCAAATGCAGTTGGTGGAAATTGCGAAAGCCCTGTCTCTTGATTCGCGCGTTCTGTTGCTTGACGAACCGACAGCATCACTGACATCACACGAAACCGATACCCTTTTTACTGTACTGCGACGATTGCGCAATGATGGAGTCAGCCTGGTGTTTGTCAGCCACAAACTCGAAGAAGTACAGGAGGTCAGTGATCAGGTCACCGTACTTCGTGATGGATTTAATGCCTGCGAAAGTCGCTCCATATCGGGCCTTGATCGAGATGACATTGTTCAACTGATGATTGGGCGCAGCGAACAGATTCCGGCGTGGGCCGCGAACCAGCGCACGCCGGGAGAAGTCGCCCTGCAACTAAACGATATTTCGACAACCATTGGTCATCGTGAGATCAGTCTGCAGTTAAGAAGAGGTGAAATTATCGGGCTCTACGGATTGGTTGGCGCTGGAAGGTCCGAGCTTGCCAAGGCCGTGCTCGGCAAATACAGACTCACCGAGGGAAGCATTGATGTTGCGGGCAATCGGGCAACAATCAAATCTGTTGCCGATGCCGTTGAGAAATACAAAATTGGTTATGTCAGTGAAGATCGCAAACAAGAGGGTCTGGTGCTCATTCACTCGGTTCTCGAAAATGTTGGTATGACAGTCTGGAGACGATTAAGTAAAACCAAAGCCCTGCTGACAAATAACACTATACGAAAAACTGTTGAGTCAAGTATTCGAAAGCTGGAGGTCAAGACACCTTCACTGAATCAGTATGTCAACAATCTCTCTGGTGGCAACCAACAGAAAGTGAGTGTCGCCAAATGGCTGGCCGCAGCTGTTGATATTCTGATTATCGACGAACCCTCAGTCGGTATCGACATCAAGACAAAGGCTTATCTACATGAGCTCATTCGTGAATTGGCAGATAAAGAAAATACCGCGATTTTACTGATCTCAAGCGACATGCCCGAGATGATCACGCTGGCTGATAAAATTGTAGTTATGAACGACTTTCGCATCATGGGTGCGATTGACAACAACCGAAACTATGATCAAATGAGCGAGCAAATCATGAATCTGATTCACCTAAACCGATCAGCTGAAATACATTGAGCACTATCGTGTTACTTAAATTCTTACGCAACTCGGTGCAGGTGTCATGTTGATTCAGTCGTGATAAAACACATGCTCCATCATTGCCCAATGCTCACCGACTGCTCGGGTTTCAAGTGGCAGCTGGCACGGGGAACATAAAGCCCACCATCGCTTCATCGCCTCTTGCTCACCGATCATTTTGGAATCGGCTTCGAAATCGCTGCCATGGTATTCCCAGTAAGAGAACAGCAGATTTTCGGGCTCGCGCAGGAAGATCGAGTAATTGTGAATATTCGCTTTACTCAGAATGTCGAGAATTTCCGGCCAGGTGTTAGCATGTAATTCCTTATACTCCTCAATTTTTTCAGCCACAACTCCAATAACGAGACCCATACGTTGCATACCTTTCTCCTATAGAAATTGAAATTACTCTGATGTATGAACAACAATCGTTCTTTTGCATAGTACTGACATTTACGGTAGTTGGCCTTAATGATCTTGGTTGACCAAAATACAGACCTGGTACCTAATTCGGCCCAACTACTTTGTCTGTCCACCACTTCATGATACGGTGGTATCAAACTATAAAGGAGACCGACTATGCAACTGATCCGCAAGCTGTTTCGAAACACCACATTTTTGTCCACCATCACGCTCACTTTACTCACCTCACCTGCCGCCTGGAGTGCAGACCCTATTGTTATTGGTATTCCGGCTGCTCAATCCGGCCCGGTCGGCGTTGCTGATCATCAGGACTGGACCAACGGTGCGTTGATGGCCATTGAGGAACTAAATGCAGATGGTGGCGTGCTTGATCGCCCTATAGAAGCAAAGATCATAGACCTTGATATGCTTTCGCCAGAAGGAAACGTGGCCGGGTTCCAGGCCCTTATTGAAGGTGGATCGCATGCGATTCTCTCTGCCTTTACCATCATTCCGCAACCAGCAATGGATACTGCAGCACCTTCGGGTATTCCTTATTTGCATGGCAACACATCATCGGTCAACGATGATCTTTTCAAAACCGATCCAGAAAAGTATCGAAATATATTCCAGCTGGATGTTCCTGAAGTTTGGTACGGCACCGGATTTGTTCGATTCCTGCAGGAGCTTAAAGCGTCTGGTCAGTGGGAACCGAAAAACAATAAAGTCCATATCGTTCAGGGCCAGATTAGCTACACGCAATTGATTAGCCAGGCAACACAAAAAGAAGTTGCGGCTACCGATGGTGAATGGGAGGTAGTTGAGGTTACCGATATTCAGTTCCCGGTGCAGGACTGGGCACCGGTCATTCGTGCATTACAACAATCCGATGCGTCAGCCATCATGATTGATCACTGGGTTGCTGCGGAACTGGCTGCTTTCGCCCAGCAGTTTGCGGTTGATCCGGTTGAAGGTGCACTGGTTTACCTCCAATACGGTCCGTCACAGCCAGAATTTCTTGATCTTGCAGCAGGCGCTGGTGAAGGTATGGTGTGGGGTACGGTTTATGGTGTGTACGCCGACGAAAAAGGTGCAGCGTTCCGCGAAAAATACCGTGATAAGTATCCAGGCACCATGGGCATGGTTTACACCGGTGGCGGCTATGATGCAGTAATGATGATGGCACAGGCCTGGCTTGAGACCGGAGACCCCGATGACTATGACGCGGTAGGTGACGTCATAAGAAAAATGGAATATCGCGGTATCAACGGGTTTTATAAGTTTAACCCGGAAACCAATTCAGGTTTCAGTTATCCAAACATGACAGACGATCCTGAGGCCGGACAAGCGCATCTGTTCTTTCAAGTCCAGGAAGATGAACATCGCATTATCGCACCGTCACCTTTTGCAGAGGTTCCATTCAGCCCGGCGCCCTGGATGTAGCTTCACGCAATCATATTTTTATGTGAGTGCGTCGGATGCTCTTTGGCTGCGAAAATATAGATCTGTCGCTCGGTGGGCGGCAGATTCTATCCGGCGTAACTGTTGCCGCAAATGCCGGTGAAATTCTCGGCTTGGTAGGTCCAAACGGCGCGGGCAAGACATCACTGTTCGAAGTTTTCTGCGGTCGTTACAAAGCTGATGCCGGAAAGGTCTATCTTAGAGATCGGGATATTACCCGGCTGCCTTTCTATCGCCGGGTTCGTCAGGGGCTTGGACGAACCTATCAAAACCCGGTTATCCCTACTTCCCTGACTGTTGAGGAAACTTTTCGAGCCACACGCAAGGCGTGGGCGCCCTGGTTAAGTCGCCATGATGCGGAATGGGCCGCTCGACTTGCTCACCTGCAGGTTCCCTGGCACACCCCTGCTTCAGTGCTTGGTGCGTTTGACAGGCGCAAACTTCTGCTTGCTTGCCTGATGATGCGAAAACCCGATGTGATATTGATGGATGAACCTGCCTCCGGGCTAATCAACGCTGAAATTGACGAGTTGGATTTGATCATCAGACGCCTTGTTGATGAGTACGCGATCGGTGTCATTCTTATAGAACACAGGCTGGAGCTGCTTGCCGCTGTTGCCGACACTTGCGTGGTGCTGGATCTTGGCGAGGTCATTGCACAGGGCGATCCACTCACCGTTTTCGACAATCCGCGTGTGCGTGCGGCCTACTTCGAAAACGTCGACGCAACGGCACCGAACGATCACAACGGGGGGGCACATGCCTGAACTCCTGCAGATTCAACAGCTCTCGGCAGGCTATGGCCCACTTCGAGTTTTACACGAAATAGATCTGACTGTGGAGCAAGGGCAACGTATTGGTCTGGTTGGATTAAACGGTCATGGCAAATCAACACTGATACGCGCAATCACCCATATGACTGACTGGCAACAAGGATCCATTCAGCTAGATGGGGTAGAAATCGGTGGCACTCGATCAACAGGTGCAGGTCGTCGCACACCGGCTATCGTCAGGAGAGGTGTCGGCGTTGCTCCACAGGGTGACGCTATTTTTCCGGGACTTAACGTGCGCAAACATCTGGAATGCGGTGCGCATGATCGAATCGCCTGGCGTGAGCGCCGCGCTCGTATTGATCGGGTTTTCGATATTTTTCCGCCATTGCGTCCATTGCAACGTCATCTGGTTGGCAAACTATCCGGTGGTGAACGGCGCATGGTATCGATTGGTCGCATGTTGATGACTGAAGCCAGAATCTACCTGATTGATGAACCGTCTCTCGGGCTTGCACCGAAAATATCCGCGCGCGTCATGGATGCGCTTTGGTCACTACCGGTTGAAGGTGCAATGATTATCGCCGAGCAAAACGTTAGTTTGCTTTCCAATCGCGCTGATCGCATTGTTGGCCTGCACGCAGGCAGGCTGCGCGGTGATGTTGGGCATGTGAACTTAGGTTGATGGATCCGGCACTTATCATTTATGCGCTGAACCTTGCCGCCATCTATGCGCTGATGGCTATCGGCATTTCTATTCTCTGGTCTTCAGTCGGTATGATCAATATGGCGCATGGTGCGACCTTTGCTGTCTCAGGTTATGCCGCCTGGCTGATAACCGGTGCGCTGAAACCTGTGATTTTCGCAGCGTTTGGCAAAGGCGCGCTTGCCAGCTTTGTCATGGCAGTCAGTCTTGTTGGTTCGGCATTGCTGGCCGGTGCTGTGTGCGGCGCTATTATCTTTGTATTGGCTTTTTTACCCATTCATGACAAACCGAATTACGCCGTTCGATCACTGATCATCACACTGGCGTTGAACATAGCCTCGGTGCAGGCACTGTTGTGGTTTTTTGGTCCGCGCAATCGTGGTTTGCCAAAGATATTCGGTTTTGGTCGATGGGAAGTATGGGGTGTCAAAATTCGTTTTGACCAGGCCGGCACTATCATTGGCGCAGCAATAATCATCGGACTCATTCTTTCATGGTTACGTTATTCGCGACGCGGTCTTGAAGTCAGGGCGATGATGCAAAATGCCGAAGGTGCGGCCTACTCCGGTATATCCAGGCAGATCACGGCGCTACCGGTATTGATGCTCACAGGTGCGCTTGCTGGTATGGCTGCCGCTCTGCTATCTCAAACTATATTTGTTAGTCCTACTTCGGGTGTTGTGCCACTGATTAAGGGTTTGACGATTGCCCTGCTCGGTGGGCTTGGCTCGGTTCGCGGCGCGATGATAGGAGCACTGTTAATCGGTTTTCTGGAAGCGTTTGTCGGTGCTGTTCCGTTTCTGGGACAACGTTATGTTATGTTTGCAACGTTCCTGTTCATTATCGCCGTTCTTTTGGTAAGACCACGTGGCATTGGCGGTTTGTTGGATGATACCCGCGAATGACAGGTAAGCGCTTTTACAAAGTGGGACGCAGACCGTGGGAATGGAAACTACGCCCCAACGGTTCTGACGAGCGGCGGCGTGGGCGTTTACCGGGTACGCGCAGGCACTGGCTGAAATGGCGTGATGTCAATAACCCTAAAACACTTGTACGCGAGCGGATACTGGTAGATAAGAAACCTGTGTGGTGGACGCTTGGTCTCGTACTTTTCGCGTTGATCACGCCGTGGTTACCAAACTCCATGTTATCGGTAGCATCGATTTTTTGTATCTACGCAGCCATCAATTTACTCTGGACTCTGATCGTTGGTACTGCAGGAATTTTCTCGTTGGCAACACTTGCGGTTGTCGGTGCAGCGGGCTATGTTGCGGCAGCTGCCAACGTGTATCTTGGCGTTCCGTGGCCCTTTATGTTTTTGATTGGCGCGTTGACCGGTCTGGTGTTTGGTGCCTTTCTGGCGGTTCCATCAACCCGACTTGACGGGTTGTACTATGCCCTGCTGACGATGGGCGTTGCGGAGATTTGCCGTGTATTCGTTACTCAGTTGCGTGCCCTGACACAAACCAACGGTGCGATCACGCAGGTAGACAGCTTTATACCTGAAGAATGGTTTCTACAACGCCCGGGCCTTTTGCTTGGTTTTGCCGGTGCGTTTCTGCTGCTACTTGGCGCGCTGCTGACCTGGCGACTGGTTAATTCGGAACGATTGGGCCTGCTGCTGCGAGTTGCCCGTACATCACGAGCCGATGAGGCGTTTGCTGAAGCTGTAGGTATTGATTTTCGTCGTGCGCGATTGCAAGTGTTCATTATTTCCTCTGCAGCCCTTGGTGTCGTTGGCGCTTTCTACTGTATGTACTTTCGCTCGATATCGCCGCAAATATTTTCACTCGATCAGCTATTGCTATTATTTGCGATGATGGTGATCGGTGGGCTGGGCCGTGCCGATGGCGCGGTGGTAGGTGCTGCGATAGTTACGCTGATTGACAAGGGTCTGATTGAACTTGGCCCACTACGCATCATTCTGGTTGCCGCAATCATGTTACTGGTCACCATTTTTGCGCGAGAAGGCTTGACCGGTGCGCGCGAACAATTCCGCGATTTTCGTAAACGAAAATCAGGCGAACGCCGCGCACAACGTACAGAAAAAGGAGGAGAAGCCATGCCTGAAGAAGCCACCGAGGTGCAGGATAAGCAGGCACTTTATTATCGTCGTTTCCACAAGCGGTTGCGTGAACAGCTTAAAACACTGATCACACCAGAGTTAATAGAAGAACATCGTCAGGATCCTTTGGGACATCACTCCGATGCATTGTCACGAGTGCTCAATTATTTTCGCCGCGGGGAGTTGCCAGACAAATACATTATCCATCGTATGAAACCCCAGGAAGAACGTTTCAGGGTGATGGCATTGTCTGGCAATCGAAACATGTCACCCCGCGTTGTCGATGAGCGTACTTATGACGATATCAATGAAGCTCATCACGCCGTTTTCCTGTTGCGTGTTAACGACTTGCTGGAGAGTTAAATGACCGACGTGCGTCTCTTTGGTTATTCCGATCCACTGTGTGCACAAGCGGGTAAACCGATAAATTTTATGGTATCAGCCGAGGGCACAGACGAGGTATCGGCCGAAATCGTGCGACTGGTTCACGGTGATTTTAATCCACAGGGACCGGGGTTTATCGAGGAAAGCGTAAGCAGTGACGTTCCATCATCCTTGCCCGTAAGTCGACAATACACCCAACTGGGTTCATTCCTGAAAGTCGAAGATGCCGAAGGACACCTGGCCGTCACGAATGAATTTACGCTGCACGCCTTTATTTGGCCTTCGATGCCAGGGGGTGAACGACAAACTATTCTAGGTCGCTGGTCGGTTAACGATTCGACTGGCTACGCTTTGGGCATTAACCCAGAGGGCAAGCTCGAATTCTGGGTCGGCGATGGCAGCAACGTTGATCAGGTGAGCGCCGATACACCGCTGGTTGAAAAAGTCTGGGTGCTCGCCATTGCCAGCTTTAATGCGACTACTGGTGAAGCGCGTCTGCGACAGATCGGCATGCAAAACGCCTGGAATTCTCATATTGGTCCTGTCACACCTTATGATCACAATTCACATGTTGTTGAACAACTGCGCGTTACACCGGCTATAGCTGATGCACCGTTTTTACTTGCCGGTGCGCATGAGCACAACCGCGAACGCGGACAGTTTGTGTCGATGCTCTACAACGGCAAAATTGATCGTTGCGGCGTACTTGCTCGTGCATTGAGCGCCGAAAAAATGTTGGAGATGGCAGCAGGTAAGCCGCCAAGCAACCCTGTCACCTACTGGGACACAACGGCCGGATATTCAGATACCGGTATTGGTAATACCGTTCTCGATACCGGACCTTTTGAGCTTCATGCGATTGGATTCAATCGTCCGATTCGCGCTATGACCGGTTACAACTGGAAGGGGCGCGAAGACAGTTTTCGACTCGACCCTAATCAGTACGGTGGTGTCGCTTTTCATGATGATGCTTTGACAGACTGTCACTGGGAACCCAGCATTAGCTGGACACCTGAGACCAGTCTTCGCTCGGGTGTATACGCACTTAAAATTACATGTGGCGATACTGTTGATCGAATTCCGGTGATCGTACGTCCTGACAAGCCGCGCGCAAAAATAGCCGTACAAATGTCATCGTTTACCTATCTTGCCTATGCCAACGAACACTTAAGTTTTAATGGGCAAATAGCACAAGCGATCGTCGCACACACACCGGTGATCACGGGCGAAGACTTGGAATATCAAAAGCTGCAGGAGTTTGGCCTTTCAACCTACGATCATCACTCCGATGGTGCGGGGGTTTGTTATTCATCGTGGAAACGACCGATTATCAATATTCGTCCCGGCTATCGCATGGCCGGTATGAACTTTCCGTGGGCGTTGCCGGCAGACCTTTCATTGTTGTGGTGGCTGGAAAGCATCGATTACGACTACGACCTGATCACAGACCATGATCTAGACCGCGAAGGTGTTGCTGCACTGACACCTTATAAAGTAGTCATCAATGTAACGCACCCTGAGTACTATTCCGAAAGCATGCTGGATGCGACTGAGCAATTCCTGCTTGAAGGTGGGCGCGTGATGTATCTTGGCGGCAATGGCTATTACTGGGTTACCACTACCTGTTCTGAAGAACCAGCTTGCATTGAGGTGCGCAAACTCGATGCCGGTTCCCGAGCATGGCAAGCTGAAGCCGGAGAAGGTTATCTGGCAAACAGTGGAGAGCGCTCCGGATTGTGGCGTTCTCGCGGGCGAGCACCTCAAAAACTGGTGGGGCTCGGCTTTACCACCGAAGGGATGGATCGCGCGGAACCATTCGAACGCATGCCAGACAGTTTTCATCGCCGCGCTGCGTGGATATTTGATGGCATAGGCGATGAAGAGTTGATTGGCGACTTCGGCCTCGCTCTTGGTGGTGCTGCTGGTGTTGAACTTGATCGTTATGATCTTGCACTAGGCACGCCACCCCATACATTGTTGATTGCAGCATCCATCGGCCACACCGACAACTATCCACTGGTCTCGGAAGAAATCACTTATGCATTTCCCGGACGTGGAGGCAGTCAGGACCCGCAAGTTCGTGCCGACATGATTTACTTCAACACGCCGAAAAACGGTGCCGTGTTTGCAGCTGGATCAATCGCCTGGAGCCAGGCACTGCCCTGTAACGGTGGCCAGAACAACGTCGGCACTATCACACGCAATGTACTCGAGGCCTTTATCAGTGATGGGACACTACCAGGCTCAGCATTTACCGGTGAGGAGAAACATTGGCGTTGAAGGTGTATTTGAATCAATTAAGCCGGCAAATTATCTGAACGTTATCGCCCGCTCCTTACTCGTCTCTGGGCGCATTTAACTAATCCTACCTCAGTTATTATAAGGGTGAATTAGTGACGGTGCGTTTAAATTGGGTTTTTTGCCAAATAAAAATATCAAGAGTATTGTAACTAGTCAGTTATTATGCGAATTTACCGTATGTCTTAGGCACGGCTGGAGAATCCATGGATCGGTTTGGTCTGTCAGTAGCGTTACTCACCCCGTTTCATCACGACAGGGGTGTGGATTTTTCTCGGCTGTCCAAGCATGCTAACCAGGTGCTTTCCGAGGGTGCAAGCAGTGTCACACTTTTTGGCACCACCGGTGAAGGCGCATCTCTTGACCGATCCGAACGCCTACAGGGTCTGCATGCCCTGCTCGATAGCGGCATTCCCGCGACAAAGATCGTGCTGGGCATATTTGAGAATTCCGTGGGCGATGCGGTCAGCCAGGTGGAGCAAGCACTGCAGCTTGGTGTTAATACATTTTTACTATCCCCGCCGTTTTTTTTCTCTGATTGTTCAGTAGCTGGTATTGCTGGCTGGTATGAAGATGTGTTTGCACGAACGGATGCAGGTGCCAGGTTCATTCTGTATCACATTCCGCAAATCACCGGCGTTAATTTATCACTTGCCATTGTTCGCCGTCTCTATGAAGCTGCAGGGCAGCGGATCGTTGCTGTGAAAGACAGTTCTGGCGACTGGAAGTTTGCACAGGAACTATTAACACAACAGGATGTGCAAGTGCTGATCGGTGACGAACGTTTACTGCACAAGGCGATAAAGTTAGGTGGTGGTGGCGCAATTTCCGGCATGGCCAATCTCTATACAGCTCGTATGAAAGTAATTATTGAAACGGCAACTGAGGACGAGGCACTGTCGGCCGAAGTCAGTCGCGTGGTTTCTCTGCCGATCATACCGGCCATTAAAGCTACCTTAGCCTTGCAACGGAATGACCCCACGTGGCAGTTGGTACGTGCGCCACTGATACAGCTTGATGCCAACGAGCGTGAAGTAGTACATAAGATTTGGCAGAAAAAATGCGCCAAACAAAAGAGCAAACAATAAGCGTAGTCAGTAACTATTTTCTATAAAGGCATTATCGGACAACATGTGTTGTCTATGTTCACAAAAAATATTTGAATAGTATTTATCCAGGAGAAAATATTGTGAGACCCACTATTAAACGAATAAATTATAAATTGAACTTACTGTCGGCAATTGTAATTTCCGTAACGCTCGGCTCAACCCAGTTACTGGCAGCCGATAAGGTGACGCTGAGAATGTCTACACCGGCATCGGAAACGGATCAGCGATCTGTTGCGTTGGCAAACGTATTTGCACCGGCTGTGTCAGAATTCGCTACCTATGAACCTCACTACAATGCGTCTTTAATAAAACAGAATTCAGAACTTGAGGCAATCGCGTCTGGCGACCTGGAAATGTCAATTGCATCGGCCCAGGAATTAGCTCAATACTTCTCTGAGTTTTCTATCTTTGCAACCGGATATGTGCACCAGGACGCAGCGCATCAGGTAGCCGTCTTTAATGATCCTTTAATGGATTCGTTCAAGGGCACTGTTGAGAAAGAACTGGGGGTAAAACTACTCAGCGTTATGTATCTTGGCAGGCGTCACGTTAATCTGCGCCAATGTCGTGACAAGATCGATGTCAAGACACCGGAAGATCTGGCCGGGATTAACCTGCGCATGCCGGGCACTGATGCATGGCAGTTTTTGGGTAAAGCTCTCGGCGCAAACCCAACTCCAATGGCATTCACCGAGGTCTATACAGCGCTGCAGACCGGATCGGTTGACGGGCAAGATAATCCTTTGCCGACTGTTGTCGATGCGAAGTTTTTTGAAGTGACTTGCCAGATAGCACTGACCTCACATCTGGTGGATTTGAATTACGTAGCCTTTTCAAAAGCGGTTTGGGACGAACTAACGCCTGAGCAACAAGAGGCTGTTCAAAAAGCGGCTGATGAGGCGTCAGAATCCGGTCGACAAGAACAGCTTGCAAAGGAAGAAGAACTGGTCGCGTTCCTCAAAGAAAATGGCCTTGAAATTTACGAGCCAGACTTACAGGCATTTCGTGAGCACGTGCAAAGTCAATACGTTGGATCCGAATTTGCCGAATCATGGCCTGAAGGTGTGTTGGAGAAGATAAACGCACTCGGCAACTAGTAAACCCTGCTCTATCGATAATATTTTGCGACTGTCCATTTGTTAGAGATGGGTGGCAATCTGCCACCCGTCCCATTATGCAAATCGTTGCGTTGAAAAACACAGGTTGAAACTTCTTTGACAAGAATAATGTCCCGTCTGCGTCGCTTAGCTGAGTTATTCATTGGCATGCTGATGGCGTTGATGTTCGTCACGTTTATCTTGCAAATCACCATTCGTTATACAGCCCGCTTCGAGTCCATTGCCGAAGCTTTTCCTCTTCTCGATCCGAACAACTACGGCTGGACGCTGGAATTCTGCCTGGTACTTTGGGTTTGGATAATATTTGCCGGTTGTGCTTTTGTGGTACGCGAACAGGATCACGTCACGTTCGATTTACTCAGTACAAGCGTTCACCCAGGGGTACGACGCTGGCTAGTCATAATCGGCGGGTGTGTCATAGCAGTCGGACTTGCACTCTCCATTGAACCGACATGGAGTAAGTTTCACATCCTGAGACTTAAGAAAACGGCAACGCTGTCAGGTCTTTTTGGTGAATGGATCAGAATGCGGCACATCTACAGTATTTACATCCTGTTTCTCATTGCCGTTTCTCTTCGTTATGCCTATGCAGCCTGGAAGGCTTTAACAAGGCGC
>CAYTJF010000098.1:0-13499 GCA_964437945.1 uncultured Granulosicoccaceae bacterium
CATGCAGCTTCGCCGACGCTATTTCCCGGTTGGCTGGCAAGCCTTGGTCGAGTCGCCAGGCCGCGCTAAGTGTCAGCCAATCTGCTGCATCAATTTGCGTTATCAGATCGGCCAGTTGAAAAGAGACTCCCTGGAACTTACCTATTTTTTGGCCGAACTGTTCTCGCTCTGCCGCATAGGGTAAGGTCATTTCAAAAACGCGGCGCGCGCGCCCTACACAGTTGGCAGCAACCGTTAAGCGTGTGCCATATAACCATTCGTTGGCAATATCAAAACCCTTATGCAACTCACCCAGAATCTGGGCCGATGGTAAAACGCAGTCTTTAAAAGAAAGGATGCAGTTCTTGTAACCCCGATGAGACACCGACTCATAACCAGGTAGTATCTCGAATCCCGGTGTATCTCGATCAACCAGAAAGCAAGTGATGAGTTTTTTCTCACCGCGACTGGTCTGTTCAGATCCTGTGGCGATAAACACAATAACAAAGTCAGCCACGTTGGCATGCGAGATAAAATGTTTGGTGCCATTGACTATCCAATTATCGCCATCAAGTTTTGCCTGACACTGCATGCCGCGAACATCCGAACCTGCATTGGGTTCGGTCATGGCTAAAGCATCGTGTCGCTCACCTTTTACAGCTGGCAACAAATACCGTTCTCTTTGTTCATCGTTGCATGCCATCAAAATGCCTGAAGGTCGGCCGAAGAAATGACTCAATGCCATCGAGCCTCGTCCAAGTTCTCGTTCAAGCAGGGTGAAGTCTAATTGGTTTAGGCCACCGCCTCCTACTTCCTCCGGCAAGTTAGCAGCGTAGAAACCACTGTCTATGCATTTTTGTTGTATTGTACTGGATACCGTTTTTGGTACTTCGCCGGTACGTTCAACCTCATCCTCAAATGGGTAAATTTCTTGTTCTACAAAGTTACGAACCGTATCAACGATCAGTTGTTGTTCTTCGCTCAAACCAAAATTCATGATACAGGCTCTCTTTTATCCTCATTACCATCTTTGTCATTATTACTGCCGTTGTCGTTAGTTGCGTTGTTAATCGCGCTAAGTCGTGCATCGTGTTTATTAAGTAACTCCCCTGCTCCCCAGTTACGCCCCTTTTGTGCAATCATCATGTCGACCAGATTGTTGTCCCGAATACGTTCCAACTCACGAATGCTGTACGCTCCCGATTGCTGGTCAGACTGATCGGCAATTTTATCGACCAATTCATCGGTTAGCTCTGGCACATCCATTAGTTTTGTCCAAGGCCACGAAAGGCATGGGCCAAATTGTGCGATAAAATGTTTCATGCCCGCTTCTCCCCCGGCAATACGATAGGTTTCAAACAACCCCATCTGAGCCCATCGCAACCCGAAACCATAGCGAATTGAATCGTCAATTTCTTCAGTGGTTGCACTGCCCTCTTTGATCATCCATAAAGCTTCGCGCCATACAGCCTCAAGAAATCGATCTGCAATATGCGCTGGCATTTCGGCACGCACGTGTAACGGCTTCATACCGATTGATTCAAGAATACCTTGTGCACGCGCTAACTCATCAGCTTTGAAATCATCACCAGGCACCAGCTCAACCAACGGCAACAGATACACAGGGTTAAACGGGTGTGCAACAAACAGTCGGTGTGGATTGTTCAAAACGGTTTTTAATTCAGACGGCATAAAACCAGAGGTTGAACTACCAATGATGGCATCAGCCGCAGCAGCAGCTTCAATTTCCTGGAACACCGCGTGTTTGATATCCAGTCGTTCCGGTACGCTTTCCTGAATCCAGATTGCACCACTAACGGCATCAGCGACGTTGTCGGCATAAACCAGCTCGCCTTCGGCAGGCATTGCATCTGCAAATAGTTTTGGTAATGATGCGCGTGCGTTGTCGAGTACCGCCTCAATTTTATCTTTGGCCAAACTGTCACGATCGAACACTTGCACCCGCCAACCATGCAACAAGAACCGAGCAACCCATCCACCACCGATGACGCCTCCGCCAATGATCGCAGCGACTTTTATATGATCTACCTGTTCGCTCATGTAGGCAACCGTTTGGTTAGCTTAAGACGTTTGCGAACTTCATCGGGACCAATTACTGTTGCACCCATGTTAGTGATTATCGATACTGCCCGCTCTACCAGTTGAGCATTACTGGCCAACACACCTTTATCAAGGTAAAGATTATCTTCTAACCCCACGCGCACGTTGCCACCGTTTAAAACCGATGCTGCAACATACGGCATTTCATTCCGACCTATCGAGAATGCTGAAAAAGTCCAGTCGCCTGGCACGTTATTTACCATGGCCATTAAGGTATTCATGTCATCAGGTGCACCCCAGGGAATGCCATGACATAGCTGCACCAATACCGGGTCGTCGATCAATCCCTCTTCAACCAGCTTTTTTGCAAACCATAAATGCCCGGTGTCGAACGCTTCTATTTCGGCACGAATACCCAGTGCCTGCATTTGTCTTGCCATCTCGCGTAACATACCCGGCGTATTAACCATGACGTAGTCAGCTTCAGCAAAGTTCATCGTGCCACAATCAAGCGTGCAAATTTCTGGTCGACATTCTGCGATGTGGGCAAGGCGTTCTGTCGCTCCTGCCATATCGGTTGATGGAGCATTGACTGGTAACGGGTTCTCTACACTACCCAGCACCAGATCACCGCCCATACCGGCAGTTAAATTCAAAATGCAATCGACACCAGACGCTCGTATCAGATCGGTGACTTCTCGGTAGTAGGCTAACTTTCGAGATGGTGTTCCTGTGTCCGGATCGCGAACATGACAATGCACAACAGCCGCCCCGGCTTTGGCAGCAGCGATAGCGCTGTCAGCAATTTGCTTTGGACTTCGCGGCACATGCTCTGATTTATCTTGCGTACCGCCTGAACCTGTTACAGCACAGGTAATAAAAACTTCTCGGTTCATGGCTAGAGGCATGGCACTTTTCGTTATTGCAGGCTGAGAATCCAGAACATACCACTTTCACAAGCTTACCAACCATAGTCAGAACGACATGTTAGTGCTTATTTGACGTGCTCGAGTGCTCGTAACGTTTGACACCATTTATGTAAGTTGCAAGAACATTAATGCTACGAACATCCTCAACATCGAAAGGGCTCTGAGACAACACAACCAGATCGGCAAATTTTCCAACTTCCAGTGAACCAACTTCGTCCTCCATATGATTTTGCCAGGCTGCATCAATGGTAATTGCTCGCAAAGCAGTTTGCATATCGATGCGCTGATCAGGCCCAAGTGTTACACCTGATAGTGTTTGTCTTTTTGTTGCGCTCCATAAAAGTTGTTGTTGTGCTATTGGGGTTACTGGTGTATCCGAATGCAAAGAGAACTTGACACCTGCCTGCTGTGCCCACCGAGCCGGACTGATATTGCTGGCTCGTTCAGGCCCAAGAGTAAATTGACGGTGCCAATCACCCCAGTAATAAGTATGCGAAGTAAAAAACGTCGGAGTCAAGCTTAAAGCCGGCAATCTGTCAATTTGATCTTTTCGAATGGTTTGCGCATGTACAATTAAATGCCGCGCATCGGGTCGAGGGTATTCTGATTGCGCAGCTTCAACTGCGTTTATAATAAATTCAATAGCGGCATCGCCATTGCCGTGCATAGCTAACTGATAGCCTCGACGATGATAGTCGGTAACTAACGTGTTTAAAGACGCTTGATCAATCAATGCAAAGCCTCGATAGTCAGCAGGTTTTCCACGTGTATCGAAGTACGGCTTACTTAAGTAAGCTGTCATACCTTGAGGACTACCATCAACTAAAATCTTTAGCGCACCTTTTTTCAAGGTAGGCAGTGCATTAAATTTTGTACTGGACGAATTACTAAAGTTTCCTTGTATTATCTGTTTATCGAGAGCGGGCCAAACCACAACACGTTGCGGTAGTTGCCCGGCTAGTTGCGACAAACGCAAAGCGCTTGACATGCCCTTTCCGGCATAGCCATTTTGTATTGTGGTTACACCGGCAGCCAAGTAGTCATCGCGAGCAGTGGTGAAAATACGCAATTGTTTTTTAAACGACAGAGTTTTAATAATGTCGCTCAGAGGCGGAGCACTTTTCTCTTGCAGTAAGCCGTTCAATCTGCCGGTGTTGATGTCACGGCCATAAGTGCCATCAGATTCTGGAACACTACCCTCATCGATACCTAGCAGCGCCAATGCCTTTGAATTAGCAACTCCCATATGCCCGGAACTGTGCCAAAGATAGACAGGCTGATTTGGTACAACTTCGTCGAGTTCGTTTCGGGTCGGATGTTCGCCATCATCAAACGCGGTATTGTCATAGTTATACCCCAGCAACCAGCCGCGACTATTATTTGTCTGAGCTGCTTTTGCCAACCGATCAAGCAGCAGTTCAAGCGTGTCGGTATCACCTATTGGTGGTGGCGCCAGATCGATACTAACAGCGCTGACGCCAGAGGCTGGAAAATGGCTGTGGGCATCAACAAAACCCGGTAACAAAGTGTTTCCGTCCAGGTCGATAACGGTGGTTGATGATGTAATCTTTGCGATAATATGATCGTTGCTACCGAGAGCATCAATGCGACCAGCAATAATCGACATTGCCTGCACAACCCGATTATTGTAATCCATTGTCAGTATCTGACCATTGATGAAAACCAGATGGGGCTGGGTCCTCGTTCCACCGGTAATAAGCAGCAGAACCAACAATGACACAATTGAGAGACGTTTCAAAATATTTCGTTTTTTTCGACAGATATATCTAAATGATAGTAGCGATTCGTTGAACCGGTCGCGGTAACATTAGTCAGGTAACTTATACTTATGTTTGTAACTAATTTAATCCCTGTTTGGAGAAAGGCAGCGTTGTGAATGGTCTTATCAACAAGTTAATTGCTGTCGCACTGGCGATAGCCATGCAATTACCTACTGTGAACCTGGTAATGGCGCAAAGTTCGCCAGATATACGCTCGCCGGTCATTGAACTTGAAGTCATCGTTGAGTCCTCAGCAGACAATGTACAATTGTTTACAGCACGGGTTCTGGAAGACATATTGCTGAAAGATGTGCTGCTGTATCACCGGCGCGCCGGCCAGCAACCATTCACCCCAGTCGCAATGGTACAGACTGGCAACAGTGACAACTACAGCATATCTCTGGAGACCGATCCCACTGATTTACGTGCTATCGAATACTATATTCAGGCCCGCGATGAAGGTGGCAACAGAACCGTAGAAGGCTTTGCTTTCGACCCTTATACGCGCGCTCTAACTGTTAAAGAGCCAATTAAAGAGACAGTCATCGAAACACCGGTTCCGGTGACACCAGCAGTTACAAGTGCACCAGCTGTTACAAATACAAATGTTGAACCTGCTCCCAGCCAGGCAAGCACTGGTACTGGCAAAGTTCGCTGGTGGCACATCGTGGCCGGGGTCCTTGTTGTTGGCGCTGTAGCATCACTAGCCAGTGGCGGCAGTGATGGCGGCGAAAGCAATACAACAGGCGAAGGTACCGTGCCTCTTACTATTAACATCACAGGACCGTCAGAACAGTGAATATGCAACGTAAAAATGCATTCGTGCAAGTTACCAGCCTGGTACTCGGTGTCTTTACGCTAAGTGCTTGCCAGCCTGCAGCTCAATCTGAATCTAACGTGCAGTTCAAAGCACCTGAAAGAATTCTGCAAGTACGTGCTATTGATAGAAGCCAGTTAAGTCCTTCAGTAAGGCTATCAACCGGCCAGACTGTCGAGATGGCACAAACAGGTGATGATACCTGGTCAGGTACCATTGAGGTAATACCAAATAATTCCTACTTTGTTACGGTCGACTGGAATGAAACCCTGCCCGACAATGAAACACTACCCAATGCCGAATTACTGTTGGCCACCTGGTCCGACGCGGTCACGGTCGATGCAGACGGAGCGGTGGTTAACTTGTCCGGGTCCAACTACAACTACAATCTTGATGATGATGGCGATACCATTTCAAACTTGGACGAGCGACAGAACAATACCGATCCGTTTGTTTTCAACGTAATCCTGGCAAACAGCGACGAAGACTCTGATGGTACGGCCGTTCAAACAGACGGTGGAACTACCACTGACGAAACTGGCTCCACTGATGACGAAACTGGCACCACGGACGAAACTGGCACCACGGACGAAACTGGCACCACGGACGAAACCGGCACCACGGACGAAACCGGCACCACGGACGAAACCGGCACCACGGACGAAACAAGCGCCACTGACGAAACCGACACCACTGATGAAACTGGCACGACTGACGAAACTGGCACGACTGACGAAACCGGTACCACTGATGGTACAGATGACGACGAGCTTGCTGATACCGGTACAGCAACTGTTGGAGGCGTTGGTGATAGCACAGCCGGAACCGCGGGACAGACCGCCGGTACTACCGATGATGGCGAGACCGATGATGAAACCACAGATACCGGTGGAAGCACTGGCGTTACACCAGACAGAGCGTCGGTATTAATTCCTCGCATTCTGCCTAGCCTGGCTCCGGACATTGATGGCGAAGGCGTAACGCTGAACGCTGCAGGCAACCTGACTGGTGAATGGGCTGACGCTGTTCAAAACGATGAGTCCGGTGATGGGCTATGGATTGATAGCTTAATGGTCGAAAAACCGGGTAACATCATAGACTCTGCCGTTGACGGTGATCAATTACACCGATGGGCGGCTATGCACGACGGTGTTAATCTTTATGTGGTAGTGCTGACTGATGACGTAAGACTTAACAACAGTGATTCAGATGCAGTCTGGCAAGACGATGCACTGGAAATTTTCATTGATGGAAATAACAGCAAGCTTTCCACTTGGGGGGATGCAGATGATTTTCACTATCTGATCGCGTTGCAGCAAGAAGATAGCACTCAGGCAAATAATGAACTCTCAGGTCGTATTGACCTGGGACCCAATCCAACCAGTGAGCCGTTTAGCTTTGAATTTTCCACCGGACCTGGTGAAGGGCCTGCGGGTATTCGAAGAACGGTTATAGAGCAGGATGTATACGAACTCGCTATTCCAATAGCTGATGCTGGAATTACAATCGGAGAACTTTTTGGGTTTGAACTGCAACTTGATGACGATGACGACGGTAATGGGCGTGATACCAAATGGGGTTGGTTCCATGAGTCACGACAAAACGGCGTCAATACGGACCGAACTTATCTAAACCCGTCTGTTATGGGGACTCTGGTACTCGAAGAGTAGTCGCTAATTACTGTATTCAGCACTGGCGGTAAGTAGCGAATAGATCTGTCTATAATTCCGGCTCTCCGACAACATTACTGCGTTAATGCCATCGTTGTCTTTTAACGTTGGGTTGGCACCAGCTCGCAACAGTGAATCAACTAATCGCCGTCGCCCTTTGGCAACGGCTGTGACCAGAGCAGTCCTGCCCAGTGCATCCTGTTGATTGATATCTGCGCCATGTTGAATAAGCTGCAATGCCAGGTGATGATAGCCTTTCTTCGACGCTTCCTTCTATTAACGGGAAAGATTTGTTTCGAGTGGGCGCACTAACATCGGCACCGGCATCGACCAAATACTTGGACACGACGGGCTGCTCAAGCGAGATGGCTTCACCCAATGGTGTAGCACCTTTCACATCTCGGTAATTGACGTCCACACCGGCAACGATTAGAGCACCAACAATTGCAACCTGTTTTTTCTTCTGTTCGACCTTTAGCGACTGCATCCGGATTAGCCCCGGTATCCAATAGCTGTTGTATTAGTCTGATTGCTGGCGGCGGCATTGATCAATTTGCCCTCGTTCGTGGCTGCAGTGAAGCTGCAAACCGGTCTGAGCAACTCGAGCACTTTTCGATCAATAGAGCCACTGCTGCAACGCCACTCCACAAGGCCGGTGACTGGACTCACCGAGGGTGTGAAAAGCATACTTTGACGCCCAGCTTCTTCAGCGAAATCGACCAGGCTCAATCCGCCGCGATTAACTGAAACTCGCTTGACGCTAGTGCCATAAATGCTCCTGGCCGGAGGCAGATCTGCAGATTGGTTATCATGTGGCATAGCATTGTTCTGAATGTAATAATCAGAAACACGTGCTTTCATTGATGCGCTCTGGGTGTCACCCTCAGACAGTAGCGCAGCCTGAAGCAGCAGATTACGCTTTTGATACGCATGCAGTGCTCCAGCGCTCAGGCCTATCATCGCAATTAGAATTATCAGGAATTTCACCAGGCACCAACACCATTTGAGCGATTTTCGCGTATAACCCCAAAAAACCTAGAACTTCTCGACAATATATCGGCCTTATAACAACCCACTTAATGCGCGAACTTGGCAAAACTAGCCACCAAACGCCCCTCCCGGCATATACTGGTGGATAAACCGTCTGAGCAGATATTCGGAGCAGAAAGATACTTATGAACATAATGTCGCCACACCCAGCCTTTGAGCAGCTACGAACAGCCAAAATCGAGTCCTTGAACATCGATGTTCATGAATACCGTCATATAAAAACAGGGGCCCCACATATCCATTTGGCCGCAGACAACCCCGAGAACGTGTTCCTGGTGGGTCTGCGCACAATCCCGACTGACTCCTCAGGGGTTGCTCACATTTTGGAACATACCGTTCTGTGTGGCAGTGAAAAATATCCCGTGCGCGACCCGTTCTTCATGATGATCAGACGTTCCCTGAATACTTTCATGAACGCGTTCACCTCCAGCGACTGGACTGCTTATCCGTTCGCCAGCCAAAACCACAAAGACTATTTTAATTTGCTGGATGTCTATCTTGATGCCGTGTTCTTCTCACGCATCGCCGAGCTCGACTTTATGCAAGAGGGTCATCGCGTCGAATTTGAAACCCCGGATGACCCAAGCTCCGACTTGGTTTTCAAAGGCATTGTTTTCAATGAAATGAAAGGCGCGATGAGTTCTGCTTCGAGCACCTTATGGCAAGAAATCAGTAAGCATCTACACCCCAACAACACTTACCATCACAACAGCGGCGGTGACCCTGAAGCCATTCCAGACTTAACTTATGCAGAGCTTGTCAGTTTCTATAAAACCCACTATCACCCAAGCAATGCCGTATTCATGACATTTGGCGATATACCGGCAGCGGAACTGCATCAACGCTTTGAAGATCGAGTACTGGCACGTTTTGAACAGCTCGATCGTACTATCAAGGTTGATCGGGCGCATTCCATACATTCGCCTATCAGAGTTGAAGAAGGCTATGCTAACGAAGAGCCTGATCTGAGCAACAGAACTCATGTTGTAATGAGCTGGTTATTGGGAAAAAGTATTGATCTTGACGAACGTTTGCAAACTCACTTGCTATCAAGCGTGCTTCTGGACAATAGCGCGTCCCCACTAATGCAGGCATTGGAGAAAACCGAATTGGGTAACGCTCCATCACAACTGTGTGGCGTAGACGACGGCTCATTGGAAATGGTTTTTGTGTGTGGCATTGATGGCACCGAGCCTGAAAAAGCCACCGATATTGAAAAGCTCATTATGGATGTGCTTAACGATGTGGCTAAAAATGGTGTTCCAAAAAAGCAAGTAGACGCCGTGCTTCACCAGCTTGAGCTTAGCCAACGAGAAATACGCGGCGACGGCATGCCTTTTGGTTTGACACTGTTGCTCAGTGGACTATCCCCTGCCATGCAACGCGGGGATGCGATCGCCGCACTTGATCTTGACCCCGCTCTTGAGCGATTGCGTCTTGCAGCAGAAGACCCTGCGTTTATCCCCGGTCTGGTACAACGTCTTTTAATCGATAATCAGCATCGAGTGCGCTTGACCTTACGACCTGACAATAAAATCAGTGAGCGTCGATTGATCGCTGAAAAGCATCGTTTGAGCGAGATTAAGGCGAGCCTGAGCGATGACGACGCAAATCACATTATCGAACAAACGCAGGCGCTCGCTGATCGTCAGAATATGGAAGATGACCCCGACGTGCTTCCGAAAGTAACTCGCGCCGATGTACCGCCAACCATGCACATTTGCGCCGGCACCAGCGCAACCATTAACAGCGCTCCTGCCATGCACTATGCACAGGGTACCAACGGCCTGGTATATCCACACGTGGTGATGGACTTGCCAAAGCTCGATGATGAGCTTCAGGTCCTGCTCCCGATTTACACTAGCGTTGCTACTGAACTTGGCTCAGGTGAGCGAGATTACATCGAAACGCAAGCGCTTCAAGCTGCCGTGACTGGTGGCATTTCTGCGTATATCAGCCGTCGCAGTGCAAGAGACAACGAGCAAGACGTTACCAGTTATCTTATTTTTCGCGGAAAATCACTGCTGCGCAATTCTGGTGCATTGAGTGAGTTATTGAACGACACCATCAATAACCTGCGCTTTGACGAACATACCCGTATTAGAGAGCTACTGGCACAGACTCGCACAGCAGCGGAACAGAGTGTGACCGGACGGGGACACAGTTTGGCCATGTCTGCTGCATCCAGTGGTATGAGTCCAATATCAAAGTTAACTCACGATCTGAGCGGTTTACGCGGTATACAGTCCATTAAAAAGCTCGATGAGGCTGCCGCCAGCAATGATTCATTGGCCGAGCTCTGCGAACAACTGGAGCGCATTAGCCATGCCGTCAAATCAGCACCAAAACAATTCATGTTGGTCAGTGAAAAGGACAACCTGACGTCCGTGAGCGAAGATTTTGCACCCATCTTCCAACAACAGCCGGACGACTCGGTCGAATTGGACAAACCAGCTGCCATTCGGGAACAAGTCAAACAGCTGTGGACAACCAGCACCGAAGTCAATTTCTGTGCAAGAGCTTATCCTACCGTACCCTCAGCACATGAAGACAGCGCAGCACTGAGCGTGCTGGGGCCATTTTTAAGAAACGGGTTCCTGCATCGATGCATTCGCGAGACCGGCGGCGCCTATGGCGGAGGTGCGACTTACAATCAAGATTCTGCTTCCTTCGCTTTCTATTCATACCGCGACCCTCGTCTTGTTGAGACACTAAACGACTTTGACGCATCGATCGCCTGGTTGTTGAAAGAAAAGCACGATGAGCAAGCACTCGAAGAAGCCATTTTAAATGTCATCAGCAGTATCGATAAGCCAGCATCTCCTGTTGGAGAAGCGAGAAGCGCTTACCAAGGTGAACTATTTGGACGCTCACCGGAAATTCGACAAGCAGCCAGACAAAAAGTGCTTAATGTGAGCCTCGACGATTTACACCGTGTTGGTGAAACCTATTTTAATAGTGCTAATGCCAGTACCGCTGTTATTACCAATGCGGCAACAGCAGATTTTGATGAGGTGAAGGCATTGGAATTAGAGCTGCATCAATTGTAGATCACATTAAAGATGTGGATCGCTTAGCGGGGAGATGAGCTGTTGCGTATTCGGTCGGAACAGCGCTGCAACCTGTAAAAAGTAGGCGAAGTAAAACCTGAAATTTAAAATTTTAGTACGCTACGCAATTCAAAAGTTTAAGAATTTTGCTATATGCACTTTCTTGTACTTGGGTATATCCGATTGGGTTGCTACTAATGTTTATTCCTAGGCCAACGTTAAGTTGTTTGCACCATTTTTGAGCCGAAAACAGCATTAGTTGAATATCTATCCAGCTTAAGGTGCCAGTTTAAGTTAGCTTTTAACTGGTATTAGTTTTTAACTGAATTGGCCCTATAAGAAGCTCAACTTAAAGGAATTGGTTCTGCAATTAGCTAGCACAAAACCCGCAATCTAGCGGGTCTTATAGTATTCGACTAGTCGGTTCCGACTAGTCATCTGGTTTATCATCCGCTAGCGACTCGGACTCATCGTCAATTGGCTCACCAGATTGAATACGCTGATATATTTCCTCGCGGTGCACGCTGACGTCAGGTGGCGCAGTAATGCCAATTCTGACTTGTTTTCCCTTCACACTTAGTATCGTTATGGTGACTTCATCACCAATGACGATAGATTCGTCTGTCCTTCTACTCAGAATAAGCAACCGAAAAATCCTCTTTTTATTATATAAATATAATTCATTAAACAAACCGAATTAGGCGCTTCCTGCACCAAAAATCACACTAAATACTAACCTTCTAACGTTATCATTTATTCCATAAAAAGCAACAATTAGTAACCTCATTAAATTATCTTTTACCGACTATATTATGCTTACGGACCAGATAGGTCCGTGTTTAATTGAAGTCTATGTGCACGCTCTTCCAAAAACAGACCAATTAACAACTTTTACTCCACATTAGTTTTCATCAGTTTGTATCCTGTGAATGATAGTGAGCAATTACATGAGGCAATGCTTTTGCAAACCCGGTCGCAAACCTGATCGAGTTTAAATAGACATTCCAAGTACGCTCTTAAATAAACCGAACGCATTCAGAATATATGACTGGAGCCAACGATTTTCGTTCGACTAATGCAATCAAATTTCTTAAGTTTTAATGAACTAAACGTAAAAAAACACCTAATTCTAATCATAAACAAGACAAATAAGCCGTTGAGTTGTTAAAAGTTGCTGTCTATCAAACTTTTTTCTCTAGTTTTTACGAATGTGTACGCTATTTGCTGTGCGATAACACTCTTAAGAGATTAATTTGAGGACCACTAGGTGAAAACAAAGAGTATTAAAAAGAAAGTGACCAGGAAAGTCACAACCCGAAAAACTGTTGGAAAAAAGTCATCCGCTGGAAAGGCCGGCGCTAAACGTAAACCAGCAAGAAAAAAAGCGGCCACTAAGAAAAAGCCAGCAAAAAGGAAAGCAGCAGCCAAACGCAAGCCGGTGAGAAAGACCACTGCCAAGCGTAAGCCTGCTAAGAAAAAGACTACCGCCAAGCGTAAGCCTGCCAAGAAGAAGACCACTGCCAAGCGTAAGCCTGCTAAGAAGAAGACCACTGCCAAGCGTAAGCCTGCTAAGAAAAAGACTACCGCCAAGCGTAAGCCTGTTAAGAAAAAGACTACCGCCAAGCGTAAGCCTGCCAAGAAGAAGACTACCGCCAAGCGTAAGCCTGCCAAGAAGAAGACTACTGCCAAGCGTAAGCCTGCTAAGAAAAAGACTACCGCCAAGCGTAAGCCCGCTAAGAAGAAGACTACTGCCAAGCGTAAACCCGCTAAGCGTAAAACTACTGCCAAGCGTAAGCCTGCCAAGAAGAAGACTACCGCTAAGCGTAAACCCGCTAAGCGTAAAACTACTGCCAAGCGTAAGCCTGCCAAGAAGAAGACTACCGCCAAGCGTAAACCCGCTAAGCGTAAAACTACTGCCAAGCGTAAGCCTGCCAAGAAGAAGACTACTGCTAAGCGTAAACTCGCTAAGCGTAAAACTACTGCCAAGCGTAAGCCTGCTAAGAAAAAGACTACCGCCAAGCGTAAACCCGCTAAGCGTAAGACTACTGCCAAGCGTAAGCCTGCCAAGAAGAAGACTACTGCTAAGCGTAAACCCGCTAAGCGTAAAACTACTGCCAAGCGTAAGCCTGCCAAGAAGAAGACTACTGCTAAGCGTAAACCCG
>CAYTJF010000098.1:13599-19026 GCA_964437945.1 uncultured Granulosicoccaceae bacterium
GCGTAAGCCTGCTAAGAAAAAGACTACCGCCAAGCGTAAACCCGCTAAGCGTAAGCCTTCGGTAAAACGTAAAACAGCTGCTAAAAAGCCGGCTCGCAAATCCTCCACACGAAAGGCTAGTGCCCGCCGTGCATCGTCAACCACTCGCCGTCGAAAGTCTTAATCAGTTCCGGTTTGTGCTGACGGCCCGAGCTTCCTTAAAGGAAGCCGGGCCTTTTTTCTTTGGGTACACTGCTTCGGTGGCTCAACAACAAAAGATGGATTTCACGAAAGAGCTAATTGACTCTGGGCTTCCCAAAAATCGATAAGTGATTGCTTTACGTCTGCTAACGAATGTGCAAATTCAATTTGCCAGTGTGGTGGGTATAGGTCTCGATAAAATGGTTGACTAAATCGATCATCTATCAGAAATACGACACCCCGGTCAGATTCGGTACGAATGACCCGACCTGCCGTTTGCAACACCTTGGTAAACCCCGGATAACGATAGGCATAGTCAAATCCATCAAGTCCCTGGTTTCGATAACATTGCGCAATCAAGTCTTGCTCAACGCCAATTCCAGGCAAACCTACGCCAACCACTGCTACTCCGATAAGTTTGTCCCCAACGTAATCAATTCCTTCTCCAAAAACACCACCCAGAATGGCGAACCCTAGCCTTGTGCCATCACGTTCAAGTCGATCGAGCAGTCGGGCCCGCTGCTCTGAATCACCTCCTTGCTCCTGTTGCCATGTTTCAATGGTTGAGTACTTCTTAGTGAAAGCCATGAGAACGCTTTCAAGATACGCGTAGGACGGAAAGAACACCATATAGTTACCAGGTTTACCCTCAACCAGTTTATGTAAAGTATCAATCAAATCGGGTGTTGATTCAGAACGATGTTGATATCGTGTGTTGACATAACTGACTATGCAATGCTTTACCTGATCTGCCGTGAAAGGTGAACCGATTACAAGCTGTTGGGTTTGCTCAGCCATCCCTAAGGCATCACGGTAAAAAGGCGCCGGGCGCAATGTTGCTGAAAAGACTACCGTGCTTCGAAACAGTTTGTATTGTGGTTTCAGGTAAGTGGCTGCATCAAGACATTTTAGAGATACGTTGATCTCACGGGTACGATTTACAGTCGTTTGAAAGGTGATTACTTTGTGCTGCTCACCGTAAATTTCACTAATAGCGACAAAGCGGCAGGCCATTTTATATGTGTCAAATAAAGGCTCTGGCATTGCAGGTCCAGAATCGAGTGCATCGGTAAAAGCTTCGATGATTGCACTAGCTTGTTTGACAAGCTGTTTTGGAACATCATCAGATACACACTCAGAGCTATTTTGCTGTTTGGCAAAGCCTACAAGAGCGCTACACAGCGATCCAATTCTACTGGCCAGCGCCGGATGGGTTAACTCAACAGATCTTTGTGCTTCTATCAATTCTTTGCGGTTCAAAAAACCTGAGTGCATACCTCGTGCGCGATCAACCAGATTATGAGCTTCATCAATCAGTAACGCTGTGTCTGCCCTGGATTCGCTGAATCGTCCGATGCGTACCAACGGATCGAAAACATAGTTGTAGTCTGCAACGGCTATTGAAACCCAAGGCAGCATTTGCAATGCCAATTCAAACGGACATAGTTGATGTTGCCAGGCTATTTCATCAAGTTGAGCACCTTTGAGTACACCACTAGCTATTGCTTCTTCTCTGGCCGCAGGCAGCCGATCAAAGAATCCGATAGTCATTGGACATACATTTTTATCATCTCGCTCGCAGCGACCATTACTGCAAAAACAGGTTGGCGCTTTTGGCCGAAGCATCACAGATGTTATTTTCAACCCCACTTGCTGCAAAGCCTGAACCGCTTGCATAGCACTTGTCTGACCCGATGTTTTAGCGGTCAGGTACACAGCATGTTTTACATAACCTTCACCGAGTGCCTTCACAACTGGAAATAGACTGCTTAATGTTTTACCTGTCCCGGTTGGTGCTTCGCACAGCAGTGTTTCACCATCACGAGTTGATCGAAACACGGCGGCTGCCATGTCTCTTTGCCCGGCACGATATGGTTGAAAAGGAAACGACATTGCCGCAGCACTGCTTTTTGTTCGAGCCTGTACCTGCCAAACAATTTTTCTCCACTGCACGTAACGAGTCAGCGCGTCGTGAGCAAACGCTGTCAATTCTGCGAACGTCATCTGCAATATTTGCGACTCTTGTTTCTCTGCGCGAATGTTGGCGTGGATAAGTTCCAGTTCTATACCTTGCGAAGGTACAGAATCTCCATCATTTTCACGTTTTACGCAGTAGCAGAATCCGTAGAGTTTTATTTGCGCCCATTGCAAGGCAAGCTTTGATTCACTTAAACGCGAAACCGGGAGCAGCGTGGTCTTAATTTCGCTTATACGGTGTTGATGTTCATCCAGTAGATCGACCCTACCCGACAGTGTCACTTGAATATCCTCAATATTTATAGTGATACTTAACTTGCTTTCAGACTCAACTTCACGTTGTGCCTGTATTTTTTTATGCGCCCGCATCCCTTCCAACGCTGTCGGCCCAATACTACCGCCAAGCTCAAGATCACCAACCCGACAGGAAAAATCAGCAAGCGAGGTGATCGATACTTTTAAGCTTTTTCTGTTCACGTTGGTATTGATTGACTGGACCAACGAATATGCACAACCCGATACGGGATACCATGCTCAGAAAAATACTGCATCCAACGTCGCTGATTCTTTTGCACAGCATCTCCGGGACCTTTAATTTCCAACAACTCGTATGAACCTTTTTCAGGAAACAAAATAAGATCGGGCAAACCACTGGTGTTATTGCGTAAATCTTTCAGTATGCGGTCAAATAAAACTCGCCAGTGGTTAACAGGGATGCGAATAAGCGCTAACGATAGTAATTCCTCACTCAAATACTGCCAGTTGACCAACCGATTCATGGTTCCGTTTCGAGATTCATAAAACTCCCAGACGCGAGCCGAAAACTGCAATGGATCATCCAATTCGGTAAAGCGCTTGGTAATTAAATTTGTCCTTTTCTCACAAAATTCTTTTTGATAAAAATCCGCTGGCATCGATTGAAACGGGTTATAGAAAACACCCTCAACCGGAGCAAATATGATATCCCACAAAAACAAGCCCATTACCCCATTGATCAGAGCGTTCTCTACGTAATAGCAATTACCAAATTGTTCGTAGAATTCGCGAGCGACAATTTCCACTCGATCTTCAGTGCAAGTTAAATTTAGCTTTGTTGTCAGTGGTCGAAATTTTTTACGCGATGGTGGCGGTAGTGATAGTTTTTTGTTTAGTTTGGGTTTTATAGTATCCAAAAACTGCAACTCTTCGTCAGCAATTGGTTCAGCCTTGATATTCTCACACAATTTCTCAGCTTCGTTAAATCGCGATAACTTCATCAGCAAGCGCACTTGTCTTTCTCGCGAAGGCGGCCTGCTTGTACATTGATACAAAGACAGGGCCTGGTCGGGTTCATCCAGTCTTTCTAACTGCCGAGCAATAGTATTGCGCAATCTATCAATACGTCGCGCCAGATGCGGATCGTTATTGTGATTTTCAGGCATAGTGCTGTTCACGTAGAGCAAAGCATCCGTATCTGTTTGATCGACTTCATCGAATTCAACTGCACAGTCAAAATACTGTAAATGCGCTTCCAACTGCTCTCTAGTTTGAAAAACGCGCGACTGCTTATCGATTCGATACTGCTCGTATGTGAACACCCCAAGGTCTCGCAGCACAAACTCCGACATATCCTGATAGCAATTGCCAAAAAAACACAGTTTATAAACCGTGTATTCATCTAAGCCTTCAATGGTAATCCAACTATCAGCGTGTTGTAGAATTTTTATATCGCCGGCCGAATCATTGTCGATTATGTGTTGTTCAAGCTCGACGCGCGAGAGCCGACGCTGATCATGCATACCGAGTAACTTAATCAATTCTGGTTTGGTGAATGCCGGTAATAGAACGTCGAGTGCAGATGGTGCTTTATCACTACCAAGCTTATTGGTGCACAGCGTTTGTGCGGACACAGCTATTGAATCGATTTCCGGGTATTTTAATTTTGTTAGCCTGAACACAGTAGATCGGCGACCGGTCAGCCGCACATACAATCGTTGCGCTGATTCAGGCATACCTACTATTGTGCTACGCCAGCTTCTTTCCGCATCGCTAAGCAAACCTTGATAAGTTTCACCTACGAAATCGATCAGAAATCGAAAATTTGCCAGATAATAGTCTTCGTCAAGCACAAGATCAGGCTACCGGAACTAGGATGTTCACGTCCAGTGTGACTGAGCTAAATAAGATACTAAGATGCTGGGGGTCGGACCACGGTAACGTATTAATCAATATAGAGTTTTGCAATTATAATGGACGATTAAAGAGCTTAGGCTGCGTTTTATGGGCTGAAACTGGGCTTTAAACATTCAGTCTGTTGGGGACTTTGAATTCGAGGTCAACACGCCTTAAAGTTCTTTTTCTCAATCAAAAACGCAACGTAACCTCTGATTTTATCTGTTTTTAAGTAGTAAAACCACTATAAATCAACTACATACGATGGTCCGACCCCAATGCCTTCCCAATGCCTTTACCCCAATGCCTTTACGGTGGTCCGACCCTAATGCCGTATTGGTTGACAATTGAGCCGATAACACTGGTCGACTCATAACCGCAATCTTGCAGTTTTATCAGCACTTCGTCACTTCGTGAAGCTGGCACAATGCTTAGCAGACCTCCACTGGTTTGCGGATCACATAACATATTTTGCCAAGCACTATCGTGTAAATCCTGGCCGGTTACATGTTCTAGCACGTGTTGGTTCTGTTCAAGCAAAGTACTGCCTACACCGTTCTGTGCCAATGCCATCGCGCCATTGAATACCGGCACATGTTGCACTTCAAGTGTCGCACCGCAGCCAAATGGTGCTAGTAACTGTATCAAATGCCCAAGTAAACCAAACCCGGTAACATCAGTTACCGCTTTCACACCACATTGATACAAAACAGAGGCAGCGGCCCGATTGCTTTGGTGCATGTGAGTCAACACCTGTTGCACGTCGACACCGGAGGCTAGCTGGCGCATCATGCCAGCCAGCAAGACCCCACTACCTAATGGTTTGGTCAATATCAAATGGTCCCCTTCATCAACGTCCACAATCTGATCCGGCGATGGCGCCTTGCGAAAACCGTTGACAACAAACCCCAAACTCAAACTCGTGTCTTCTGAAGTATGACCGCCAATCAAACTAAAACCATCCTCATTCAATGCATCGACAACCCCTGCCATCAGTTGCCGCAGATCGCGTTTGACTATGCGCTGATCAGCGAACGGTAAACTCACTAATACCTGAGCCGAGTGAGCCCTTGCACCGCCTGCCACAACGTCGCTCAGCGCGTGTACAGCTGCGATGCG
>CAYTJF010000099.1:0-19004 GCA_964437945.1 uncultured Granulosicoccaceae bacterium
GCCATGGTATCGGACATCCGCGTCATTCTGATTAAACTTGCCGATCGACTACATAATATGCGCACAATCGATGTGCTCTCGCGTGCAAGACAGAACAGAATTGGGCGCGAAACACTCGAAGTCTACGCGCCGATAGCGGGTCGCCTTGGCATGTTTAAAATTAAAAACGAGCTGGAAGACTTAAGCTTCGTTGCATGCTATCCCTGGCGTAGTCAGGTGTTGGGTGCCAAAGTTCAGCAATCGCATCGCAACAGAAATCATGTGGTCAGCAAAATCGAAGAACACATTCTGGCTAGTTTGCGCTCAAATGGGCTTGATGCAAGTGTTACCGGTAGAGAAAAACACTTGTTTGGTTTGTATCAGAAGATGCAACGCAAGCAATTGTCGTTTCAAGAAGTGTTCGATATGTTTGCCTTGCGTGTGGTGGTTGACGATATTGATGAGTGTTATCGTGTTTTGGGTATTGTTCATCAGCTCTACACACCTATTTTTAGTCGCTTTAAAGACTACATCGCCAAACCAAAAGAGAATGGTTATCAGTCCTTGCATACCGTATTGAAATATCCCGACGGCATACCGGTTGAAGTGCAGATACGCACCAAAGAGATGGATGAATTCGCCGAAGCTGGTATTGCTGCTCATTGGGCATACAAAGAAGGGAAAGATGATATTGGTCACGAACAAAAAGCCCGGTTCTGGTTGAATACCCTTATCGATATGCAAAGCAATACGGCCGATACGCTTGAGTTTGTTGAAAGTGTGAAAGGCGAGCTATTGCCGAGCGATATCTATGTGTTTACCCCCAAAGGAAAAATCATCGAGCTACCGG
Source organism: uncultured Granulosicoccaceae bacterium (assembly GCA_964437945.1). GTDB lineage: Bacteria > Pseudomonadota > Gammaproteobacteria > Granulosicoccales > Granulosicoccaceae > Granulosicoccus. Next base: position 830 of record CAYTJF010000099.1, read on the forward strand.
GTAAGGCAACACCGGTTGATTTTGCCTATGCGGTGCACTCTCAAATTGGCAATGCCTGCGTAGCGGCCAAAGTGGATAGAAATCTGTTTTCACTGAGCATGCCTCTTGAATCCGGCCAGACAGTGGAGATAGTGACCGGTCCCCACGTCACACCGAGTCCGATGTGGTTGAATTTCGTTGTTACCTCAAAAGCGCGCACAGCGATCAGACATTTCCTGCGTCAGATGGATAAGCACAAAGCTGAGGAATTTGGCAAAAGGCTGGTGAAGCGGGCATTGGACCGATACGATGAAACACCAGAAAGCGTAGATGTGAACATGGATTCGTTGCTATCCGAATTTGGTTTTAGGTCGCGTGAAGAGCTCTATCTGGCTGTTGGCCTGGGGCACCATTTACCGAGTCAGATTGCCGAGCGCCTGGTTACCAAGAAAAATGGCGATAGCATTGAGTTTTCTCAAATGCCTGTTCGCGAAACAGTGCCGTTGGTGATTGAAGGACGTGAAGGTGCAGTATTGTCACTATCAAAATGTTGCTGTCCTATTCCAGGCGACAATGTCCAGGGGCTCATCACCGCTGGGAAGGGCATAGCTGTACATCGTGCTGGTTGCAGAAACGTGTCGCGTTACCGCAGGCGACCAAAAGAATGGGTAGCGGTTGAGTGGGCCCCAGATCTTGCCGACCATTTTGAGGCAGAAATCATAGTGCATCTGTTGAATCAGCCAGGGGCTTTGGCCCGGATAACATCAACCATGTCACTGATGAACATTAATATCGAAAACATGGACTTTAACAACCGCGGCGAGGGTAATATTCAAATACGTTTCGTTTTAAGTGTAAAAGATCGAAAGCATCTGGCACGCATCATTCGACGCTTGCGTAATTCAACCGTCGTACGTGGTGTGACTCGCAGCCGATAAAAGCGTAAAAACCTGTTACGCGACCCTTTTGTCTGTCTATCTACCCGCTTAATCCATCCACCGGAATCGTAAGTAAGCTGTCCCTTACAGTCGTAAGTAAGTACACTGTCCTTGTGTTTATTTAACTATTAAGAGTCTTTCCATGGCCAGACAGGTCGTTGTTACCAATGATGCACCAGGCGCTATCGGTGCCTATTCACAGGCTGTAAAGTGTGGGTCAACTGTTTATCTTTCCGGGCAAATTCCGCTTGATCCTCAAACCATGGAAGTTGTCAGCGATGATCCACATGCGCAAATAGTGCAGGTGTTTAAAAATCTCAAGGCCGTTTGTGAAGCTGCGGGTGGTGGTTTTTCTGATGTGGTTAAGCTGAACGTTTATCTGCCTGATCTTGCGCATTTCCCGTTGGTCAACGAAGTCATGGCCGAACAATTCGACGAGCCTTATCCGGCGCGAGCAGCTATTGGGGTCGCATCCCTCCCCAAGGGTGTTGCCGTAGAAGTTGAAGGCATCATGCACTTGGACGGTTAAGAAATGGAAGGATAAAATGACCGATAGTGTGAGCGACACTGTGGTTGGTACTGGTTCGATAGTTCTATTGGCATGGTAAGCACAACTAATCGAACCGTTTTGGACACGATGCCTCTAACCAAGCTGAAAGGGGTAGGCGGTGCAGTTGCGGAAAAGCTTGCCACCCTCGGAATGTACAATATTCAGGATGTGCTGTTCCACCTGCCCTTTCGATACCAGGACAGAACCCGTTTAGTTAAAGTTGGCACTTTGCGACCTGGCAGTGAGGCGGTGGTGTCGGTTGAGGTTGTGCTGGCCGATGTGGTGTTCAGAAAACGTCGTTCTTTGCTGGTGCGTGTTAATGATGGCACCGGTTCATTGATGCTGCGTTTTTTTCATTTCACCCAGCAACAGGTAAAGCAGTTCACGCCGGGTACCCGGTTGCAGTGTTTTGGTGAGGTGCGTCGTGGCCCGGGTATGCTCGAAATGGTGCACCCCGAATATCGATTACAAACGCAAGGCACAACACTTGAAGAAACACTGACCCCTTTCTATCCTGCTACTGAAGGTGTTCAGCAACCCACGCTTAGAAAGCTAAGCGATCAGGCACTGGAATTTCTTGAAGCTCATTCACTGATCGACTGGATACCCGAAGAGTTACTGCGCGATTCAAATTTGCCTGATCTTGCCAGTGCCTTGCGAATGGTTCATCGCCCCACACCAGGCTCTGACGTCAACGCGTTAATGTCAGGGCTACATCCGGCCCATCGTCGATTGGCCTTGGAGGAATTGATAGCGCACCGCTTGGGTTTGCGATTACTTCGAGTACAGGCGCAGCGAAATCTTGCACCGAAAATTCCTGCTAATGCCGAACTTGCAACGCAACTGCAATCCTCGTTGAGTTTTAAGCTAACCGGTGCTCAGCAACGCGTGTTGGAAGAGGTGGTCACCGATATGGCGCTGGGTGAACCCATGCTACGGCTGGTCCAGGGTGACGTGGGGTCTGGTAAAACCATTGTGGCGGCATTGGCTGCGGCCAATGCGGTATCAGCCGGCTATCAAGTGGCATTTATGGCGCCCACTGAAATTCTTGCAGAACAGCATTTGCTTAACTTTAGTGACTGGTTTGAGCCCCTAGGTATCTCGGTTGGCTGGCTCTCTGGCAAGTTGCGAGTTGCGCAACGGCGTAGTGCGATTGAAGCGGTAGCGATGGGGCAACAACGCATTGTTGTTGGTACGCACGCATTGTTTCAAAACGATGTTGAGTTTGAGAATCTTGGGCTGGCAATAATCGATGAACAGCATCGGTTTGGCGTGCATCAGCGAATGGCATTGCGTAACAAAGGCGCGAGTGATTCCAGCTTGCCGCATCAGCTCATCATGACAGCAACACCGATACCTCGCACACTGGCCATGACAGCCTACGCCGATCTGGACTGTTCGATTATCGATGAGCTGCCACCTGGCAGAAAACCTGTGAATACCATTGCCATGCCCGCATCGCGTCGCGGCGATGTGGTTGCAGGCGTTGGCAAAGCAATCGCGGAAAAGCGGCAAGTGTATTGGGTTTGTACGCTAATAGAAGAGTCAGAGAGCTTGCAGGCTGAAGCCGCCGAAGACACCATTGCCATGCTCACTGAGCTGTTGCCAGGCAGCCGCATAGGTCTTGTGCACGGTCGACTAAAGTCGCGCGACAAGGATGTGATCATGCAACAGTTCAAATCGCAGGAGCTTGATCTACTGGTCGCTACCACCGTGATCGAGGTCGGCGTAGATGTGCCAAATGCGTCACTAATGGTGATTGAGAATGCCGAAAGACTGGGTTTATCACAGTTACATCAATTAAGAGGGCGTGTAGGTCGAGGCAGCGCTCAAAGTACGTGTATTTTGCTGTATCAGCCACCTCTGTCACAGAACGCAAAAGAGCGAATCAGTATCATGCGAAAGACCAATGACGGGTTTGTGGTTGCGCAAAAAGACCTCGATTTGCGAGGGGCAGGAGAAGTTTTGGGTACGCGGCAGACCGGTTTGGCCGAGTTTCGTATTGCAGAACTTGGCCGCGACAGCGATTTGCTCGATGTGGTGAGTGATATCAGCGATCATTTGCTGGCCAACTCACCAAAGGGTGTTAAAGGGCTCATTCGCCGATGGATTGGAGAAGAGCGAAAAGACTACGGCGGAGTCTGAGCTTGTTCTAAGCAGATAAGCTCGACGACACACATATGGGGAAGAATAGCTTGCAGAACAATCGAATCGCAATCCGGTTGATGTCACCAGAGAATGTCGAAATGAAAGACCGTTTTTACGATTGTGCTCGCCGGTTGAAATTGACCCTGGAGCGTGAAATCAAATTTCTCTCAACCGCAGGCGATGACTTACCTCGACAAGTAGGGTTGGTAGCCAGCATTAGCGAAATTGACGATGTTATCTGGGTGCGTCAGGTGAGCAATGAAGATGTACTGCCGTGCAAATCTCTGATTAATCTGGCTGCCGAGCAGTCAAAGCTTGAAAATGCTGTGCTGGTTTACGTTAATCCGGGTCCGATGATGTCGGTAAAGTAGTTAACGATCCTCTGGTTAAGTTGTCGCGGTAACCTTGTTGCGTTTTAACAACAACGCCCCTCCCATTGCAGCTCCACCTATAGCGCCATACAAATGGGCATTCACGACCACGGAACCTCCAGCTACCGACTCGCTGCCAGGTAAGGGCCCGAGAAATTGTTCCCAAGCCAATTTGCCCGTAATCAGTATTAGCAGTAAGGCTGCTGACTTTGGGTAGTGTCGCAGATCGGCCAAGCTGCCGGCGATAATGAGTCCGTGCAGTGTTCCGGAAAAGCCGACATACCAGAAAATGTCTTTGTCGAGCAGATACAACCCGATACCCACCACCAGACTTGAAAAAACCGTGATCAGTACCCATTCAACAGTGTTGAAACGGGACCAGACGAGTGCGACAACCAGTGCGAATCCAGCCATATTCATCAGCAAATGACTGGAGCCCAGGTGCACGAAGTTACCTGTCAGCAACAGCCAGACGTCACCGCTGCCGATAGCATTGCGATCAAAACGCAGCGTCTGGTCGAAAGCTGCTGCGTGTAACAGAACACACAATATGCCGATTGCGATTGCCAGAGCGATTGCCGGTTGAGTGACGCGGCTGATAATTTCTTGAATTAATCGTTTCATGATGTGTCACAGACTAGTACACGGCACACTTTACGCTACTGCAATGTTGTTCGGGGTGATATGCCTTTGAGGTCAAATCACCGTGTTATTCTTGCGAGAATAAGATTATTAGACAAAACCGTTTTTTGGAGAAAGTACCGATATGCCAACGAATATTAAACAAAAACGTCACGCAGGCTATGCTGCGGGCTTTACCCTAATCGAGATAATGGTTGTGGTAGCGATTATCGCTATTTTAGGCGCAGCCGTGGTCCCTAAACTGATGAGTAAGCCAGACGAGGCCCGTCGGGTACGCGCCGGTGTAGACATCGGTAACTATTCCCAGGCGCTCGAATTGTACAAGCTTGCCAATCACAACTATCCTTCTACCGAACAGGGTTTACAAGCACTGGTCGAAAAGCCATCCGGTGACCCCGAGCCTGCCAACTATGCAGAAGGTGGTTACATGAAATCAGTTGGTAAAGACCCCTGGGGTCGCGACTATGTTTACGTCAGTCCAGGTGAGAACGGAGACTTCGATATCATTTCTCTGGGAGCCGATGGCGTTGAGGGCGGTGAAGGCTCTGGTGCGGATATCACCAACGCAAACTAACCCGCTCACACCTTGCCTGAAGCATGTTCAGCTTCCGCGAGGCGCATGAGGTAGCTGATGACACGCCCAAGCATTTTCGATGTTCGCAGATCGATTCACATGCGGAAAAAAAATCGGGCTGGTGGCTTCACTCTGATTGAAGTGTTGGTTGTGGTGGCTATTATTGCCATCATGACGGGTGTCATTGTTCTGAGAATCGATTTTCAGAACATCGCCACCGTTGTTCGGGATACCGCTCAGCGAACTCGACTGCTGATGATTTTGGCATCCGATCAGGCGATATATTCTCGTCAGCAATTAGGTATTCGGTTTCATCCGAATAGCTACGAGTTCTACATATTGTCTGCTGATGAGAAGACCGGTGATAGCACATGGGAAATAATCGAAGATGAACGATTGAAGTTCAAAGACATCCCAGTAGACATCGAATTTGAAGTTGAAATATCGGGGCTGCCGATTGTGCTTGAAGAGTTAGAAGAAGAGTTGGCCAGTGCAACCAAAGATGACCCTATAAAGCCGCACGTGCTGTTTTTATCTAACGGCGAAATGATGCCCGACTTTCGAGTGGTGATGGCTGACGAAGAGGGTGAGAATGAACACGCCCTGGCTACAGGTGAGGTAGAACCGGTTGTTGTCGAGGCGCTGGACTAATGCGTTTTTTGCACCCATCAACCGCTGTTACTAAGCGCTCATGTGTGCACTCACGTAAGTACCTACGTGAGCACATAAATGAGCACGCAGAAGAATGTGCCTGTGAACCTGCGCATGGAAAGCGTGTCAGACGAGTGCATGGATTCACCCTGGTTGAAGTGCTTGTTGCCATGGCCATATTGGCTATAGGTGTTTCCGCTCTGGTTTCAGCTTCAGGCGCCAGTGCAATCCGTAGCAAGGTGTTAAGCGATCGTGAATTTGGTCGTTGGGTTGCTGCCAATCACCTGAATACCATTCAAGCCATGCCTGTTTCGCCCGATGTTGGCACAACCAATACGGAAGTCGAAATGATGAATCGAACATGGCATGTGCGAACGCGTACCAAAAAAGAAGACCTGGATTTGCTCCGCATGGATATAGAAGTTCGGTTGACCAAAGAAGCGGAAGGTTACATCTACTCGGTTACCGGTTTTGCTGGTAGCCCCAAGCATCGTTTCTGAGCGTGCAACCGATGAAACACTCACCGTTAAAACAGCATGGCTTTACACTTATAGAAGTGTTAGTAGCGATGTTCTTGCTGGCCATTATTGGTTCCGCTGGATTCAATATGCTGAAGCGGGTGACTGATGCAAGAGCCAGCATTGAAGAACATTCTGATCGCATTACTGAATTACAACGCACGTTTTACTGGTTGGCTGAAGACGTCACGCAAATTGTCAATCGACCTGTGCGCTCCAATCTGGATGCGCCACTGCCAGCGTTTCAATACAATCTGCAGGGCTCATCCTTGTTTGACCTGACTCGAGCAGGCTGGGCGAATCCAGCCGGAGATATATTGCCGCCCAGGTCGACACTGCAACGCGTATCCTATGCGCTTGAAGACGATAAGTTTTTTCGCAGTTATTGGTACCACCTGGATACGCTGGAAGAAGCACCATCAAGGCGACGACAACTGCTAACTGGCGTCGAAGAGTTGACGGTTCGTTTTATGGGACCTGATGGTAATTGGGAGTCTCAATGGCCACCGTTAAACGCTGAAGTAAACGCTGACGGCGACCAGGTAGTGGAATTACCGCGTGCGTTGGAATTTACATTTATTCTCGACGATTATGGCAAGATAGTCCGCGTGTTCGGGTTACCGGGTTAACCTGTTTATGCAAGTCCTATCTAACCAGAAAGGCGTAGCGATTATAACCGCGCTGTTGATTGTCGCTTTGGGGACGATAGCTGTGGTTGCTATAGCATCTCGTCAACAGCTGGATTTGCATCGTGAGCAGAACGAGTCGCTAATACAGGACGCGCGTAGCTTTTCGAATGCGGGTGAGCGTTTCGCTGCGGCACTTTTGTTTTTGGATCATGAAGCGGGTCTTCGAGAGAAAACAGATTCACTGGATGATGATTGGGCGCAGACAATTCCGCCTATCACCATTGACCAAATGTCGTTGCAAGGTTGCATTGTGGACATGCAGGGGCGGTTTAACTTGAATAACATTGTCAATGTGGAAGGAGCAGTGGATCCTGCGCATTACGATATATTGAAGCGCTTGCTGGCAGAGCTTGGAATCGAGCAGACCAAAGCCGAAGCCATTCTCGACTGGGTCGACAAAGATGTGAACCCAACTATCCCTGAAGGCGCTGAGGACGATTACTACGCTGGCTTAACACCAGCCTATCGAACCAACAACGCAGCTTTTACGTCGGTGAGCGAGTTACAGCTGGTTAAAGGTTTTAGTCCCTCGGTAGAAGAGGAGAAGGAGGACTACGAATTGTTGTTGCCGCACATAGCGGTATTGCCCACCGCAGGTAGGCCAACGCAGATTAATGTCAATACAGCGACGCCGGAAGTTATAGCGTCTCTATCAGATTTTCTAAAACCGTTGGGTACCAGCTTATCGCGATGGGATACCGGGAAGTATGAAGATTACCCGGAATGTGAAGATATATTTGATTTAGCGGCTGAAGAGACAGCGCCCGATGCGCTGGCACAGGACGAAGAACTCGAACCCTATTTATCTGTATTGGAGTTTGAGGATGAAGCAGCACCGGAATCGGGTGAGCCGATTGCGCCGCCGAACAGCCTTTCAGTCTCGTCAGAGTACTATCAGATTCGAGTCGATGTTGTCGGTGAGAGCGCTAAATTGACACAATACTCATTGCTGAAGCGCGATGTGGAAAGCGGGCGCACGAAGGTGATATTCCGGGCGAGAGATACGTTGTAAGATAAACGCATCTATTAGTGCGTAAATTGGTGCGTAAATCGTTTTAAACTGAAAATACACGGTGCAGGGCAACCCCGGCACTCACTACGTTGGAAAACAAGGCATTGGCCACAAACGTAATAATACATTTACCGAGAGTCGGCGAGGACCACGTGCTGTGGGCTATGTACGATGAACGGGGTGTGCTCACATCAGATGTGCAATCAGGCACTTTAGAACAGGCGGCGTCGAAGGTCGAAGGCAGGCGTTCTGTGCTTGTGCTGCCAGGTAATGATGTGCTGCTGGCCGAGGCCGTTGTCCCCGGGGGCTCGACCGCCAGGGCAATGCAGGCAATCCCGTTCCAGCTCGAAGATCAGCTAGCTGACGATGTTGACTCACTGCATTTTGCTATTGGCGCGAAAGGTAAGGAAGACGACTATCCGGTAGCCGTTGTTGGTCGCGATACTATGGATACCGTACGCAATCAATGTGAGCAGGCAAAACTACGCCCATCCGAAATTGTGCCTGAAACCCTGGCTCTACCGAAATTCGACTCTGACGATATAGGTCAAACCACCTGGACAGCTCTGGTCGACGGTGAAAGTGCGGTCGTTCGTCTCAATGGTTACAAAGGATTTACGATTGATACTTCAATGGCGGGTATCATGCTCGACGGTGCTCGGCAAGATCTGCCTCAAGAAGTCACTGCCGCAGTTGTCATGTATCAAGCCGATGAGTTCGGGCATATTCCGCCATCGCACAATCTGGAGGTTGAAACTCGCTCGTGTGACAACCGTCTTAGCTTATATGCCAGTGGGTTGGCCAATGCACCACGTATCAATCTTCTGCAAGGTGACTACAGTCCGAAAACACAATTCGACAAAAATTGGAAACCCTGGCGCTGGACAGCCGTTTTAGCGGGTGTGCTGTGTCTGGTGCTGCTCGGTGGCAGATGGTTTGAGTATCGCCAGCTCAAAGGTGAAATTTCACAACTGGATGCGCAAACCGAACAGGTGTTTAAACAGGCTTTGCCTGATACGAAGATGGTGCGTCCTTTATCACAGTTGAATAACGAAATTAAAAAACGCAGCGGCGGCAGTGTTGGCGGCTTTTCAGATCACTTAAGTCAGATTGCAGCCAGTTTTGCGACTCAACCGAAAACCGAAATTCGCTCCTTCAACTTTCGTGATGGCTGGTTTGATCTTGATCTCACAACCGATGCCATACCAACACTCGATCTGCTTAAGGAAGAACTATCCAAGCGCGGTGAACTGTCCATGACGGTTAAATCAACCAGAAATGAAAAAGGCGGTCTGCGCAGCAGCATCCGTATTGAGTGAGAGCTTAAATATGTGTAAGAGCTTAAAATGAAAGATTGGTATCTAAGACAAACTTCGCGCGATCGTATGATCGTGCTCGTTGTTGGTGTATTGGTTTTGATTGGTGTGTTTTACGCCTTCATCTGGTACCCGATATCCTCTGGGCTGGACAACAGCCGAACCCTGATTAATTCCAAGCGCGATACATTGCAAAAAGTGGAAGTTGCCAGCACTGAACTACAGTCACTGTCGGGTGCGGACAGCAACCCGACACTCGATGCTGGAAACAAGGAAACTTACTCTCTAATCGATGAACGTATTCGAGCAGGTGGGCTGAGTAAGCCTGATCGAGTAGAACCTGTCGGAGACAATGGCGCGCGCGTGCAATTCTCTGAAGTCGAGTTCGATAAGCTGGTTCTGGTGTTAGCCGAGCTTGAGCAGTATGGTCTGACTATAGATACCATGTCCATCACTCGAAGCCCTAAAACGGTCGGGATGGTCTCAGCCAAATTCAAGATGGAGAAAAATTGATGCGCGTTGTGCGCCTGATTTTGCTCGGGTTGTTGGCGTTTGTGGTCTCCGTAGTATTCCTGTTCCCGGCGGCTCCGCTGATCGAAAAAATAAAACCAGATATAAAGCCTGTTGAGCTTGCTGGTGTTTCGGGAAAGCTATTCAATGGCCAGGTAGCCAGTGTTAACTACGCTGATGATGCTTTGCCAATGAAGTTTAAAGATGTCACCTGGAAATTTGCGGCCGCAGCTTTGCTAAAAGGTGGAGCTGGTGCAAACGTTACCTTTAAAGGCTATGGTGGCGGTGGTGATGGTCAGGTTAGAAAACAATGGAATGGAGACATACGGGTTAGCGACATGGCCTTTAATGTCGAATCTACAGAGCTTGAAGAATTGTTGCCAGTGCCAGTTGCAGAATTTACTGGAGCAATAGCCGGGCAATTTGATCAGATTCATTTGGCTAATCAGTTGTTGCAATCCGTCAGTGGACAGTTGAGCTGGAACAATGCCGTTATTGTTACTCGAATCTATGGTCCGGAAATCACGGCTAATTTAGGAGAGTTGGATGTTGATATTATTCCCGAAGAGAATGCAGCTCATTCCGTAACCATATCGTCTGCTGGTGGTGATCTGGCTGTTGACGGCAAAGTCGTTGTTGCTGCCAATGGTGATTATCAAACGAATATGTTGTTAACACCCTCTGCAACTGCGCCGCAAGAGCTCGTACGAGTGCTGCAAAATCTCACCCAACCTGCCGGAGGTGGTTTGTTTAAAATTGAGCATAATGGCAATGTGAACCAAGGCACTTAACATTCTTTTACTGGTTTTAATCATGTTGGGTATTATTACTCAAAGTAGAATTAAACATTTCCACTATTGACCGCTAGTATTACAGTAAGCAACCGAAACGAGCGTAGGGATGCTCCTCGACTCAGACACAATTAAACAACTGACTCAGCAGGCGCTGACCATTGCTCATGAAGCCGGTAAGCGTATAGTAGAAGTGTACGAACGCGACTGTAACGACTATGAAGTTGCGTACAAAGACGACAACACGCCAGTCACCACCGCAGATCTTGATGCCAATAAATTTATTGTTGGGGCGCTGGAGCGCCTGCCTAATATACTGCCGGTCATATCAGAAGAGTCGGAACAAATTCCCTATGCAATACGGCACGAATGGTCGCACTACTGGTTGGTTGACCCCCTCGATGGTACGCGTGAGTTTATTCGTCGCAATGGCGAATTCTCTGTCAATATCGCTTTAATAGAATATGGAAAACCCGTGCTTGGCGTTGTCACAGCACCCGTGCTCGACCTGAGTTATTTCGCTTCCAAGGGACAAGGTGCCTGGAAACAGGTTGGTCGGCATGCACCTAAGCCTATTCATGTACGACCGGCACCGGTTGCCAAGGGCGAACTGACAGTGGCCCGCAGTCGTTGCCCAACGGTGAGTCAACGCTTACAGGCCTTTTTGGATAAGCTCGGTGCACACAGGTCAGTTCCTATGGGGTCGTCATTAAAGTCCTGCCTGGTTGCAGAAGGTGCGGCCGATGTTTATGTACGGCTGGGACCAACTTCGGAATGGGATACAGGGGCTGCACAATGCATAGTGGAAGAGGCTGGTGGCCATATTACCGATACAAAATTCTGCGATCTGGAATACAACACCGGAGAGTCACTGTTAAACCCGCACTTTATGGTTTTTGGCGACGAGACACACAATTGGCGTGGGTATTTAAGTGCAGACTCGGCTTGAATCGCCCTAATTAGCCGATTCTGTATACTGCTGTATGCCTTAACTACGGTATCATTCAACCGTCATCCTCTAATCAGGCGATCTGTGGCTGAGAAATTTAACACTCCCGAAGAAGCTGAAATAGCTTTTTACAAGGCAATAGAGCAAGCGGATATCCAGGCGCTGGGACAAGTGTGGTCGCTCGATGAAAATATCGTTTGTATCCATCCGGGTGCAAACCGAATTGAAGGGCGTGCTCAGGTTTTAGAGAGCTTTTCGGATATGTTTGCAGAATCACCAACGATGGGCTTTTCGATCTCTGATGCATTGCAGACTGAAAGTGATGGTCTTGCCATTCATCTTGTGCGAGAAGAAATAGAGTTCGATGGGCAGCTGGTCAGTATTATGGTGTCGACCAACATCTATCACCGGGAAGATGGCGGTTGGCGAATGTTGTTGCATCATTCATCTCATGAGCCTGAACCAATCCTGGAAGATGAGCTCGACGACTTTGACGACTTCGAAGACTTATCCGAACCTCCGCCGGTACTCCACTAATGCACCCAGTACTTGCCAATCTGCTTAGACAGTCGTTCACTAAAGTTACCGGTTTCAAGCCACGTTCGTTGCAATCGAACCTGAAGCTTGGTGAAGAGCTTATTTACAATAAGTTTGCGACGACGGTATCAGAAGACTGGTTTGAGATCGAGCAATCAAGCTACGCGATCAAGCATATGCGAGTAATTAAGCGAGAGATCCTGCCACCACCGCGTATTGAAGCCGGCGTCGTGTGCCTGATCTCGATTATATTGGGAATCTGGCAGGTGGTGCGTCTGTTCGATGATTCACAACCACAGACTTGGAATATGTTGTTACTAATATTGTGTGTGTTGTTGTTTTTCGCAGCATCGCATATCTGTTTTGTGAAGGCCTCTGTTTATCGACTTTATGTATACATTGCTGATGTAGAGAAACCGTTGAAAATTGTGTTTGAAACTCGCGCCGATATGGATAATTTGAACGATTCGCTGCTGGATTCAATGAAACATAATCGCGATAATTCAGGATATTGGCTGAAAGGTCAGTCAGTGTCGAAAGAGTCTGTTTGGTAACTGTTTTAGTAACTGCTGTTATGCATGGTCGTGCTCTTGTCGCAAAACAACCATCAGCAAACCTGCAAGAATAAATGCACTGGCCAGATAAAACGATTTACCTGGAATTTCGTCATACATTAAAAACGCTGCGATGCCTGCAACCGACAATCCCAACTGATTGGTCAGCGTCACGGTTTGTCCTCGCAACTTTTGCATGGCATAGTTTAAGGCGGTGTGACCTACCACGGTTGAAACGGCAGCCAACAAAAAAACCATTGTCAGGTTGTACCATTCAAATGTTGGCATAACAGGGCCAGTAGCTGCGGCGATGGCAACGGAGATCAAGCCTGCTACCGTATACATCGGCACAATGTACAGCCAAACACTCTCTACCGAATCGAGGTTGGTTCTGGCCAGCGCCAGATAAGCGGCAAACAGCACCATGGAAATCAGGCACAGCATGTCGCCGTTAAAATGTGTACGGCTTATTTGAACATCGTTAATCGATAATATGACAATACCAATCATGGCAAGTGCTGTAGCCAGCCATTCACGACGAAGCAGTTTTTCTTTATAAAGAAAATACATGAAAAAAGGCATGGCCAGCGGCATCAGGTTAACCATTAGCGTAGCGTTCGCACCGGGTGTTAATCGTGCACCGGCTACCCATGCGATAAAGTGAATCGACAATATCAATCCAGGTAGCAGTGATCGTTTTATAACCTTACCCAATGATGCATCGCCGTATTTTTGCCGGGCATGATAATAGGCCGGAGCCAGTATGAGTGCTGCCAGCAATACCCGCCATGCGGCTAACATAATTGAGCGCTCGACACTTTCGCGAATGAATACAAACGATATGGCAGAGCAGCTAATTCCAAACAGTAAAATGGCGTAAACCAGTACCAGTGACGGTTTAGGGCGTGTCATCAATTACCTCATGTACCCTGCTGGTCCCCATTTTTCCTCCAGCAAGGCTTCGTGAGCGAGGTGTGTACCACTACATATGCGAACGATAACGCAGTTAGGGGAAAAATAGGGGCCAGCCCTTCGGGTTGCGGCTGAAAATCCCCCAAGCCACGTTACTCGTCGTTCATTTGGAATGACCAAACTTCCCTCCTCGTGCCTTGCCTGGAGAATTTTCAGCTGCAACAGGGTGCATGAGGTAATTGATGACACGCCCTATGGCACGATGTCGACATCGTAGTCCACTATAAACGGAGCATGATCTGAAAAGCGCTTGTCGCGGTAGATACGTGTTTTCTTTACCTTGTCGCTAAGATCATCACTGATAACGTGATAATCCAAACGCCAGCCCACGTTCTTATCCCACGATTGGCCTCTATTCGACCACCAGGTGTACTCGTGTTCTTTTTGGGGTAATTGCCGAAAGGCGTCGGCGTACCTGTGCTTGTTGAATAGATCGTCTAACCATTGACGTTCCTCTGGCAGACAACCTGAGCTTTTCTGATTGCTTTTCCAATTACGTATATCGGCTTCAGTATGCACAATATTCCAGTCCCCGCAAACAACCTGAGCATTTTTTGATCGGCGTCTTTTTTGCAAATGAGGCAAATACGCGTCCATCATCTTGAACTTGAACGCTTGTCGCACATCACCGCTGGAACCTGATGGCATATACAAGGAAACGACCGATACATTGCCAAACTGTACTTCCAGATAGCGGCCCTCATTGTCTACCCAGTCTATCCCTAAGCCTCGGATAATTTTGCGCGGCTCAACACGGCTGTAAATGGCAGTTCCGCTGTAGCCTTTTTTTACTGCGTCGAAATAGAAACAATGAAAGCCTTTTGGGTGAAAAATGGCGTCGCTCAATTGATCTATTTGGGCTTTGGTTTCCTGCAGGCAAACCACGTCCGCTTTTTGTCTGGATAGCCAGGTGAAAAAGCCTTTTTTCGCGGCAGAGCGGATGCCGTTCACATTAGCAGTAATTATTCTCATGCCGCGAATTGTACACCGCAATCAACTGTTGATATCGCTCACAGAAAGCGTCTCGTACCCTTAACGCTGAAAATTGCTGGACGATAGCTTCTGTATGCGCGCGTTTAGACGCTATTGACAATAATCGAGTTGATCGAGAGAGGTTTCTCGAATAGTCCGCAAAATACAATACTGGAATTACCTATGATAATGGTTCGAAATCAATTCACAGTGAAGCTTGGTGTAACGGTACTGGCTGGATTGGTATGGTGTACATCAGCGTATGCTCAGGGTCTGAATAAGCCTCCTCAAAAAGTCTATCGATATGAAGAAAGTGGCTTGACCACGTATCAGGACAGAGCGCCCAGCTCTGCGCAAGACAATGGTCATGCGGTACTGAGTAATAGTGGTGTAGTTGTTAAAGAAGTACTTAGTAGAGAGGAGCGACGCAAAGCTCGTCGTGAGAAGCGTGACAAAGAGCTGGGAGTTATTCGTGATCGCGCCCTGTTGGCCACTTTTACTACCGAAAAAGATCTGACCCGCACACGTGATGATCGTGTAGGTATGATTGACGGTTTAATCAGTCGTCTGGATGATCGAATTCGAATTTTATCCGATCGTTTGGGTGTAATTGAAAAGCGCATCCTGCAACAGGAGCAGTCTCGTGGTGAGGGTAATGCGCAGGAATCGATGTATGCGGAGCAACACAGTATTCAGCGTAACATCGAAAACGCCTGGTCTCTGATTGATTCGAAAGCGGTTGAGCGAGCTGATTTATCCGAAAAATTCGAAAGCGATTTGATTCGATATCGTGAGTTGAAAGTTGAGATGGGGCGAGAATACTAGTAGTTGGACCACTAGTGGTTGGACCACTAGAGCATTGCACTAGCTCCTGCGTATTTAGCAATCAATCATACAAGCGATCGACAGATTAGCGCAGCGAACGCTGAGACACTTGTTCGCACTGTTTCAATGATCGTTAACGGAGAGCCGATCGACAGGAGGAACTGTTAGAGGACTAAACTCTCTGGCTGCCTATGTTGGTACAATTGATCCCCACCCTAAAAGTAATGGCAAGGGTATTAACATGATTTGAGAGGCAGGTCTTCCTGTCCGCTTCGGTATACTGGAGCAAGAGGTTTTAAATGAAATCGGTTCGTTTTTGCGGACCTAAATCTAACAAGCGTGTATAGACTCCTCTTGCAAGAGGAAGAAAAAATATCCGTAAGCTACTACCTGTAAGAGGACAGAGCGCTCGTATAAATTCAATTGCTTTTTCCGGACATTGCAAAACTGGTTAGTGGGGAATCACTATTCCTTAGTCGCGCTCTTACCGACCAGTTTCTGAGACGTTAGCAACTTATGATAGAAAAGATAACTGGCACGTAATACTTAGAAAACTCCTGTGAGTTTCGACACTCTGAATTCACGAAGTATAAAAATAGTTAAGTGATACAACTGCCTAGTCTGGGGTGTTTGCGTTAATTAAAGTTCCCACACCCTGGTCAGTAAATAATTCCAGCAACACAGCGTGCTCTACGCGACCATCGATTATCTGAACACTACCCACACCGGCTTTAACCGCATCCACAGCACACTGCACTTTGGGTAGCATACCGCCCTGAATCGTACCATCGTTAATCAGCGAATCAATTTGTACAGGCGTAATGCCGGTGAGTAGCTCGCCTTGTTTGTCGAGGATGCCCGGTGTGTTTGTTAACAGTAGTAGTCGAGTGGCCTTTAATGCCGAGGCAACCGCACTGGCTACAAGATCGGCATTGATGTTGTAGCTTGCGCCTTTGGAGTCTGTGCCGATGGGTGCGATAACCGGAATAAAATGTTGGTCCTGCAGTTTGTGGATAACACCTGTATTGATTTTATTGACCTGTCCGACATATCCCAGAGCATCAGGTGCACGGTTAGGTAAGCGTAAGGGGTCAGCAAGAATAAGATCAGCATCTTTTCCGGTTAGCCCAACTGCCTTTCCACCAACCTGATTTAACAGCGAAACAATGCTCTTGTTAACCACACCACCAAGAACCATCTCAACCACTTCCATAGTGTCAGCATCGGTGACGCGCATGCCGTCTATAAATTTACTTTCGATAGTTAGCCGATCAAGCATGTCGGCAATCTGTGGTCCACCACCGTGAACGATGACAGGGTTAATGCCTACGTGTTTTAACGTGACGATGTTCTGCGCAAAGCAACGCTTCAGGTGTTCATCGGTCATGGCGTTGCCACCGTATTTTACAACGATGGTTTCACCTGAGTAGCGCTGCAGATAAGGCAGCGCTTCATTGAGCACGCGTGCCGTATCACGTGCGGCTTGTAGATCGACTGACGGAGGCGTTTTGGTGGAATTATCCTTGGGTACAGTCATTGTTCGCGGTTTTTCTAGGCGAGTGTGGTGTAGTTAAAACGGCGTGTCAACGCTCGCGTCGGTTCGTTGCATGGTATCGCGAAATTCATTCTGGATGCGAGTCATCGCTTCATCGCTGTCTGCTTCGAAGCGGATAACCAGTGAAGGTGTGGTATTTGATGCACGTACCAAACCCCAGCCATCTTCGAAGTCAGCTCGCACGCCATCAATGGTGGTCAGCTTGGCGCTATTGAATTTGGCGTTCTTGACAAAAGCTTCAATAAATTCGTGATGTGCGCCGTCTTGTTCAAATACCACGTTGAGCTCTGGTGTGTTGATACTGTCCGGGATCTCGCCAAAAATCTCGCTGGCCGATCGGTCTGATTTGGATAGAATCTCCAGCAGGCGAGCTGCCGCGTACAGGGCATCGTCGAATCCGTACCACCGTTCTTTAAAGAACAGATGTCCGCTCATCTCGCCGCCGAGTAGCGCACCGGTTTCTTTTATGCGTGCTTTAATGAACGAATGGCCGGTCTTCCACATGTCTGGCTCACCGCCGGCAGCGCTGATAGCATCGGGCAATACCTTGGAACACTTTACGTCGTAAATTATGCGTGCGCCGGGGTTGCGTGATAACACGTCTTGCGCGAACAACACCATTTGTCGATCTGGCCAAATAACGTTGCCTTTGTCATCGACAACACCTACGCGATCACCATCGCCATCGAATGCTAAACCAACTTCGGCCTTGGTCTCTTTTACTGTTTTGATTAGATCGGTAAGATTTTCCAACTTGGCAGGGTCGGGGTGATGATTCGGGAAGTTACCATCCACTTCAGTAAATAGCGCGGTGCTCTCGCAACCGAGAGATTCGAATAGTTGAGGTGCAGCAGCACCTGCGACACCATTGCCGCAGTCGTAGGCAATTTTGACCGGGCGGGCTAGTTTGATGCCGCCGGTGATTTCGTCCAGATAGTCTTGCAGAATATCTTTTTTACTAAACTTACCCTTACCGTTATTTAGTTTTCCTGCCTGCAGACGTTCGTATAATTTGGTAATGCCGTCGCCAAACAATGCATCGCCATCTACCATCATTTTCAAACCGTTGTACTCGGGTGGGTTATGGCTTCCGGTGACCATAATGCCTGTGCCGGTTTTCAA
>CAYTJF010000100.1:0-7218 GCA_964437945.1 uncultured Granulosicoccaceae bacterium
GAACGAACCATCACCGCTGGCTGACTTTGCCGCCGCAATAACCACCGCTCCAGGCAGTGAATTACAAAAAATACTAAACACCGTGCCGTTGCAAAAACGTATGCAAAAGGTGTTGATACTGCTGCAAAAAGAGCTTGAAGTGGCACGACTACAAAGTGAGATTCGCTCTGAAGTCGAACAAAAAATGACTAAGCATCAGCGCGAATTTTTCCTGCGTGAAGAACTAAAAATTATTCAGCGTGAGCTTGGTATAGCCAAAGACGATCGAACTTCCGATATTGACCAATTCAAAGCTCGAATGGAAAAACGCAACGCACCCGAGCATGTGAAAAATCGGTTCGATGACGAAATAAAGAAAATGACGATACTTGAAACGGGCTCGCCAGAATACGGAGTAACACGTAACTATGTCGACTGGCTAAGTGCCGTGCCGTGGGGCAACCACTCCAAAGATAAGTTCAGCTTACGCGCCGCTCGCACCATATTGAATCGGGATCATGCGGGACTAGTAGATATTAAAGATCGCATTCTTGAGTTTCTTGCGATGGGTGCATTTCGCGGTGAAGTCAGCGGCTCGATATTATTGTTTGTCGGACCACCAGGGGTAGGTAAAACCTCAATTGGAAAATCCATCGCCGAGAGCTTGGGACGCAAATTTTACCGATTCAGTGTCGGTGGAATGCGTGATGAAGCCGAAATTAAAGGCCATCGACGAACCTATATCGGTGCGATGCCTGGAAAACTGGTGCAAGCATTAAAAGAAATGGACGTGTGCAACCCAGTGATCATGCTCGATGAAATCGACAAAATGGGGCAGTCCTATCAAGGCGACCCGGCTTCGGCCATGTTGGAAGTACTCGATCCTGAGCAAAACAGTGAGTTCCTGGACCACTACCTTGATTTAAGAGTTGATTTATCCAAGGTACTTTTTATCTGCACAGCCAATCAACTGGATACCATTCCAAGACCCCTGCTCGACCGTATGGACATGATTCGTCTGGGAGGTTACATAACCGAAGAGAAATTCGAGATAGCGCAAAAGCACCTTTGGCCCAGACTGCTCGAACGCAATAAAGTCCAAAAAAGTCAGGTCAAACTCACTGACTCAGCGTTGCGTACGTTAATCGAAGGTTATGCCCGAGAAGCCGGTGTTCGTAACCTTGAAAAACTGCTCAATCGAATTCTGAGAAAGAGCGTTGTCAAACTACTCGGTAAACAAAAAAGCATAAGCGTATCAGGTAAAAATCTGGTCGAGTTTGTTGGCGAACCACCTTTTAAAAACGAGAAGCGTCTTGGCGGTATTGGTGTAGTAACTGGTCTTGCCTGGACAGCAATGGGTGGCGCGACATTGCCAATTGAGGCAACTTGCGTTCACGGCAAAGACCGTGGCCTAAAACTCACCGGGCAACTGGGTAAGGTGATGACAGAGTCAGCGCAAATTGCCCATAGCTTCGCGACCACCAATAGTGGCCAATACGGTATAGCTGACGATTTTTTCATGCAGAACAGTCTGCATTTGCACGTACCCGAAGGTGCCACACCCAAAGACGGACCAAGCGCAGGTATTAGCATGACCAGCGCACTGTTATCGCTTGGCTTGAAAAAGCCAGTGAAAAAAGATTTTGCCATGACCGGTGAAATCACCCTAACCGGAAAAGTGCTTCCAGTTGGCGGCATTCGAGAAAAGTTGATTGCAGCACGACGTGTTGGTATCAAACAAGCCATATTGCCTGCTGCCAACGAGGGTGATGTGAAAGAGTTACCCAAACACATCACCAAAGGATTAAAAATACACTTTGCCAGTAGTTACGATGATGTTTTCAACATTTTGTTCAAGTAAACTTATCGACCGCCAGCACCTGACCTCCATGCCAGACGAACGACTATATCTGGCACGGTGTCTATCACGGCATCCTCGGAGAAGCTGAACTCCCATACACCATTTCTGCCGGAGTTGTATCGCAACCCTAGAGACACTTGAACACCAGATTCACCCAATTCTCTTAGTTCACTTTTGTACATTGGGGTATGCCAATCAAGCTGTGTTAAAAAATGGGTTCGCGATCCAAGCCTTATGTTTAGCGCAGCTGCGCCAAAACCCACAATGGGCTCTTGCCTGACTACTTGTTCATGCTCGCCGGTACCAAGCAGACCAATACTGCCAGCCCATTGAATACGCTCGAAACGTGATGACCGCCGCCACGGTGATTGCACATCAACAAACGCGTCCGTACTGCCGGTGCCATTGAACTTCTCGGGCTCGCCCGTTGGGAGCTTCAATCCTAAACGTACTATTGCCGAGTTCGGCAAACAACCCTTATTGCGTTGCAGTTGAATTTGAGTATCGCCAAAACCACTACTCTGGGATTCCAGTTCCTGACGTTCATTACCATTTTCATACACATACTGGAGTTGGTTTTCTGGCCACTCATTGCGCTGCGCATCGGGCAATCCGAAGAACTGATGCCATCTGTCTAGCGGTCCGTCAAATTGGCCACGTGAATGATCCAGCCAGACACCCGATAAATTCACCTGCCAACAACCACTCAAACGACGGCGATAGCGCAAATTTAACTGGCTGCTTTCACCATCGAGCACTAGTCGCTCCGAGACGCCCCTGCCACCCATAAACACATTATTCCGAACGTAGGATAGCTGAAATTCATCAGCGGTCGTTAGTCGACTAGCTGTTTCGGGCAAGCCGCTTTGCAACTTGATCGGACCCAGAGCACGTTGTTGAATGAAATTTGCCGGCTCGGCAATGGCGGTGGCTGGAGTCAGGATGGCAATAAAAAACAACGGCAGCACCGCTGCGAAAAATCGGTAAAACATAACAACTGCGACCCTTAAATACCTTCACCAATCATCGACTTTGCACGGGCAACACTGTTACGAGCATTAGCCGAGCCCGGACTCAGCTTTAAAACAGCATTAAAGGCATCAAGTGCCGCCTGAAAATTACCCGAAGCCATAAAAATAAGTCCAAGACCTGATAATGCTCCAAAATGGCGCGGCTCTAGTAACAAGGTTTGCTTGATATCTGCTACAGATAAACCGTGGTTACCGAGCAGATAGTGTATGGTGGCGCGCTTATTCCAGCCTTCGGCAAAATCAGCATTACTGTCTATTAGCTGATTGGATATTTCAAGCGCCAGTTCGTTTTGCCCTAGTGACATTGCATAGGTTAATTGAGACAGTAGCGCTGCTGCGTTCTTATCTTCGATGGCGAGCCAGTGTTGCCAAATTTGCGCTTCAATGGCTTTAGCCTGTGAATCGGATTTGGCTTGTTTGAGCTGCTCGAAAAGCGGCTCCAATTCGGCATTGTTTTGATCGGCAAATCCAGTATGAGGAAAGATACACATGATAAGCATCAGGCAGATTAGAACTGCATTCGAACAGGAAAGCCTGAATGTGTTGCGTCTTGTCATAAAGTTATCAATACATGACGTTATTGGAACATGATATTTATCAGTATATGACGTCTCGCGGTATACAAATCTATCAGAACATTTTATCTGAACGTAGAGTTTAACCGGTAAGGTTACTCAGATGATCAGGTTAATTTGATCATCTGTTTCCTTGCCGTGTAAGTTCCTGCCACGTTAGTTCTAGTTAGTCATCGGTTCAGAGGCGTTAATCATCTCTACTATTACACTGGCTTCTCTGTAACCAGGAAGCGCGGTGCCGTTATCAAGATAAATAAGCGGCGTTCCTCTCAAGCCGACCTTTCCCGCCAGTTCATAGTGCGTTTCTACAGGCGTGTCACAGACCTCTTCTGTTATTGGTTCGCCGGCTTTTGCAGCCGTCATGGCCGCCTGCGGATTGTCCGCACACCAAACACTTTCCAAGGCAGTGCGCGATTCGCTCTCAAGCCCGGCACGAGGAAACATAAGATACCTGACGCTGACACCTGCTTGTAGCAGAGTGTCTATTTCACTGTGCAGTAGTCGGCAGTAACCACAATTAATATCAGTGAACACCGTAATCGATCGGTCTGATTCAGTCTCAGCCGGGTACACAAGCATGTTGTCTTCGCCCAGCTCATTAATCAACCCCATGTGAATACCGGACAGTCGAGCTTCAGTCAGATTAATACCATCTTTTAAATTGATCATTTCACCTTGAAAAAGTAGCGTCATATCTTCATCGACGTAAACGATCTGTGAATCGGTAATAACTTCAAAGAGTCCGGGGTAAGGTGCGTCGGTAAGTGAATCAATAGGCAAATCTGGAAACCGCTCGCGAAACGCTTGATACACTCTCTTGTGGGTTTCTTCAGTTGATTCACCTGCGGATGGCGCTTCTGCGACTTTTGGACCCTCCGGTGTAGGTGCTTCCAGACTAGTTGCATCTGCTGTTTTCGGCTCTTCCGGAGTTGTCTTGGCTGTCGCTGAATCGCTACTGGTGTCAGCAGCTAACAGCAAAGCGGGTGCGGAACCGAATACCGTGGCGGCGAGAAGAACAAAAATTAGTTGAATTTGGCGCATAGACAAAGCCTTGGGTTAGTCATAGTTTGTGTGTATTTTGGCATAAAGGTTCCTTTTCTTTTGCCTTGTGACACAGAGAACAACAATTTTATCCACGTGGGTGATGTTTTGAATGTAGAAATTTGAGTCGTTCACGCGCGACATGTGTATATATCTGCGTTGTTGACAGATCACTATGACCTAGCAATAGCTGCACCACTCTTAAATCGGCATCATGGTTAACCAAGTGTGTTGCAAACGCGTGCCTAAGCGTGTGTGGCGACAAATGAGCGCTTATACCTGCAGCTATACCATACACCTTAATACGATGCCAAAAGCTCTGACGCGTCATCTCACGACCTCTGAGAGACAAAAACAAAGTGCTAGACAGTTTTTTTACTAAATTTTCACGTGCATCGCGTGTATAACGCTGAATCCAATCGATAGAAGCTTCACCCATTGGGACCAAACGTTCTTTATTACCTTTGCCCCATACTCGAACCACACCTTGTTGAAGGTTAACTTGATCTACTTGCAGTGACACCAATTCGCTTACGCGTAATCCGCATCCATACAAAACTTCAAGCATGGCCCGATCACGCAGGCCGATATCGGTACTCACTGCCGGCGCGTTAAGTAGTTTTCGTACTTCTGTTTCACTCAATGTTGATGGCAGTGGCCGACCTATTGAGGGAGATTCGATCAATAATGTGGGGTCGTCGCTGACAAAACGCTCGCGAAGCAAGAAACGATAAAACCGACGCAAGGCGGAAAGCATGCGTGCAGCACTGCGCGCACTGCCTCCTGACGATACCCGACTGCTTAAAAAAGCCATGATATCGGCCCTGTCAGCCTTTTTCAGATTGCCACCAACACTTTGCAGATAGAAGGCGAATAATTTGATATCAGTTTCGTAAGCGGATACTGTGTGGTTGCTTAATCCACGCTCTATGAGCAACATGTCGCTAAACTGTAAAAGCAGACGTCGGGATCCAGCATCGAGTACCGGATTCTCATCTTTGGTTGCGCTTTTCATACAAATAGCTTAGCAAACAAATACAACAACTTTGTACCATGAACGATTCGAAACAGATTACCAGCACAGATGCCGATCCAAACTCAATTAGCATTGAAGCTGCACTGCAAACAATATTTAACCACCTGCAATCAATCGATCAATACGAAACCGTTGCTGTCAGGCAGGCTTACGGTCGGGTGCTTGGCGTTGATCTGAAGTCACCGATCAATGTCCCTTCGTTCCGAGCATCAGCAATGGATGGATATGCATATAAGCACACTGCCGAAGCAGTTGATCTGACCATCAGCGATCACTCTCTTGCCGGTCACCCCAGTAGCAACCAAGCCAATATTCACGAATGTCATCGCATTACAACCGGTGCACGAGTTCCCGATTTTGCAGACACTGTCGTGCAACAAGAGAATGTCGACGTCACCGGCAATATCGTCAAAATTCTGCAGCTACCTGAAAAAGGTCACCATGTTCGCGCTGCTGGCTCAGACTGCGTAAAAGGTGCACCACTTATGTCCAAAGGCCAGCGTATTGGTGCTGCACAAATAGCCACATTGTGCTCGCATGGTTTAGTCGAGATTGATGTATTCCGGCGAATCAAGATCGCTGTATTTTCTACTGGAGACGAATTGGTTGATGCGGGAAGCGCTCTCCCAACAGGTTGTATTTACGATGCAAACCGGGCACTGCTTACGACGATGCTGAACAGCCCGACGGTAGAGCTTAACGACCTGGGTATCGTTGAAGACAGTGTTGACGCTTTGCATTCTGTTTTTACACAGTGCGAAAATGCTGATCTGATTTTATCATCAGGAGGTGTATCGGTTGGCGATGCAGACTTTGTCAGACCTGTTCTGGAAAGTGTCGGAACCCTTCACGTTTGGAAAATTGCGGTCAAACCTGGACGACCACTTACCTTTGGCGTGCTTAACAAGAAACAACCCTATTTTGGACTTCCAGGTAATCCTGTTTCGGCTGCGGTGACCTGCCTTTTGTTCGTACAACCCGCGATCAGGAAACTGCTCGGCCAAACATCGATCAAACAGCCACGCATTTACGCAAAACTGACATCGGCTCTTAAAAAACTACCTGGAAGAGTGGAATATCAGCGAGGTTTGCTTGAGCAGGATGCATCGGGGGATTGGTGTGTTTCAACAACCGGCTTACAGGATTCTCACGTAGTAAGCTCGCTTCACAATGCTAATTGTTTTATTGAGCTTGAATTTGAAAGTGCTGGTGCAACGGCTGGAACAATCGTAGCCGTTATACCGTTTACACATTTTACTGAATCAACATTGTAACGCCGGAGTCAATATCAGGCACTTAATAACTAATCCAATAGAATAAGATAAGCCGCTTTTAAAGCAACATCAATTGAGTGACCAAACGCAAAAACGGACCGCATAAAAGCCGTCCGCTCTTTGTTTTTCTGCCAGATTGACAAAAATATCATCGATATTTATGCCAGGAACCACGGCGGCATTGCCGCCATGGTTCCTATTTGCCAGGCTCTTTCTATCAAAATTTCTCTCAAAATTTATCAAAAAAGAATGGCATTTGGGCGTAAGACTACTTTTTCTTCTTAGCCTTTCTCTTCTTACCAGCAGATTTCTTCTTGGCACGCTTTTTACCAGCTGACTTCTTCTTAGCGCGCTTTTTACCGGCTGACTTCTTCTTAGCGCGCTTCTTACCAGCTGACTTCTTCTTAGCGCGCTTCTTACC
>CAYTJF010000100.1:7318-18841 GCA_964437945.1 uncultured Granulosicoccaceae bacterium
ACTTCTTCTTAGCGCGCTTCTTACCGGCTGACTTCTTCTTAGCACGCTTTTTACCTGACGCTTTCTTCTTTGTAGCGCGTCTTTTGGTAACTTTCTTCTTTGAGGCCTTCTTCTTACTGGCCTTCTTTTTACTAGCCTTTTTCTTGCCAGCTGCCCTACGGGCCGTTGACTTCTTCTTCGAAGACCGTTTTTTAGTCTTCTTCTTTCCAGCTTTAGCAGGTGATGCTTTCGCTGGTTTACTTATTCGAGCCATGGATAACTCCTGACGAATGAATTGTTAAACAAAAAATCAGGAGCCGATACAGCAAGACTCCTTTGCAGTCAAACCTAATGACTGCACACTTACATCCAAAATACAGGCCAACGATTAAATCTACATTCATCGATCATCATCGATATCTATCTTCGATCATCACCAATATCGTCGATCTGTACTTCAGAATTAGCGATCACTTGCTATCCGTGCAAGCCGATCTAATTCTTAAACACACTTTACGTCTAATCAAAACAAATCAAATCTAACACTATAACTTTGTGTTTAGTGCCGCATTGTCCACATAGTTCAACTTTATTTCAACTACAAGTTTTATTTTTTATAAAATTAATTTAGTTGAAGATGGTTATTTTACAAATTAATTGCATGTTTATAACTACTTTTTCTACTAGCGTTCTTCTATTTTTTATCTACGTAGATAGCGGTTTAACGCCAAAAACAATACAATTTTCGTATGCAAAACAATTCATCTCCACCTTCTTACGTTGTTCGGCGCTTTATGGCATTTCTTTACGATAGTTTATTGTTAATCGCATTGTTTTTTGTTGTTACAAGCGTAGCAATTGCTTTAAACGGGGGTGTTGCGATACAAAATCACGCCTACAAACTTGTACTTTATGTTGTTGGATTCTTATTCTTTAGTTGGTTTTGGAGACATGGAGGGCAAACATTAGGTATGCAAGCGTGGCGTATAAAAGTGGTTAGTGATTCAAACAAACAATTGACTTATCAACAGTGCCTAAAACGTTATTTATGCGGTACGTTTTTGTTCGGAATTACATTCATTGCAGCGTTGTTTACAGCTTCGGGACAAGGTGTACATGATGTAGTTTCTAACACTAGAATTATTTTTAAAAACAAAGAGTTAAAAAATTAATTTGAACTTGATCTCTACATGTGCAAACCTAATATTAGGTGTGAAATACCCTTTTCAAAGACATTTTTGATGTTTCTAAATCAAGCGCTACGTTGTATCCCTAAAATAGCTATAACCAGGAAACAAATTAGCGGTAATGCGGCACTCACAAGCGGTGACATTCCATTCGTTAATGCAAGTTGCGTCAACAATTTGTTAACAAGTACGTAAACAATACCCAACATGATGCCAATAAAAATCTTCTGACCAGCACCACCTGAACGTTGTGAAGCGAAAACAAACGGCAAAGACAGCATTAACATCACCATAGTCGCCAACGGACTAGCAATTTTTGACCAAAATGCGAGTTCGGTGTTACGACTATCAAGCTGATTTTCTTTTAAATATTGAATTTGATCATATAAATTTCGCGCTGAAAGGCTCTCAATTGAGCCTTTCAGGCTTTTAAGCACGTCTACGCTGATTAAACTAGGCAATTGATCGCCTCGCGTTGATTCACCGACTATTTCACTCCAAAGTTGCTCTTCAATGAGCTTGGATTCAACTTTCAACGTATCGAACAGCGAAAATTCAACTTCCTGTAATAACCAGTCCTCAAAGTTTGCATCTTGAGTTCTAACAGCGCGCGCAGCTTTGATTGATCTAACCAATTCAACACCATCGAACTCATGAATATGCACTCCAAGTAATGTGAAGTCGGGCATTATTGTTGAAATATTGACGTATCGGGCTCCTGATTTGATCCATAAACCGTTTCGCCCTTTTACAGATAAGCGTTCTTCAAGCGCTGTTAAACGAATTTCTTCTGCTATTTGTTCTGCTTTTGGCATAACTGTCTCACCTAAAATGGCGATTAACAGCATGAGCGCTACGCCTGTCATCAATACCGCACGAATAATTCGTCCATTCGAGATACCAGCAGCACGCATCACGGTCAATTCACTGTTTGATGCCAAGGCACCCAGCCCTAATAAACTGCCGAGCAACACCGCTGGTGCAAACAGTAAATACGCTTTGCCCGGCAGCGTTAAAAAAATGTATTGAAAAGCTTTGACCAGCGTGTAATTTCCTTTACCTACATCGTCTAACTCACTGATAAAACCAAATATTCCGGCAAGCGCTACCAAAGTTAATAAAACCAGCGTGCTGGTTGTCAAAATAGAGCGCCCGATATAACGATCAAGAATACCGAACATCATGCTGCCGCCTTCCTGCCCGTTTTAAACCAGTCCCAACCCACACGCTTTATTAATAGATAGATAACTAATCCCAGAACAGCTAAGTGGACAGGCCAAAGTCCAACCCACGGTGAGATAGACCCGTTGGCTATCCACTTACGCGCAAGCACTAACAAGTTTGCATACGGTATGTATATAAGTATGGCGATGGCAATTTTGCCAAACCGACCTTCTCTCGGTGAGGTGTAACTCAAGGGCACAGCAAGCAATGCCAGTAGCAGCGCAGCCAGTGGAATCGAAACGCGCCATTGAACCTCTGCAAGGTCGACAAGATCTTCACTTGCCAGCAATTGTTTTAATGTCTTGCTACGGCGTTGCAGCCGTGGCTCTGCAAGTTCGGTTTTTGGACGCAAGACACCCTGACGCTTAAATTCTGTCATCGTATAGGCAGCATCACCGGGTTGGCCTATGCTGGTTTGTCCGTCAGTGAAAATCAGATACTCACTGCCGTCCTCTTGATCAATTTGATATGACGCAATGCGTGCGGTATCGATAACCGGTGGTGATTTTTCTTGCTGTCGGTACATGAAAACATCATTGAACTGAGATTTATCAGGGGTAAGGCTCTTGACGAATAAAACGATACTGCCATCACTTGATTCAACAAACTTGCCCGGAGTGAGCAGGCTGATTGCCGATTTTTCCTGAAATTCTTTTTTAATGATCTGTTCGTATCGAGCAGCCCACGGTGATGCGAATAAGGTTAGTCCTGCGATGAGTATCACCCCAAGCAACCCAACCATCGCAGTTGGTCGTAGCAGGTCCATCCATCCCGAACCCGTTGCTTGCATTACAGTCATTTCATTGTCTCTATAAAAACGACCGTGAGCCAGGAGAATGCCAAGATACAACCCAAGTGGTATCAGGGTGACCAGCAAACTGATGGACTGTACGGCCACCAGTACCAGCAGTACATCTGCCGAAATTGCGCCATCTGTCACTTTACTCAGACCACGCGCCAGCACGTTGCCTATCATTATGACCAGCAACACCACAGTGACCGCGAGCCAGGTCACCACCATTTCCTTGATTAAATATCGATCGAGTATGCGCACAGGTGGGAATCTAGCACTTCCTAAAGCAACGCGCAGGGCTGACGGCAAGAATAAGACACATTACACTACCCGCTGAAGCAAAACTATTCGTGCAAAAACAACCAAGAGCGTAAAAAATGGATATTCGAGTCACAACAACAGCTCCAGAGAAGCAGACCAATGCTTGTCTGGTTCTGCCTCTGCATTCTGAAAAGAAACTCACTGGCAAGACGGCAAAAATTAATGATCGCTGTGAAAATGCCATAGGTAGAGCTATTAAACGCGGAGATGCCCTGGCGGAAGTAGGCAAAACGCTCGTTCTGCATGAGCTGAACAACATTAGTAGCGAGCGAGTACTGCTGGTTGGTGCTGGTAAGCCTGGCAAGGTTACGCGAACGGAATTTCGAAAAATTTGTAACAACATGGCCAAAGCGGTGCACAGTAGCGGCGCCGCTATGGTGATTGTACAGCTTGAGAAATCCTTGTTTGCCAAGGATGTAAAAGCGCAGTGGTACGCCCAAACCGTGGCACAAAGCCTGGTCGACTCACAATATAAGTTCACTCGACACAGCAATAAAAAACCAGCACCACCACGCTTGAAAAAATGTTTCATCGTTGTATCGAAAAATGAGCTGCGTAGTTGTACACAATCGGTAAAAACCGGCGTGGCTGTAGCCAATGGTCAGGCTCTGGCCCGAGACCTTGGCAATCTTGCTCCCAATATTTGCACACCGGTCTATCTGGCTAAAGAAGCCCAAACATTGGCTAAGTCCAATACAAATCTGTCTACAAAAATACTGACCGAAGCACAAATGACAAAACTGGGTATGGGTGCTTTTCTGTCGGTTTCCAAAGGTAGCCGACAAGATGCGCGACTTATCTGCATGGAATACCGAGGCGCAGATACCAAGAAAAAACCTACCGTATTGCTGGGTAAAGGAATCACTTTCGACACAGGTGGAATCTCAATCAAGCCATCAGCGAGTATGGATGAAATGAAATTCGACATGTGTGGCGCTGCGAGTGTCTTTGGTGCCATGCGAGCTATTTGCGAGCTAAAACCAAAAAGCAATATTATTGGTGTGGTTGCCGCAGCTGAAAACATGCCTGATGGCGACGCCTCCAAACCAGGTGATGTGGTACAAACTATGTCTGGCCAGAGTGTAGAGATTCTCAACACCGATGCGGAAGGCCGGCTCGTACTATGCGATTCATTAACCTACGTTGAGCGTTATAAACCAGCAGCTGTTGTTGATGTCGCTACGCTAACTGGGGCAGCCGTTGTTGCGCTTGGCAAAGTATCAACAGCCATCATGAGCAACGATGACAAACTCGCAGCGGCGCTGTATGAAGCCGGGCAAGTTACTGGTGACCTTGCCTGGGAACTGCCACTTTGGGAGGAGTATCAAAGTCAGCTCGACTCCAATTTTGCCGATATGGCAAACATTGGTGGTAGCCCGGCTGGCGCAATTACGGCTGGGTGCTTTTTGTCACGTTTTGCGAAAAACTACAAATGGGCGCATCTGGATATAGCTGGAGTTGCCTGGAAAGGTGGAAGTGAAAAAGGCGCTACCGGCCGGCCGGTTCCATTGTTGATGGAATATGTTTTAAATAACGCTTAGTTTGGAATGCCAAAGGCTGAACTAACTAACCAAGTTAAACTGCAGGACGGATAGCATGACGCGAATAGATTTCTATGTATTGCCAGACGAGGATGCGCACAATCGCGCCATGTTAGTGTGCAAACTGACAGAAAAAGCGTTCCGGCACGATAAATCCGTTTTTATACACTCAGAAGACGTAACACTGCTCCAGCAACTCGACGAGCAGCTTTGGCAATTCCGCCCTGATAGTTTTGTGCCGCATCGATTGCTTGCATCTGATGATCATGCCCAATACAACGACACCGATCCTGTTCAGCTCTCTACCGGAGAGCCAGGCAGCGATTGTCACGTACTGATTAACCTGTCCAGCACCGTACCCACCTTTTTTAGTCGCTTCGAACGTACGCTGGAAGTGGTTAACAGCGCCGAAAATGTACGCGATTCGGGTCGCGAACGATACAAGTTTTATCAACAAAGGGGTTATCCGCTCCACCACCATAAAATGTAGGCCTATACTCCTAGTACAAACAGATGACCAACAGCACACTATTTCAACTCGGACAGGACTATGTTGAGTCGATATATGTGCCGATTTGAATTCAACCTTGGGAGTACATCAGATGACATATGACGATCACGATGACGGTCTGCCGGTGCTTAATGCTGTAGTGAAAACAGGCAATGAATCGATTATCCAATCAAGTCGCCTCGGCCGCGAAGTATTGCGCGAGCTGGACATGCTGCAACAATCCAAACCAGTCAAGTTCGAGTTGCAAGATCATATTCTTGAAGATCAGCAAAAAAATAATGATTTTGCCTGCCGGGAAAGCCGACTAGACCTCGGGGTTGATCGTTATGATGTCAACTGTGAGGCAAATAATCCACACACAATTGACAGTGAAGATGAAATAGAGCTTATGATTGACCAAGTCGTCGATCGACACATACATGAACTGCGAAAGGACATACGGCGATTGCTCGTTCGCATAAAACAAGAACCCTGACAAACCTGTACTGCCATGGAAAAATCCTACGACCCAAAGTCAATCGAACAACGTTGGTACCAGACCTGGGAGGATAGTGGTTACTTTGCACCTTCGGGCAAAGGTGACCCTTACAGCATCATGATCCCACCGCCCAACGTAACGGGCACTCTACACATGGGTCATGCGTTTCAAGACACTATCATGGACGCACTGATTCGCTACCATCGCATGCGTGGCTTCAACACACTGTGGCAGCCGGGCTGTGATCATGCTGGCATTGCCACGCAAATGGTGGTTGAGCGTCAACTCGCCAAAGAACAGACCGACCGACACGAACTGGGCCGTGAAGCCTTCGTCAATCGTGTGTGGGAATGGAAAGAGCAATCTGGCGGCACCATCACAAAACAGCTTCGTAGACTGGGCGCATCGCCAGATTGGTCGCGTGAGCGGTTCACTATGGATGAGGGCATGTCGGATGCGGTCCAGCTGGTGTTTATACGCCTTTTCGACGACGGCATCATTTATCGAGGTAAGCGACTGGTCAATTGGGATCCGCTCATGCATACCTCACTGTCAGACTTGGAAGTTATCCCCGAAGAAGAAAACGGTTCACTGTGGCATTTCAAATACCCTCTTACCGACGGTAGCGGGCATGTGACTGTGGCAACAACCCGCCCGGAAACTATGTTGGGTGATACTGCCATTGCGGTCCACCCCGACGATGAGCGATTTACGGCATGGGTTGGAAAAACAGTCACCCTGCCCTTGGTGGGTCGCGAAATTCCGATCGTTGCAGACGATTACGTTGATGCAGAATTTGGGTCTGGTTGCGTAAAAATTACTCCGGCACACGATTTCAATGATTACGCCTTGGGGCAACGGCATAATCTTGAAGTCATTAACATCTTCGATGACGATGCGGCACTAAACCAGGCCGTTCCAGAACAATATCGTGGCCTTGATCGATATGATGCCCGTAAGAAAGTGGTTGCCGATTTGGACGCATTAGGTTTATTGCATAAAATCGACCCGCACAAACTCATGGTGCCACGAAGTGAGCGCACCAATGTGGTTGTTGAACCCTACCTGACTGACCAATGGTATGTCGACCTGACCCGCGATACGCAACAAGACGGCAGACCAGGTGGTAAACGCCTGATCACTGAACCATCGATAAATGCGGTTAAAGATGGTCGCGTTCGATTTATACCCGACAACTATGCCAACACTTACAACCGTTGGCTGGAAAATATTCAAGACTGGTGCATCAGTCGACAAATCTGGTGGGGGCATCGAATACCAGCCTGGTATGACGATCAAGGCAACATTTATGTCGCACAAAACGAGCAGGAAGTACGCACCAAATATTCGCTCGATAACGATGTTCAACTAAAACAGGATGAAGATGTCCTTGATACCTGGTTCAGCTCTGCGCTTTGGCCTTTCTCAACTCAAGGCTGGCCGGAGAAAACCGACGCGCTCGATACCTTTTATCCAGGCTCTGTATTGGTAACGGGGCACGACATCATCTTTTTCTGGGTAGCGCGAATGGTGATGTTTGGCACCTACTTTATGGACGGTGAAGTGCCGTTCAAAGATGTCTACATGCACGGATTAGTGCGCGACTCCAACGGCAAGAAAATGTCGAAATCAAAGGGCAATGTGCTTGACCCACTCGACATCATCGACGGCATTTCACTAGAGGATTTAGTAGAAAAACGCACCAGCAACATGATGCAGGATCGCTTGGCGCCGAAAATCGAGAAACAAACGCGCAAAGACTACCCCGATGGCATTGCCTCCTACGGTACTGACGCACTCCGATTTACGTTCGCATCACTTGCCTCAAATGGTCGTGATATTCGTTTCGACATGAAACGCGTTGAAGGATATCGGAATTTTTGTAACAAACTCTTCAATGCAACACGTTATGTGTTGATGAACACAGATGGGCTCGATTCTGGCAACGAACCCTCGTCGTACAACACAATCGACAACTGGATTGTCAGCCAATTGCAGAAAACAGAAACTACGGTCGCTGAACACATCGCTCAGTACCGCTTTGATCTGGCATCAACGGCAATTTATGAGTTTGTCTGGAACGAATACTGCGATTGGTATCTTGAACTTGCCAAACCGGTGCTCACCGGTGATGCAAGCGATGCTGAAAAGCACGCCACTCGAACCACATTAGTGCGTGTATTAGAAACAACACTACGACTGGCTCACCCGATTATGCCTTTCATAACCGAAGAACTGTGGCAGCAAGTAGCGCCATTGGCAGGCAAAAGCGGTCCAAGCATATCCCTACAGCCCTACCCAGTGAGCGACAGCACCAAAATTAACGAAACAGCGGTCGAGGAAATAGATTGGGTAAAGCGATCAGTCATGGGCGTAAGAAAAATCCGCGCTGAAATGAATATCAACCCGGGTAAGAAACTACCACTGAAAGTTAGCGATGCCAACGAAGACGATATTGCTAAACTGAACAAGCACAGCGCCCTGCTCTCATTCGTCGCTGGTTTGTCTGATATTGACATTCTCAGTGCAGGTGCAGAAAAACCGGATTCGGCCATTGCTTTGGTCGATCACATGCAACTGCTAATACCCATGGCTGGCCTGATCGACAAAGAAGCCGAGCTTGCGCGGCTCAATAAAGAAGTTGATCGATTAAACGGCGAGGTCACACGGTTGTCTGCCAAGCTATCAAATACAGGGTTCACCGAAAAAGCACCCGCTAAAGTGGTGGCGCTTGAGCAGCAAAAGCTTGATGATGCGCGCAGTGCACTAACACAGCTACAAGCCCAAATTGAGAAAATCTCTGCGCTTTAAAATTTAGCTGACGGTAATAAATCTAACTAACGGAAAATTTCGCGTAATCGCAAACTTCGCAATTAAGCGAAGTTTGCAAATCCGGCGAAAGTTATTGCCGCGAATGAATCTCCGTTTGTAATAAAAGACACACTACGCCGCAGACTCTGCGTTAGTTCAGTTGCCCGCTTATCAGTCGAACTGCCATCGAGCACCACCGTATGATGTTGTATTGGCACACGAATGCTCTCGCCTGCCCCCAAACGTAGCTCCCCTGACTCAAACAAAGCGTTGAAATCAAAGCGACCGCGAACCGTATTTATTTCAGCTGGTGTCATAGCAGTAATAATGACTTCATTAGCGCTGGTGTTGGTTATTACCACTTCTAGATCATTTGTTATTGCAGACAGTCTTGAGCCGATGTGAATATCGATAAGCCCCTCATCGCCGGGTTTTGCTGCCAAAGAAGTGCCGTTGTTTGCGAGAGCACTGGTTTTTGAAACAAATTCACCGTGCGCCAAAACACCTTGATAACCTGCAATAGCGGCGGTGCCAGCTCCAAAAGCCGCGATGTTCTTTAAGGTTTTTCGTTTAGCCTGATCAGTCATGTTTAACGCCTGTATTGTCCAATTGGTATCACTTAACCAATAATGCGGCACTAACCAAACAATTCACTGATGAAAAGATCAATATGACAATTAGTTACACTATCAAGCGACCCTGATGGTCACCAGGTATTGATTGCAGAGAATATTGGCAAACGGCCATCATTGTACTTTTTACCACAAGTTGCTAACGTCTTTGAAACTGGTTGTTAATAGCGTAACAACGGAATAGTAGATCCCCATTAACTTGTTTTGCTATGTCCGGAATAAAAGCAATGCATCTCGAACAAGGGTGCCATTCTGGAGTTGACAGTCCAATTGAAAACCGCCGGTTTGTCATCATACCGGTACTAGGTTTAGTTTGAGAAAATTGAAAATCAGCTGGAATATGGGAAAACTATTTCGCCCGTTGCTGTATGTCAATACAAATCACTAAACGTCCGCTATAGAGCGAAGGAATACTCTTAGTTAAGCTTACTTATTGATTTCTAACTAGCTCAGCCATTTCCATTTCTTGTGCATTTTTGCATTCGTGCAGCCCAGAAATAACACCTTCTTTATCGAATTCATTTTTGTTTTGACTCACTTTCCATCGGCCCTCGAGTGTTTGTATGGGAATTGTAATACCAACTATTCCAGCTGTGAGCTTGTTAGTGAAATTCTCCGGTGCATCTGCAACTTTCCATGGAATCTCACGCCCAGCTTCCTTCTTATCACTAAGCTCTGTTACGTGTTCTAGCAGCCAGCCTCTATCGTGAGTGGCCGCCGCATGGCCGTGAGCATGAACCACGGCATAATTCCAAGTCGGTACAACCTTGCCATGCTTCTTTTTACTCGCATACCAAGAAGGTGTGACGTAGCACTGAGCACCTTGAAATACCACGACCGACGGTACATCCTCTTTTAGATATTCCCAAATGGGGTTAGCTTTCGCAACATGACCGAATAAGGTACCAAACTCTCCAGCACTTGCATCTAGTAAAAATGGAATGTGGTTAACGACCAGTTGGTTATTAGCCCAACATGTCCAATTACCCAGCGAGTGAGAGCTGATAAGCTCATGGAGTACTGGAGTTCTACTTTCTAAAAAGATACTTGGGCAATACATGATTAACTCCCTGTCTCAAGTTGTACTGAACTTATAAAACGCTTTACAGAGCCTTCTAACCCGAATATTAACGCGTCGGCTGTTAAACCATGCCCCACGGACACTTCTGCCAAATTTGGAATCCTTCGGACCAAGCTAGGAAGATTGTCTACTGTCAGGTCGTGCCCTGCATTGATTGTAAATCCCAACTCAACCGCCTTATCTGCTGCCTTACCCAATTTCTCAAGTTCTAGTTTATGAACTTCAGAATCATGTGCTGCCGCTCCATATGGACCGGTGTAAAGCTCAATACGATCACAACCGGTTTCCTTAGCCCACTTAACATGAGATTCATCGGGGTCGCTAAACAGCGAAACGCGCATTCCATTATTTTTCAACCTTTCTACTACCGGTGAGAGCATGTTGTGATTTCGCTTAAAATCCCACCCGTGATCTGAAGTGGCCTGCATTGGTTCATCCGGTACTAAGGTAACTTGCTCTGGTTTGTACCGTTCAACAAGACTCAGAAACTCTTCGCTCGGATATCCTTCGACATTGAATTCACGGTCTGGAAATTCGTCATGTATCAATTGGCGTAGCTCTTTTACATCAGAGAAACGTGTATGTCGCTGATCTGGCCTGGGGTGAACAGTTAAACCACCTGCACCAGATTTGAGAGCGATTCTGCCCATAGTGATTACACTTGGCCATGGGAGGTTGCGCCTATTTCGTAGCTGGGCAATCGCGTTCAAATTCACAGATACACTAGCCGTCATACAAAAATTAATTTCGATCGTAAGTAATTAAGATGATAGAAAGCAGACAGTTTATATTTTGACTGTTGGTCTGCTCCCAGACTATAGCCACTATTGCATAAAGATCTCAAATATTAGCATCAAACGCAAACTAGAAGCCCGCTCCAAGCACTTTGCAGTCATACAGTTCTTTACTTATAAAAGCCAATTTTGAACTAACAAACTCAAAAAAATGTTCCTACAATCATTTCA